>JAGNQV010000146.1 GCA_017988885.1 Opitutaceae bacterium | reverse complement strand
CGCCCGACCGTCTCGGATTTGATCCTGCGCGTCGGCCAGACCCTGCCCAAGAATGTGGCCGTGGATGTCTTTGAATTGCGGGATTCGCTGTTGGTGCTGCGTTGCACCGTCCGCGGAGCTGCGGATTTGGCCACGGGTTACGCCACAGCCTACGTTGACCAATTGCGCAATGATCCCGAATTTGGCGCCCAGTTTGAATCGGTTGAACTGACCAACCTGAACCGCGTCGCCTCTACTGGCCGACTGGCAATCGAGATTGCGGTGAAGCTGAAGGCTCCGGTCGCCGCCAAGGAGGCGAAGAAATAACCATGGCGCTTACAAACGACCAAGCCGTCGCCTTGCTGAAGAAGAACCCCGTCATCGCGGGTTCCGTGGTGTTGTGCCTCGTGCTCGCCGCCGGGATTTATTTCCGGATGGACCTGATTCCGGAGGCTACGGCTACGCTGCAGCAAAAATCCGCGGAAGGCCAGCGTTTGGCGGCCAACATCAAAAATGCGGCCCAGTTGGGTGACCAGTTGGCGGCGGTCACCGCCGCCAACAAGGAAATTGACACGCGATTGGTGCGGGTCGGCGCGCTCGCGAGCAACCTGCAGTATTTCTACAAGTTGGAGGCGGATACCGGCGTCAAGCTGCTCGACTTGCGGCAGGTCGCCGGAGCGTCCCGGACGGGGAAAGAAAAACCAACCTACCTGCCGGTCGTATTTAACCTGTCGGTGCAGGGCACTTATCCACAGGTGTTTGACTTTCTCCGGCGCTTGCAAAGCGGCAGCCATTATTGCCGCATCATGACCGCGAATTTTGTCCCGGCAGCCGGTAGCAGTGAGAACAGTTCCGGGAACAGCCTAGCCCGGTCGGACTCCATCTCCCTCAGTCTTAGCCTCGAACTTTTGGGCGCGCCATGAAATCCCCTTTGCTCAATCTCCTGTTGATCGCACTCGGATTGTCGGTGGTGACCCCGGTGCTGGCCCAGAAATCCGATCTCACCGCTCCGCAGGAACGCCGGGCGACGGTTGATCTGGCGGCGAAATTGCTTAAGCCGCGTGAGTTGGCGCCGCTGCCGGCAGAGATTGTGGTGCCTTTTAACCCGGCCGGCTTTGAGCAGCCGGATCCCGAAGAAATCAAGGCCCAGATGGCGGCGGCCGCCGCCGCGGCCGCGGCCGGTGTCGCCACCCGTCCGGCGGGCGATCGCGGGGTGCTGGAAACCCTCGCCGACAAGCTTTCTCCTTCCGGCACGGCGGTGCTGGGCGGTGAGGCGATCCTGCTTTTTGGTCAAAAAAAGCTCAAAGTGGGCGACCGGCTTACGATTACATTTGATGGCGCGGATTACGACCTCGATATCACCGCCATCGGCACCACCACCTTTACCCTCCGCCTCAACCGCGAGGAAATTACCCGGCCAATTAAACCAGGAAAGAAACCATGAGAACACGTTCACTCATCCCGCCCACGCTGCTGGTTGCCCTGCTGCTCACCAGTCGCGCTTGGAGCCAAACCACCACCGAAGCTTCCTCGACCGCGCAAACGGCCGTCGTTACGGCCGATTCCGAGGTCACCATCAAGGATGAAGGCCATGGTCCTGCCGCCACCAAAAGCAAGGATGCCTCGGGTGCCGATACCCTTTCGGTCGACTTCCCCGACGAGGATATCCGCAACATTCTCCGCAACGTCGCCGACCTTTTTGAACTCAACTTGGTCGTGCCGGACACGTTGCAAGGCCGCACCTCCATCAAACTGCGCGATGTCACCTGGCGGCAGATTTTCCATGTGGTGCTCAGTCCGGTAAACTTCACCTACGTGGAAGAGGGTAACATCATCAAGATCGTCAGCAACGAGAGCTTGTTGCAAGAGCCGCTCGCCACCGAGGTGTTCATCATCAACTACGCTCCCGCCGCTGAACTTTCTCCGGCGCTCGCTCCGCTGGTCACCAGTGCGGGTGCCAGCATCAAGGTGGACTCGCGGAGCAACGCCCTGATTATTACCGAGCGGGCCAGCCAGATGAATCGCATCCGCCCGATCATCGAGAAACTCGACAAGGCCACCGCCCAGGTGATGATCGAGTCAAAATTTGTCGAGGTCACTAACACTGATATCAAAAATATCGGCGTGAACTGGGCTTCGCTTAACGGTATGAACATCGGCGTCAGTCGGATCAGCCAGACTTGGGATCGTGGGCGTGGTCAGAATACGAACGACGGGCGCAATGGCACGGGAGGCAATACCGTCTCTGGTAGCAGCGCGACGCAGACGGGCAACACGAACCAAGTGAACAATGGCACAAACAGCTCTAACCAAGGCGGAAATACGAATACCTACGTTACTGGCTTGGCCGGTGGTCCTGGTGCGACCGTGCCCTCGACGCTTAATTTTCCATCGGGATCGGTCTCGGGTCTGCCTGCTTCTGTGGGGGGAACGACTACTGCGGCCAACTACTCACCTGCGGTTCCCGGCACTCCTGCGGTATACGATCTTGCAGGCAACTTGACCTCTGCGGCGGTGCCTGGAACTGCAGAAACGGCCACCGCGATTAACACCTTCAACGGCACTACCAGTAACACAATTACCGGGAGCACCGCTACGGGTTCCACGGGTTCCCTATCCGATTCGCTCAACACCACCGCATCGAATGCCGTGAACAGCTTGTTTGGCTTGGCCAACAACGGCAGCACGAACCGGCTCGCCTCGGCCGTCTTCTCCGCCTCCGACTTCAATATCATCCTCTCGGCGCTTAAGACGAAGAACGACACCAAGCTCGTCTCCAACCCCACGGTGGTGACGCTCAATAACTCCGAAGCCATGATCAACATCGGCAAGGAATACCCCATCCCGCGCTACACCTACAACGCGGAGCGCGGATCCTACGAGGTCAGCGGGTTCGACTACCGGCCAATCGGTATCATCCTGAAGGTGACGCCGCAGGTGAACGCCCAAGGCTTCATCAAGCTCAGCATCGAACCCGAGGTGAGCAGCTCGGTGGAAAATGCCAATTTCGGCACGGCCCAAATCCCAATCGTGACCACCCGCAAGACCAAGACGCAGGTCTCGCTCAAGGATGGTTACACCATGGGTATTGGTGGCTTGATTGAAAATACCATTCAGAACGGTCAGACGCGGGTGCCTGTGCTGGGCTCCATCCCGCTGTTGGGTCGGCTCTTCCGCTCGGACAGCAAGAACGACCAGATCCGCAATCTCATCATCTTCATCACCGCGAAGACCGTGTCGGCTGAAGGGGCGCCCATTGAGGAAGTCTTTGATCCGCGCGCTATTCGCCGGATGGGCCTGCGCCGCGACGAATTGCCCGGCTATCGCGATGGCTCGGATCCGTTCCTCGCGCCGGAAACCGCCGACGAAAGCGCCAAGGCGAGCAAGTAAGCGTTGGCGTTGGATCTAAATTCTCAGCCGCGCCTTCACTGGCGCGGCTTTTTTGTGCCCATGGTTTCAATCCGGCGAAGCCTTGGTCGCTTTTGGCACCGCCAGAGGCGGGTAAACTTGCTTCGCCTTGGATTGTTTGGAGGGACGACCTCCGTGGCGTCCGTTTGGTTGCAAGTAGGCGCGGACCGGACGGAGCCGGTCCCTCCCATGCCCCGGGGCTTGCGCCGGGGATCGTGATGGCCAACCGCCATTGGTGTTATAATCAAACGCCCGTTGATTTTTTGCTTTGAGCGCAGGCCGGCGGATTGAAGTTTTTAGGTGGACCGGCACGTCCCTGTGCCGGTGTGGTAGGTGCCTGTCATTCTGAGGCGAAGCCGAAGAATCCAGCTTTTCTCTCGCAGCGATCAGTCCACTGGATTCTTCGCCCCACTCAGAATGACAATTCCGGTGGCTACAGATTTTTTAAACGCTCTAGGGGCGCTAGCAAAAGGCCATTGGAATTAAACCGACTTAGCGGTCAGGTCCGGCCGTGATGGTTTTTTCGATCAGGGCAGTCCAATCCTCGATGGATCCGCCGAGCGCGGCCTCAATTTCGGCGGGGCTCAGGCGGTAGATCAGAATCGAATAGCCGATGTTCGCATCCGGGGTGCGCACCCGGAGGTAATAACAGAGACGGGCGAAGCGGAGCAGTTCGTATTGGTCCCAGAGGTCGCGCCATTTCATCGCCGGCATGCTCGCTTCGAGCTGGGTCCGGGCATCTCCCGTGCTGCGCGCATATTCCAGAAACCGGGGCTCAAGGTGGCGCAGCAGTTCGTAATCATGTTCCAACGCCAGCGTCCATTTGCCGCCATACGGACTGTAAACGTGCGACAACATGGTGGCACTGATGGCATAAATGCCCGGTCGCAGTGTATACCAAGGTGCGGAAACGCCACTGGAGGGGAGCGTGGGGAGCGGCAGTGCCTTGATGCCGTAGTGGGCGGGGTCGGCGGTGCCGAAGTAGGAAAAATAAACGCGCTCATCCGCCGTGGATGGAGTGCCGTTGATTTTGAGCCACGCGGCGAGCCCGGGCAAATCCTGGCCCCAATCGAGTGAGCTGTCCACGAGGTGGCGATAGCCGTGCTGCGGGCCGCCGGCGAGTGGATTGAAAAATGCCAAGTAATGCGGACGAATTTGAAAGCTGACCACGGCTTGGGTGAGCAGCAAAGCCGCGACGACCAGCCCGGCCGTCAGGTGCAGTCGCACCCGCATCATCCACCAGCCGAGCGCGCCGGTGGCGATGAACAACACCGGATAGGTGGGCAGGATGTGCCGGTGCCCGATGTTCAAATGACTGGTCACGGAAAAAATCCAATAGACCGCAAACAGTGAAATCAGCGGCAGGGTTCGGATAAGGTCCGGCACGAATGTCCGTGGCGTGCGCCGCCAGCGCCAGCCGGCAAGGCCGACACTGGCCAAAATTCCGGCCAGCAGTGGCAACGGGGTTTTGACGAGAAACGCATACGGAAAAAACTCCGGCCAGCCGGACACGCTGTATTGGCCGTTGAGGAACGCGCCGCGCATTTGCGACATATCCACCACGAAGGCGAATCCGTAAAGAAATGCATCCGGCAACAAGCGCGCCTGACGCAGCAGCTCGAACCCAGTGCTCTTGGTTCCAAGGCTGGCGATGACGATATCCCACGGCCGGTGATAAATCGTCAGGCCGGGCAAGCAGCTATTGGTGGAGTCATGCCTGAAACCAAAGCAAAGCCAGATGACACACCATGCGACCAGCACGTGGGCGGTGGTCGAGATCAGTAATAGCCACAGGCGCGCGAACCGGCCGGCCAGATTTTTGCCCCGCCAGGTGAAAGGTGCGCTGGAGAAAATCCGCCACAGCAGCAGGGGCGCGAACATGAAGGGCAGCAGCACGAAAGAAAATTTGGCGACGCAGGCCAGCCCGATGATTGCGGCGCTGAGCAAGCCCGTGCTGAAACGAAAATCCCGCAGGTGCCGCCAGTAGGCGCCGACACTGGCCAGCATGAAAAAAGTCATGCACATGTCGGAGGTCGCGAGGGCGCCGTGGGCGAGGAAAGTGGGGCAGAAGGTGAAAAATCCCAGCGCCACGAATGCGCCGGCCATGCCGAACAAGCGGCGGGCCCACCACCAGATCAACAGCCCCGTGGCCACGCTCCAAACCATGTTCATGGCCCGGGCGGCAAAAATTGTTTGCTCCAACCCTTCGCCTTGGGCCCGGAAATAGGCCCGGCCGATGCCCCACACATTGGAAACCGCCCAGTCGGGATGTTGGGCGGGCAGCTGTTGGCCCGACCACCAGGCGGGCAACGCTTCCCAGCGCTGTGGCAGGTTGCCGTTCTCCGGCTGCAGCCGGTAATCGTTGAATTCCCAGTAGGCGAGGCCGGCGGTCAGATGGGCGGCCTCATCCGAGGTGGGTGATTTCTGGCGCGAGGCCGAGAGCGCCAGCCAAGCGTGCAACCCAAGCAGCGCAGCCACGGTGAGGCCGATGAGTGTCCGCCGGAGAAGTCTTGACAAAAATGAAGCGGACATGGGCAGGCGCATCGAAGGTCCTTACTGTGGCTCGCGGCGGTTTTCGGGCAAGGAATCATGCGGGGGCGTTCGCGGTGAGGTTTAGGCTGGAACGGGCGCCCGGATTTGGAGCGTGGACACCTGCCCCGCGGGCCCGCAATCTGGTGCATCCCTTCATGGACTCCGCCGAATACATCAAGCTAGCCGAGGTTGAGCGCACGCATTGGTATTACTCCGGCAAGCGCATCTTTGTGCGGGAATGGCTGCAACGCGCCCGGCCGCTGCAACCCGCCGACTGTTTGCTTGATTGCGGGGCGGGTTCGGGGGTTTTTGCCGAGGAGATGGCGGCGCAATGCCGTGTGTTGGTGCTCGACGACCACGAGGAGGCGCTGCGGATGTTGCGCACCCGGTTCAAGCCGGAACAGATTCTGAGTCTGGCAGGTGACCGTGTGCCGTTGCCGGATGCCTCCTTGGAATATGTGACCGCGCTCGATGTGCTGGAGCACACGCCGGATGACGTGGCAGTTGTGCAGGGGTTTCACCGCCTGCTGAAACCGGGCGGCGTGGCGGCAGTGACCGTGCCCGCGGGCATGGCCTTGTGGAGCGACTGGGATGTCGTGCTGCATCACTTCCGTCGTTACTCGCGGCCGCAGTTGCGGGCGCTTTTTCCGGCGGCGCAGTGGGAAATTGTGCAGGTGAACTACACTAACGTCCTCGTTTATCCGGCGGTGTGGCTGGTGCGGCATTGGCGAAAATGGTTTCCGCAGAAAGCCACCGCGGCCCGGGCGGAAGACCGCGTGCCCGCCGGCTGGCTCAACCGATTGTTGCGGGCGCAATTTGTCGGGCTGGCGCGCATGCGTCTGCCCATGCCGTTCGGCGTGAGCCTGGTGTTGGTGGCGCGCAAGCGTGCGGCCTAATTTACGAAGCGCGCCTCGGCCAGCGCCTGCCCGGTGGCATCGCGGAAATGCACGATGCTGATGCCCGGGCGGAAGTGATCGGGCAGGACGTCGGTGAAGAGTTCTATTTTGACGAGCTCCGGTGCACTGAAGGGCCAGGCGGCCGCGGCGTCGGGTCCGCGCGGATTCCCGGCTGAATTGATGGGCGTGATCCGGATAGTGGCGTTGTGCCGGTCCCAAACCAGGCGCACGTGGCTGAGGTCACCGTCGAGCTGACCGAGCGTGACCTGTGTGACATTGCGCAGATTGGGTTGGGCCAGAATCACCGACAGTTTGTAGCGAGGGGAACTGCTGCTCTCCGCCTCACGGATTTGGGCCGTGCCCAGCGCGGCAATGGTGCGGCCGTTGCGCACCCAGAATTCGTAGGTCTCAATGGCAAAGGCCGGCGTAAAATTGGCGTGCAACCACTGGGTGAGCGGACTCTCGGTGGCGATGTGTTTGCCAATGAGGAAATCATACA
>JAGNQV010000145.1 GCA_017988885.1 Opitutaceae bacterium | reverse complement strand
GGCCGCTCGCATTGATGCGCGGGCCAATCCGGAAGGAAATATCCACGGGCATGATCGTTTGCCCTCGTTTCACTCCGGCAATGGTCATCAATGCCTGCAAGCCCGGCCGTTGCGTCTCCTGCAAGATGCGCAAGCCATGCTTGGCCAGGATGCGATTCTCGCCAACGAGGGGCACCAAATCGGCGATCGTGCCCATCGCCACCAAATCGAGATATTTGCTCAACCGCATGTTTAGCGCCACCGGGTGGTTTTCCGCACGGAGCAGTTTGAGCAAGCCGTGAGCCAATTTGAACACCAGTCCGACCGTGCAAAGATTACGCCAGGCTGCATCCGCGCCTGAGGCATCGGCACACACATGCGGATTGATCAGCAGCCCGCGTTCCAGAGTCTGCTCTTTCGAGCGGTGATGATCGATCACCATCACATCTACACCCGCCCCCACGAGATAATCCACCTCCGCGATCGAGTTAGTGCCGCAATCGAGTGCGACAAAAAGCTGGGGCCGGCCTTGTTCCAAGGCCCGGTCGATGGCACTGCGCGACAGCCCATAACCATCTTCGGAACGCCGCGGCACTACGAAGCGCGGGTGCAGCCCAAAGTTCCGCAGCACGCTCACCAGCAGGGTCGTGCTGCTCACGCCATCCACATCGTAATCGCCCAGCACCACGATATCTTCACGGCCGGCGATGGCCTGCCGCAAACGGGCAGCTCCGGCCTCCAAGTTACGCAATAGGAACGGATCGCTCAATCCCGCCAGCGCCGGTTGGAGAAATTGCGCCGCCACGTCTGCCCCACCCAAGCCGTTGCGCAGCAAAAGCTCCGCCAGCACACGGTTGATTCCCGCCTGCCGGCTGAGCGCCCCGACCTTGTCGGCCGGGAGCGGCGTATAGGTCCAGCGCATCGGGCGCAGTCAGATTTGGACTGACCTTACTCCGATGCTTTGCTGGAGCCGGTCCACTCGTATTTCGGGGCGACATCCGAATGCGCCTCGACATGCTTGCGGTCGCCCTTGTGCCACCAGTAGAAGACCGGTGCAGCGACAAAGATCGAGGAGAACGTGCCGGTCACGATACCAATCAGGAAGGTGAATGCCAAATCGTTGATGACACCGCCGCCGAATAAGTAGAGTGCGAGCGCCGCCAGGAAGGTGGTCAAGCTGGTGAGCAACGAACGCGTGAAAACCTTGCGGGTGGCGATATTGATTACGTCGCGCAACCGGACCAGCGGGTTGGCTTTCAATTCTTCGCGGATGCGGTCGAACACCACGATCGTGTCATTGATCGAGTAACCTACAATCAGCAGGATCGCGCCCACCATTGGCGCCGAAAACTGCCGGCCGCTAACCACAAAGAGACCAATGGTCATCAGCACATCGTGCACGGTTGAAACCACCGCACCCATACCATAGCCAATTTCGAAACGGAAAGCCACGTAGATCATGATGCCGAGCAAGGCCAGCACGATAGCGACTATGGCATTCCATTGGATTTCAGCACCGATGGAAGGCCCGATGCTACTCTTGCCTACCTCGACTAGGCCGGCGTTCGGGAACGCCTGTTGCAGCACAGTCGTGGCGGTCGCAGCTTTGCCGAGCTCGGTCTGCACATCCAGTATTTCGTGATCGCCACCGATTTCACTGCGGTAGAGGGGATTGACTTCACCCATGCGTGCCTGATCCAGCGCCGCGCGCAACTTAGCCGTATCAACCTTTTCCTTGAAAGTCAGGTTGACCACGTCGCCGCCAGCAAAGTCGATGCCAAAGACGGCATGCCCCTTGAACGCTACGCTCACCACGCCAATGAGCACGATCACCCATGAGATTGTAAAAGCTTTCCGACCGGCGCCGACAAAATCAAAGGCCGGCACCTTGATCTCCGGGGCCACGATCATGCGTTTCATCAGACCGCTGGAAATCGCCAGATCGAGCAACATCTGACTGACGATCAGCGCTGTGAACATGGTGGAGAAGATACCCACGGTGAGCGTAAGCCCGAAGCCTTTCACGGGACCGGTGCCATACATGATCATCAGGCCCGCGGTGATGAGCGTCGTGATGTTCGCATCCACGATGGTTCTGAAGGCTTTTTCATGGCCGGCATGAAAGGCTGCGACCAGCGACTTGCCTGATTTCAATTCTTCGCGCATGCGTTCAAAAATCAAGATGTGCGCATCCACGGCCATACCGACCGTCAGCACGATACCCGCGATCCCGGGCATCGTGATGGTGGCGCCGTAACTGGCGAGCACTCCCAGCACGATCACGATGTTCAGGGTCACACTCAGGACGGCAATCAGGCCAGAAAGACTATAGTAGCCCACCATGAACAAAGCCACCAGCACGATGCCAATCACGGTCGCCCGTTTACCGCTGGAAATCGCATCGGCCGCCAATGAAGGCCCGACTTCATACTGCTCCTTCACGATCAACGGTAGGTCCAGTGGATTATTGAGCACGTTGGCGAGGTCGTTGGCCTCACGCTCCGAAAAGCTGCCGCTGATCTGCGCGGAATTGCTATCGATCTCTTCGCGCACGGTCGGGGCGGAATAAAGTTTGCCGTCCAGCACGATGGCCAGGCGACCCAAACGGCCGGCCTGTTTGCCTTCTTCGGCGATGTCACGCGTGATCGCCGCAAATTGCTTTTTACCTTCCGCGGTAAATTGGAGGATCACCTCGGGTTTGCCGTAGAGGTCGGGCCGCCAATACGCGTTGGCGATGGCCTTGCCGGCCATGGCCGGAATGCGCTTCACAAAAAGGCGCTCAGTCGTGTTGTGTCCCGTGCCATCCTCCTGATCGAGGTTCATGATGACATAGCCAGGCGGCGTATCCACTCCCGGGCTGGGGAAAACCAGCGTGTTGACCGTGCGGAAGTCGAGCTGCGCCGGCTTCTTCACATTTTCCACAATCTCCGGGTTGTCCTTGGTATTGACGCTGGGTAATTGAACCTCGATACGATTATCACCAATCGGACGAATGACCGGTTCGGTGACGCCGAAGCCGTTGATGCGCACGCTGAGAATCTCAATGGCCTTCTGGAGTTTTTCCTGACGTTCACGAGGATCTTCCTTGCCCGTGACCGCCTTGGGGTCGACTTCGAGGGTGACGGCCACGCCGCCTTTGATGTCGAGACCAAGCTTCAGGCTGCTTTTGGAACGACGTAGCAACTCATTCAGCAAAATCTCATTCCGCCGCTCAATATTGCGGAGGCTGGCTTCCAACCGGATATCAGGGAAATAGACCGACAAATCCACCTGCTGCTCCGAACCAATTTGCTTCAGTGCGACATACACACTCGAAGCTTTGCCGCCGGCCTGCCTGGCGGCAGCCTCGTCCAGCAGCTTGGCGAACTCGGCCGGCTTGGCCGACGCGTGCGTCTTGATGTAAGTGGGAAAGTCCTGATCATTGAGCGGCAGAAGTGTCGCGACCGCCCAGCCGAGAAGGACCAGACTGAGCAGAATCTTCCAGAGGTTGCGTTTGAACATGGCTATATTGGGTTTTATTTTAAAGTAATGGACTCGGCCGCAACCGCGATGCGGTCGCTGGCGCGCGGGCAGGCCTCGGGTTATTTCTTTTCCGCAGTGCCCTTGCCAATCACGGCATGCACAAATCCCTTGCCCACCTCAACCTTGGTGTTGTCGGCAACCCGCAGCACAAAGCGGTCATCCTTCACATTGGTGATCTCGCCATAGATACCCCCGGTCGTGACGATTTCGTCACCAGTCTGCAGCGCAGCGAGCATCTTTTCGTGCGCTTTTTGCTTCTTCCGCTGAGGCGCAATCATCAGGAAATACATCGCCGCAAACATGAGACCGAAGAACATCAGAGTCGGTAGCGGGCTGCCTTGGGCGGGGGCAGCTTGGGCGATAAAAAGGGTGGCGTCGGGCATGAGGGACATTTTCAGCATTGCGTGTTGGTTGATTTGAAAAAAGAAAACATGCATCTAACTGATTCAGCTCCGGCAAAAGCAAGCCCATAACTCCCCTCCCTCCCTCGTTGAAAAGCAAATCCGCATCCGCCTGGTCCGCCGCCCAATCTGAAGAGCATTACGGCTTTAAACGCTGGGGCTCAGGCCACTTTGCCGTTGATCCCGAGGGTTTCGTGAACGTGAAGCCCCTCGCCGACGAGCGCAGCATCCGTGTGCTCGATGTCGTGAATGAGGCCCTCGAAATGGGCCTGAAAGCCCCGATGGTCGTGCGTTTTCAGGACCTCCTGCGCCACCGCGTCACCCAGCTCAACCAGCTTTTCCGTCAAGCGATCAAGGAAGAGCACTACAAAGGCGAGTATCGCGGCGTGTTTCCCATCAAGGTCAACCAGCTCCGCGAGGTGGTCGATGAGATCATCGCCGCCGGCAAGGATTTCAACTACGGCCTCGAGGCCGGCTCCAAGCCCGAGTTGATGATAGCGCTCGCCATGCATGAAGGCGCGCAAGGCCTCATCATTTGCAACGGCTACAAAGACCGCGATTACATCCGGTTGGCCCTGCTCGGCCGCAAACTCGGCAAGAAAATCATCATCGTTGTCGAGCAGCTGGCAGAACTCGACGACATCATCCGCATTTCCGGCGAAACCGGCGTCAAGCCGCTGATTGGCTTCCGTGCCAAGCTGCAGACCCGTGGCGAAGGTAAATGGGCCACGTCCACCGGCGACAATGCCAAGTTCGGCCTCAACACGGCAGAAATTCTTTTCGCCTGCGAAAAGCTCAAGACCGCCAAGCTCACGTCCGCCTTAAAACTGGTGCATTTCCATATCGGCTCTCAGGTGCCGAACATCATCACGATCAAGAACGCCGTCATCGAGGCGTCACGGTTCTATTGCCAGTTGGCCAAAATGGGCTTCCCAATGGGCTACTTGGATGTCGGCGGCGGCCTCGGCATCGATTACGACGGCTCCCGCTCCAACTTTGAGTCGTCCATGAACTACACCATGGAGGAATATGCCCGCGATGTGGTCTTTAACATCCGCGAGATTTGCACCGCCTCCGGCGTGCCCGTGCCCGATATCGTCAGCGAATCCGGCCGGGCGATCGTGGCTCCCCACTCATTGCTCGTCGTCGAAGTATTCGAGCGAATCAACAAGCGCGAATCACTCGGCCATGAACACCAGCCGAAGGTGAAGCACAAGGTCGTCATCGACCTCGAGGTCATGCTCCGTAACAAGACCAAGCTCGGTCGGCTTGAACGCTTCCACGACGCCCTGCAGAAAAAAGAGGAGGCCTTTTCGCTCTTCAATCTTGGCTACCTCGACCTCGAAAACCGCGCCGCCGCCGAGTCACTTTTCTGGCAGATTTGCGAACAGATCGCCAAGGAGATCCAAAAAACCGGCTATGTGCCCGAAGAGTTGCATGATCTTAAGACCCTCCTCGCGGACCAATATGTCTGCAATTTTTCGGTCTTCCAGTCCTTGCTGGATCATTGGGCGCTCAAGCAGCTTTTTCCCGTCGCCCCGCTGCACCGCTTGAATGAAAAACCGACCGTCAACGCCATCCTCGTGGACATCACCTGCGACTCCGATGGTAAGATCTCATCGTTCATCGATCTTGAGGACACGAAGGACTACCTTCGCCTCCACCCGCTCAACAACAAGCCCTACTATCTGGGCGTTTTCCTCACGGGTGCCTACCAGGACATCATGGGTGACCTGCACAATCTTTTCGGTCGAGTGAATGAAGTGCATGTGTTTTTAGAGGAAGACGAACCCAATGGGTTTTACATTGAGGAAGCTCTGGCCGGTTCACGCGTTTCCGACGTCATCGAAGGCGTCCAATACCAGTGGGAGGAACTCTGCCGGCGCATCAAACAACAGATCGACCATGCCACGCGCAAGGACCTCATCAAACCGCGCGAAGGTGTGCGCTTGGTCGAGTTCTATGAATCCCAGATGCTCGCCAAGACCTACCTGAACATCGAGCGCTCCACCGGTCGCAAGAAGAAATGACCACCGACTGCCGCCGGAGGAGACGGTGCTGGAGTGAGTCGAACGGGGACGGCGTCCCTCGATTGCGCTCTTTCTTTACCGCTCTCGATTCACGCTTCGAAAAGTGATTCAAGGAATAACAGATTTAATTTCGCCAGGCGTCTAATGAGGGATCATGTTCACTCGCTCAGCTTTTCTACTACTCATCTTAACCGGCACCTTGCTCCTCAACGGCTGCGCTTCGCAACCTCCCATGCCGGAGGAACAAACCTATCACGCGCCGGCCAGCCATACGGGCAGTGTCGCTTACATTAGAGGCACCAAAATCGAAGACCACCGGGTGTTTTACGACGATCACTTCGCCTACGTCCTGATGATTGACGGCAAATTTGTGCGTAATCCGGACAAGGACTGGGATCAACCCCTCGCGCTTACACCCGGGTCACATCTCATTGCCGTAGAATACAAACTATCGGTTTTCCGCGCCCGTTACTCCTTTCGCATCAATATCAAACCGGGAGTCACCTATGCCGTTAAAATTAACCCCGGCGTCGCCGGTCCTGACGAGCGGCGCTACTGTGATTTTTCAATCTTGGACGCCACGACAGGAACTCCTGTCACGGAAGTGCGCCGCAGCAACGTTTCTGGTGGCGTCAAAACCGCGAATTTCCGTCCGATTGATTAGTCCCGCCGCGCACCGCAAGACGCCACCACCGCGAGCGGTTTGTTACCGCCATTCGTGCCGGGGATAGCGCCGCGAAAGCTCCGCTTTCACCTTCGGATACATGTCCCGCCAGAACGCACTGAGATCATCCGTCACTTGGATCGGACGATGATTGGGCGCCAGCACCTCGATCTTCACCGGCACCCGCCCGTGGCCGAGGCTGAAGGTTGCATTCACACCATAGAGCTCCTGAATTCGTGCGCTCAACACCGGCGGACCTTCCTTGCTATAAGTAAGCTTGGCCTTGCGCCCATTGGCCATCGTCAGCCGCTCCGGCAGATAATCATCGATGACGGCCAACTGCTCGGCCGTCAGCCAATCCTTCAGCACGGGCATGACCGGTTTGTCTTTCACGTCCCGCGCACTAAATTCGCCATAACAAATCTGCTCAATTAACGTCGCCCGGTCGGCGTCCGTGATTGGGTTGACCTCCAATTCGGGAAACCATTCCGCCATCCGGTTTACCCGTAAAATCCATTGCTCCACCGCCTCGTCCCAACTCTCCAGTTTGATGCGCCCAGCCAGCACTTCCCTCGTCAATAAAGCCGCCGCCTCATTTAGCGGCGCCTCATCGCTGCTGGTCTTGGCCTCCAACACGAGGTCACGGAACCGGCGTTCCCGTCGGGTCACCACACGTTTCATGCTTTCATCGTAAACCACACTGCGCATTTCACGGTAATCGTCGGGAAAGA
>JAGNQV010000144.1 GCA_017988885.1 Opitutaceae bacterium | reverse complement strand
GGGGGTGATGTGTTCGTGCTGGACATGGGCGAGCCGATCCGCATCGTTGAGCTTGCCCGGCGCATGATCCACCTGGCGGGTATGGAAGTGCGCGACGAGCAAAACCCCCAGGGCGATATCGAGATCCGCATGATCGGGTTGCGACCGGGCGAGAAAATGCGCGAGGAGCTGCTGATGTGCGATGATGTGGGAGCGACGGGGCACCCCATGATCCTGCGCGCGCTGGAAGAGTTTCTGCCGTGGGCGGAATTGAAACCGGTCATCGAGCAGCTCGAGGCGGCATGCGTGGCTTATGATTGCTCCCGCATACGCGAAATCTTCAGTGCCACGGTGCGCGGCTTCGACAATCGATACGGTTGTTCCGATCCGATGGCTGAACGTGTTCGCCGCAATGCTCCCGCCGAGAGTGCCCGGGTGGAGCAGCTTTTCGCGCACAGGGCACGTTGACGCCGGCGCTGGATCAGCGGTTCGGCGTGGCGCGAGGCCGGCAACGGAAATCAACTGGAAATTCGGGAGTGATCGCGGATGCGTTATGTCGATGTGTTCAACGGCGATGCGGACGGCATCTGTGCGTTGCTGCAATTGCGGCTCGCGAGCCCGCGTGACAGCGAGCTGGTGACCGGGGTAAAGCGCGATATCGATCTGTTGCGCCGCGTGCGCGCCGGTGACGGAGACAGCATCACCGTGCTCGACGTCTCGATGGAGAAAAACCGCGAGGACCTGGATCGGCTGCTGGCAAATGGCGCCAGGGTATTTTATGCCGATCATCATTTTTCCGGCGAGGTGCCGCTGCATCCGAACCTGCAGTCGCTGATCAATACCGCGCCCGAGGTCTGCACCAGCCTGCTGATCAATGGCCACCTGCGCGGCACGCACGCCGCCTGGGCCGTGGTCGGTGCGTTCGGCGACAACCTCGGCACCAGCGCGCGGGCTCTTGCCACGACCATCGGCATGGCTGGCGATGCGCTCGCGGCGGCTGAAAATCTCGGCAACTACATCAATTACAACGGCTACGGCCCGAGCCTCGAGGATCTTCATTTCGCGCCCGATGCACTGTTCGAGCGCTTGCGGAGTTTTCCGGATCCCGCGGACTTCATGGCCGGTGACCGGGAGACCTTTGCCCGGCTGGAAGAGGGTTTCCGCAGTGATATGCATGCCGCTGCCGCGATCAAACCGCTGCGCGGCACGGCCAGCAGCGCGGTTTATCTTTTGCCTGACGAGGCATGGGCGCGGCGGGTAAGCGGCGTGTTCAGCAACGACCTCGTGAACCAGTATCCGGAGCGGGCTCATGCGGTGCTCACCGAAATCGGCGGTGGCGACCTGCTGGTCAGCGTGCGCGCACCGCTCGCCAGGCGCACAGGCGCGGACGAGATCTGCCGGCAATTTCCGACCGGAGGAGGGCGCAAGGCCGCTGCCGGCATCAATCGTCTACCCGGTGCGGATCTGGAGCGTTTCATCGCCGTGTTTGCCGGCTACTATGCGGCGGGCGCTTGAGGAAGACCGGATCACCAGTGACCGGTGATGCAAGACTGGTTCGGACCGACGGCTCGGTGGTTGATACAGGTCGAATGACCTACAGTGGTGCGGTCGGGCTGCGTTACCCGGACGCGGTCGTTCCCGGGAGGCGGGCGAGCATGAGCGAAAACCGGTTTCGAATGTCGCTTGCGATGCCGAGCCTCGCCTGTATCCTGCTCGCGGCCTTCCCGCCCACGGCAAATGCCGCCCCGCAGGCAGAGTCGGATGAGGTTTGTGCCGCGGGAAGTGATTGTGCTTCGACTCCTGTCGACGAATCATGGGTCGATGACTCCTATGAGTATGTAACCTCGCGCACCGATTCATTGGCGGTCTGGCTGGATTCTTTTTTTGCAACGCCCGAAGCGGACCTGGAATCGGCCGATTCGGTGCTCCGATTGCGCACCGAGTACCAGTGGGACGAAGAAGACGGCAACGATGTCAAGGTGCGTCTGCGCGGGAAAGTGGATCTTCCGCGGATCAACCGGCGGCTCAGCCTGGTGTTCGCCGAGGAGGACGAGGATCGCGATCAGGTGATCCCCAACGACGACAGCAGCGACAACGATGTGGGCCTGCAATACCGCTTGAGCGAGCGAACCCACTCGCGTCTGTATTTTTCGGTGGGCACCAATTCCTCGCTCGATTTCAAGTCGAGCCTGCGCTACCGCTTCGTCTATCCGATCAGCCAGGATTGGCGTTGGCAGTTCAGCGAGCGCCTCTATTACAAGCAGAACGACGGCTTCGGAGCCCTGACTCGCACTGACCTGGACTACAGCCTGAGTGACAACCGGATCATACGCTGGACCAACCAGGTGGATTACGGCGAGGAAACCGATGGGTTGGAGTGGGGCTCCAAACTGAATTACCAGATCCGTCTGAACGAGAAGGAAGCCTTGAGTTACTTCACGGGCGTTTCCGGCGAGACCGATCCCAGCCTGACCAAGGCCTATGCCGTGGGCGTACGCTACCGGCGCAATCTTTTCCGTCCCTGGATATTCTTCGAGATCGAGCCGTCCCATGAGTGGCGGCGCGAGTCCACCGAGGAACAGCGCCAGTCGGTGTGGATACTGACTTTCCGTCTCGAGTTCCTCGAGGAACTGAAAAATCGCCGGGGATCCCGGGAGCGTACAGTGCAGGGCGGGAATCCATGATCTAGAATGGATCGATGTTGCTTGGATTGACCCGTTTGGGTCTTTTGGTGAAAGCCGATGGCTGAATTGACTTCCGTCGTTACCGCGGTATCCGATCTCGAGATCGGCATGTACGTCACCGCGCTCGACCGCCCCTGGATGGAAACCTCCTTCATGGTCCAGGGCTTCTATATCACCAGCCAGGCGGATATAGAGGAACTCGAGCGACACTGCAAATTTGTATATATCGACGTCTACCGCAGCAAACTTGGCAACGTGCGTCGCACCAGCCGCGTGATGGGACGGCCCAAGATCCTGCAGCAGCGCATGCAGGAGCCGGCAATCGAGACGGTGAAATTCCGCTCGCGCAGCACTGATATCGGCAAGGAGCTGTTCGGACACCTCAAACTGAAGAAATACGAGGACACGGTGGGCTTCGGAGAGGAGCTTGGGCGGGCCAAGGCGGTGTTCGCGGATCTGTCGCGGGCATTTGCCGACATGATGGAGAAATTCCTGGCGGATAGCGTGCTGGATCTCTCGGGTATCCGCGAGGCGGTCAACCCGATGGTCGAAAGCGTGTTGCGCAATCCCGATGCCTGCGTGTGGCTGGCCGGTCTCAGGAACGAGGATGGCTATGCCTACCGGCATGCGGTCAGTGCATCGGCATGGGTGGTTGCGTTCGGGCGCCGGCTCGGATTGCCGGCCGTGGTGTTGCAGCGCCTTGCCACCGGCGGGTTGTTGTTCGACATTGGCAAGTTGCGGGTGCCGAAGGAGTTGCTGGAAAAATGCGAGCGTCTGACGCCGGGCGAATTCCAGTTGCTCAAATCGCATGTGGAATTCGGCATGGAGATGCTGAAGGATACCGGTACCCTCAATCGCACGGTCGCGGACATGATCGAGTCTCACCACGAGCGTCATGGGGGGCACGGTTATCCGCACGGGCTCAAAGGTGACGATATTCCGGTATTCGCGCGCATTGCGGCGATCGTCGATTGCTATGACGCGATCACCAGTCAGCGCCCCTATGCGACGGTCCTGTCACCCGGCCATGCGGTCAAGAAAATGTATGCCTGGCGCGGCGTCGATTTCCAGGCGGAACTGGTCGAGGAATTCATTCAGGCCGTTGGCGTGTATCCGGCGGGCACATTGGTCGAACTGAGCAATGGCGAGGTTGGCGTGGTGCAGTCGGGATACCGCACACGCGGCTTGCGTCCGCAACTGCTGATGGTGCTGGATCATGACAAGCAGCCGTTGCGCGAAATGCATCCGGTCGATCTGGGCGCGGTCAGGCAGGACGCGACCGGCGCCGCGCTCGATATCTCCACCAGCCTGGAGCCCGGCTCATTCGGCGTCTACGCGGACGAACTCAATTACTGAAATCGCGACGAGAGGTGTGGACACATCGAGCGGCGGGCGAGCATCGGCTTGGCGCTGCCCGGGTTATGCACAGATTCTGTGGATAAAACAGTGCACAAGTTGTCCACACGGACCTGAAAGCCGCCAGTCAAAGCAAGATGAAGCATTGAGCAAAAAATAATCAAATCTATAAAAACGTTTAAAAACAAATAGATATAATTCAATTATAAGAAAACACATTCGCTGTATCGTCCAATAGACTGTGACACGGGCGCTCCATGGGAGCTGTTGATAATCGGTCGCATCCTGCGTTGCCGCGAGCAGCAACGCCGAACTGCGTCCAGCGTCTCGGGCCATTGCATATCCGTTGGAGCGGGGACGCGCAAACGCCATTTCCGGGCAGGATTTGTCGGCATGCGCGCGGCTGCATCATGAGGACGAATTCTTTTTTGACTTCAAAGGCCAAGTATGTAGAATGCGCGCTTCGCCTGAAGGGGTGGTTAGCTCAGCTGGTAGAGCACCTGCCTTACAAGCAGGGGGTCAGCGGTTCGATCCCGTTACCACCCACCATTCGGGAGACGATCAAAACGGAGCGGTAGTTCAGTCGGTTAGAATACCGGCCTGTCACGCCGGGGGTCGCGGGTTCGAGTCCCGTCCGCTCCGCCATTTTGAAGGCTCTGCGTTGGTAGTGACAACTAACGTAACCAATCGTAAGTGCAATGTAAGTGTAACGGGGACCTTGACGAGAGGGTTCCCGCTCGCTTTCTACACAACGAATTTCTTCCTGAATCCTCAAATCGATCAGATGCTTGCGCGGCCGTCACCGAACACTTGTGCAGGCGTTAACCGCAAAGCTCGCTGTGGGCCGCTGTGAGCGCGTAGGAGCTATGGGGCCGTCAGGAGTTGCTGCGTTGCTCCTGCAGCATCAGAAGCGCGTTCTCGATGGAGAAGGCCGATTGTTCCCGGCGAGGCTGCGCGTAATCCCCGTCCATCTTATTCAGTTCCCTGATCGCCTCGATGGCCGTCCGCGCATCTTTGATCCTCAGCTGCTGTCGCACAACTCGCGTCACAGCCCCGTCAGCGTCGCGTGTGACGTCGATCGACTGCCCGCATACTTCCACCCTAGCGCACTCCTGCGCGATCTCCCAGAGCTTCTGGCGCTTGTCCTGTGTTGCGATAGTTACCTGGTCGCGGATCTCATGTTGACGACGTTCGATCGCTTCTCGAATGTAAAGTCTATTCAGGTTTTCGTGGGCTACGCTGCCGAGAGTTTGAGGGTTGCCTTTGTAGCCGGCCGCCCGCGCCGCGGTCGCGCCACGGCCACCGTTCTGGACGTAGTACTCAACGAAAAGGGTTTGACGTTGATTGAGCGAAGTTCCCATCGGCTTGCACCGCTAACTAGTAAAACTGTATAAGAGTACAGTAGATGCCTCCCCAATTGAAGGCTATTCGCTACCGCTCGACAAACAAGCAATCACCGTTCCTTCACTCAATCCCTATCCGCACTGTTGCCTGAAATGCGACTGCACGCGTTTCCGTTGCGCCATTCACATTGAATCGTGCTTGGCTTTTTTTTGGGGCATACACGATTTGATAGGCATCTTTGTTGAGGACAGCGCGCTCGCCAGCGTCGGTGCCCGGCGCTTGCCCCACGGATCAAAACTGAACGCCTCGAGCTCGGCCCCACTTTCGTCGGTGATTGCGGTGATCGAGCCCAGGTGATCCTTGTGCAGGTAGCGCGTCTTCGTGGTGCCAGCCACACTCGCGGTGCGCCCGGTGATCGTCACCAGCACGCTGCCCCCGATGTAGTGGCGCTCCTCGGTCGCCGTCGGACTCACCGCCTTTTCATACAGCCCTCCGACAAAGGTCGCCGTGGTGGCACTGAACCTCCTCAACTCGGTCACTCCGAATAAATAAATCCGTCCCCTTTTCCGGTCCGATTTATGTTGTAGGTTTCGCGTACCTGAATCCGCCATGCACTGGAAATACGTGCGTGAAATATTCTCCTTTGTCTCTGCCGTCGTTACGTCTCGGATTCAATATGTCGAATATTGCAGCTTGAGCGGCCTCCCGAGTAGTCTTGTACGGCGCCCCATTTGCAAAGTTAACACTATGTCATTGCTGCTTGTATTCCCCCTTAATTTTCATGTTAGCGCAATCCACATGAAGAAAGAATGATGAACCAATGCCGCCGATCCCGATTGGTGTTTGGTAAGTGTCTATATGCGATACGCGAAAAACTTGATCCCCGCTTTCGCGATCTAATCCGTCAAATGAAATATTGTAGTTCTCCTCTTTCCACAGCTTCTGCGTCGCAACGTATTTGTTCACCATCACTGCGCATTCTGAGTATTCAGGTGGTGCCTTGATCTGAGGCTGCGACAAGAACTCTTCGGCACCATGATCTGACGCCCGATGACAACCTGAAACCGTAGCCATGACCAGGGAAGAAATAATTATTATAAAAACCGGAAAGGGGCTGGCTCGCGACGCCACATCGATGTTTCGCATGGTGCTAATTGCCTTCATAAGGTATCGCTTGGTAACTGCCCCCCGGCTTGTCAGGGAACGTCACGATTATTCCGAGTATGTCCAGACTTTTGGAATGCTTTAGATCTGCGTCGCTCGGTCTGAATGGATCCCACGGACCATCCTTCCCGCGTAGCGGGTGAGAATGAATCACGCCCCTCACTGTGCAGAAACAAAATCGGGGTGGATAGCCCAACCAAGGTTGTTTGTGCGGAAGGCCAGGCAGGACTCTAATAACACTCACGTCTCCGTCTCTAGCCCACCAGCGCTCCACAACCCATCCGCCCTGCTCGTACCGCTGCGTTGGGGGGAGATCGGTTCTCGACTGATTCCAGATGCGTCCCATCTCGCGTTTCACATCGGGATCGCTTGCCCAAACGGGCATTGGGATTCGCCACGGCTCTACCGGGGTATCCGGTGATACCCCATTTGCGACTTTCGCCTCTGCTACAGCATGTCCCACATCCACAAACGCCTCGGCTGGACTTTTAGGCCGGGTCGCGTCGTTGATTGGCCCACCCATCGAATCGTTTTGAATCTGCAAAATATAGCGGCTCGACGCGTTCCGGTTCCCGCGGGACCACCAGGGGCTGGATTCATAGCGCGCCTGGATGTTGCCCGTGGAACTCGTGCTATCGTGCTTGTCACGCGTCCCGCCGTTGGCGGAATTCGCTACCACATCCACCACGCCATCGACGATCTGGGCGCATGCGCTGGAATCCTCTATGGAACTGCACACATAATAGCGCGCTACGATCTTTATGGTATCGATTAGGTTCCCGCGTAGCACTTTGACGAGCGCC
>JAGNQV010000017.1 GCA_017988885.1 Opitutaceae bacterium | reverse complement strand
GGGCGCGCTTCGACACCGCCAACAACGCCGTGCTCGGGCAGCAGCGCAGCATTTTCTGGAAAGTGAGCTTGTTTTCACCGGCGGTGGGTCTGCTCACGCGCTTCAACATGGCGGTGTTGCTGGGCTACGGCGGCTGGCTGGTGGTGGAGGGCAAGCTGCCGCTGGGGGCGGGCCTCGTCGTGTTTGTCGGCCTGCTCGAACAGTATTCCGGCCAGGTCAACAACGTGGCCAATCTGGTGAACAGCGTGCAACAGTCGCTCATTGGTGCGCGCCGGGTGTTTGAAATCCTGGATGCGCCGGTCGAAGTGCAGAGCGCACCGAATGCGGTGCGGCGGGCCAAACTCACCGGCGCGGTGCGGTTCGACCACGTGGGCTTTTCCTACCAAGGGCCGGGCCACACGGCGTTGGGCGTGGCGGAGGCGGAGCCGGTGCTGTATGACATCAACCTCGACGTGAAGCCCGGCCAGTGCGTGGCCATCCTCGGGGCGACCGGCGCGGGGAAGAGTGTGCTCATGAGCCTGATCCCGCGCTTTTATGACCCGACCGCCGGCTGTCTGCTGATTGACGGCATTGATGCGCGCCGGCTGCACCTCGACGATTTGCGCCGCAATATCGGGCTCGTTTTCCAGGAGAGTTTCCTTTTTTCCAACACCGTGGCGGCTAACATCGCGTTCGGCCACCCCAAGGCGCAGCCGGAGCAAATCATCAAGGCGGCCAAGATCGCCGCCGCGCATGATTTCATCATGCAGTTGCCGCAAGGCTACGACACCGTGCTCGGCGAGAGCGGCAACAGCCTGTCCGGCGGCCAGCGGCAGCGGCTCGCCATCGCGCGGGCGGTGCTGCTGGAGCCGGCCATTCTGCTGCTCGACGATCCGACGGCGGCGATCGACAGCGAAACAGAACACGAGATTTTTGAAGCGCTGGATCGCGCCATCACGGGGCGCACCACCTTCATCGTGGCCCATCGCCTGAGCACGCTGCGCCGGGCGGATGTCATCATCGTGATGGAGGAGGGCCGCATCGTGCAGCGCGGCACGCACGCCGAGCTCATGCGCGTGCCCGGGCCTTACCTGCGCGTGGCCAACCTGCAGTTGGTGGACGGCCGTGAACTGCAGGCCGCGCCCAAACCGGAGGGGGCCGCATGAAACCGACCGCCGCCGATCAGCGGAACCTCATGCTCGTCCAGCGCCCGACGGACGATGACGAGGAGGAGCAGTTCAAGCCGCTCGAGTGGGGCTTGATCCGCCGGATGTTTGGCTACGCCAAACCGGTGCAGGGCAAGCTGCGCTTGCTGCTCCTGCTTTCTTTCATCCGCGGCGCGCAATTGCCGGCGCTGGTGGCGGTTTCGGCCTCCATCATCACGGGGCCCATTGCCGGCCATGACCTGGATCTGCTGCAATGGTCGCTGATCGGCTACGTGGTGCTCGCGATTTCCACCGATGTGCTTTTCCACTGGCGCCAGCGCTACGCGCTCGAGATCGGCGAATTCGTGGTCAACGGATTGCGGGCGGATATTTTTGCCAAGGTGCAGCGCCAGCCGATGAGTTTTTTTCACCGGGTAAAGCTGGGCCGCATCATCAGTCGCGTGACGAGCGACGTGGAATCATTGCGGGTGGGCATCCAGGACGTGCTGTTCGTCAGCCTCATCCAAGGCAGCCAGATGGTGGTGACGGCCGTGGTGATGGCGCGGTGTGATTGGGAGCTCTTTGTGGTCGTGATCGCGATGGCCCCGGTCCTGTGGCTGGTGAACCGGCATTTTCGCATGCGCCTCAGCCGGGAATCCCGCGCCGCCACGGAAAGCTTCAGCCGCGTGACCGCCACACTGGCCGAATCGGTCAACGGCATCCGCGTGACGCAGGGCTTCGTCCGGCAGTCCACCAACACCGGGCTCTTCCGCGGTTTGCTCGCCGATCACTCGCGCTACAATATCGCGCTGGCCCGCACCTCGGCGATTCTCGCGCCGATCCTCGAGCTGAACAGCCAGTTTTTTGTGGCGATCCTGCTGATGTTCGGCGGCTGGCGGGTGTTCCATGACGCGATGGCGGTCGGCGATCTGGTGCGGTTTTTCTTTCTCTCCAACTTTTTCTTTTCGCCCATCGCCACGCTCGGCAACCAATACAACCAGGCGTTGATCGCGATGGCGGGCGCCGAGCGCGTCTTCCGGCTGATCGACGCCAAGCCCGACTGGGAAGACGATCCGGCGGCCGTGGCGCTGCCGGATCCGCGGGGCACGGCGGGAGCAAACGCACGCGGCGCCCGGGTGGATTTTCGCGGTGTGTCCTTTGGTTACGATCCGGCGCGACTGGTGTTGCACGACGTGAATTTCACGGTGGAACCCGGCCAGACCGTGGCGCTGGTCGGCCACACCGGCAGCGGCAAAAGCTCCATCATCAATCTGGCGGCAAAGTTTTACCTGCCGACCGGCGGCGCCCTGCAGATAGACGGCCACGAGGTGCGCACCCTCACGAGCGAATCGCTGCACCGGCAGATGGGCATGGTGCAGCAACAAAACTTTCTGTTCAGCGGCACGGTGCTCGACAACATCCGGCTGAGCCGGCCCGAGGCGACGGATGAAGAAGTCCGCGAAGCCGCGCGCCAGTTGGACTGTCTCGATATCCTCGACGCGCTGCCGCAGGGCTTGTTTACGGAAGTGGGGGAGCGCGGGGCGAATCTGTCGGTCGGCCAGCGCCAGTTGGTCTGCTTTACGCGGGCGCTGCTGGCGGATCCGCGCATCGTGATTCTGGACGAGGCGACCAGTTCGATCGATGCGCTGACCGAGGCGCGCCTGCAGCACGCGCTGCTCGCGCTGCTGCGGGGGCGCACCAGCTTCATTGTGGCGCACCGGCTCAGCACGATCCGCCATGCCGACTGCGTGTTGGTGCTCGACCAAGGCCGCATCATCGAGCGCGGCACGCACCGTGAATTGCTCGCGCAGGGCGGGCATTATGCGGCGCTTTACCGGCAATTCGTGCAGATGGACGACCGGAGCTGAACGCATTTTCCCTCTGCACCATGCAAGATTCTCCTAGGCAAACGGGCCTTTCTCCCTCTATAACGGCGTTGCTTTCCCTCGAAAGCACCCTAAACAAAACAATCCTATGGCAAAAAAATCCGCTCGTAAACCGAACGCTGCATTCATGAAACCGGTCACACCTGACGCCACGCTCGCCGCGGTCGTCGGTGCAAACCCGCTCCCCCGCACGGAGCTCACCAAGAAACTCTGGGCCTACATCAAGAAGAATGGCCTGCAGGACAAGAAGGTCCGCACCCAGATCAACGCTGACGACAAGCTGAAGGCCGTTTTTGGCGGCAAAGCCAAGGTCAGCATGTTCGAGATGACCAAGCTCGTCTCGGGTCACGTCAAATAAGCCGACTTTTTTCATTCAAGCCGCCGCGAGCAATCGCGGCGGCTTTTTTATGCCCAAGGGCCGGCAGGGGCGAAAAGAACAGGTTTGACAAGATAGCTAAGTGATATCACACAGCTATCTCTAATACCTCTCAACCATGAATGCTTCCTCGCAATCTCCCGTCGCTGCCAACCATGAACGCCGCACGTCGGCCGTGAGTGGCTGGTTGATGCTGTTTGTTGTCATCGGTCTGTTTCTCGCCGCCGCCTTTTTCCTGACGGCGGCAATCCGTGGCGGGCCGCGACTGGGGCTGATCGCCATCGTGCTCTTGGTCACGGCCTTGGTTTGTCTGGGTGGATTCTTCACCCTCCAGCCTAACGAGGGCGCGGTGCTCATCCTGTTCGGCGGCTATCGCGGCACGGTGCGCGACAGCGGATTTTTCTTCACCAATCCCTTCAACAAGAAATTCAAAATCTCGCTCCGGGCGCGCAACCTCAACGGCGAGAAACTCAAGGTGAATGACAAGCGCGGCAACCCGATCGAGATCGCCGCGGTCGTGGTTTGGCGCGTGCAGGACACCGCGCAGGCCGTGTTCGACGTGGATAATTACGAGGCTTACGTCCGCATCCAGAGCGAGTCCGCCCTGCGCCACGTCACCACCGCCTATGCCTACGATGATGGCGACGGCGAGACGAGCGAACTTACCTTGCGCGGTGGCAGCGACGAGGTCTCGGCGGCGTTGACGAAAGAATTGCAGGAACGGCTGGCCAAGGCCGGCGTGCAGGTGGAAGAGGCGCGACTCACGCATCTGGCCTATGCGCCGGAAATCGCCCAGGCCATGCTGCGCCGCCAGCAGGCCGAGGCCGTCATCGCCGCCCGCAAGAAAATCGTCCACGGTGCGGTGAGCATGGTTGAGATGGCGCTGAAGGAGCTTTCCGCCAAAAACGTCGTCAATCTCGATGAGGAGCGCAAGGCAGCCATGGTTTCCAACCTGCTCGTTGTGCTCTGCGGTGAATCGGAAGCACATCCGGTCATCAACACCGGCACGCTGTATAACTAAGCACGTCCGAGCTGGAAACTCTTGTCATGCCGCAAGCTCCCTCCCGCACGGATCCAGTGTTTTTCAGCGCCCCGGCGGGCTCGCGGGTGCGTGTGTTTACCTGGCTCGGCTTCGGGCTGATCGCCGCGTTTGTCGCCTTCAATGGGCTGCTCGCCCGCGAAATGCGCGCGCCGCCCCGCCAGTTCTGGCCGATGGTCTTGGCGCCCGGCATCGGTCTGGCCGTGGTTATCCCCGTCATCCTGCATGCTTGGGTGCGCGGCTACCGGCTTGTGGCAGGCGAGCTGCAGGTGATGCGTTTGGGCCGGATCAACCGCTTCGCGCTCGCCGGCTTGGAACGCGCCGAATTTGCCCCACGCGCCATGCAAGGCGCGCGCAAAACCTGGGGCAACGACGGCATGGGCGCGATCACGGGCACCTTTCGCAGCGAGGCACTGGGAAAATTCGAGGTGATCGCCACCGATCTTGGGCGCACCGTCGTGCTGCAATGGTCCGACCACCGCCTGGTCGTGTCACCGGGCGATCCGGAAAAATTTGCCGAGAACGTGCGCGCCATGGCCGGGCTGCGCCACTGAGTCCATGGCAAACGAAGATCGGAAAGCCTTTCTCATGCGGATCGACCCCGAATTGTGGGCCGAGTTGGAAGCGTGGGCGGCGGATGAACTGCGCAGCATAAACGGCCAGATTGAATACGTGTTGCGGCAGGCCGTGCAAAAGCGCCGCAAGGCGGCGGTCGAGCGCAAGAGCGAGGAGTGAAGCCGCCACCGGTCGGCCGTTGCGGGGATTCGTGATTGCGTGGATTGACGGCGGTGGATTGGGTGGGTGCCATACTGCCGCATGCTCGCCCGTCTGTATAAACATCAAGTTCTGCTGGTGCTGCTGGGGGTTCTGCTCGCCGGCCTCGCTGCCGGGCGTTGGGGCTACGGGGTTAAACGTGATGAGATTCTGACCGAGCTGAAGCGCAGCGCGGAGCTCAGCGCCGCGGCGTTTGAGGCTGGTGAACTGCAAGGGCTGACCGGCACGCCGGCGGATGAGACGACGCCGACCTACGCCGCGATCAAGCGGCGCCTGATGCGCTTTCACCTCGTGGATCCACGGGTGCGCTTCGCCTACATTTTTCGTGAGCAACCCCAAGCCAAGCGGGTGATTTTCCTGGCCGACTCCGAGACCGAAAACTCCAAGGAAATTTCCCGCCCCGGTGATAGCTATGCGGCGGCGGCGACCTCGCCCGGGTTGCAGGAGATTTTACGCAGTGGCGTGGCCTCCACCGAGGGCCCGCTCAGCGATGAGTTTGGCACCTGGGTGACGGGCTACGCAGCCATTTCGGATGATGCCGTGGCGGGGCGGGAAGTGCTCGGCTTGGATATCGCCGCGGGGAATTGGTATCACGAGCTGTTGACCGCGGCTTTGCGGCGGGCGTTGTATATCTGGGTTTTGCTCGGAATGCCGTTCGCGGGTTATCTTATCATGCGGCGTCAAGGTGAGCAACGGGCGGTCATCCGCAATCTGTCCGAGGCGATGGAGCAAAGCCATTCCGCCGTGATGATTGTCGATCTGCACAGCCGGGTGGAATACGTCAACGCTGGGTTGTGCCGGCAGTTCGGGTATGGCCGGCGCGAACTTGTGGGCCGGCCGTGGCGTGAATTTCAATCCCCCAAGATGGCGGCGGAGCAGGCGGCGGACCTCGTCTCCACCGTGCGGGCCGGTCGCACTTGGAGTGGGGAGTGGCCCAGCCTGCGCAAAGACGGGGTGTTTTATCCCGTGCGCTGCACGGTGACCCCCGTGAAACGCCGCTCGGGTGAAGTCGCCTGCTTCGTGGCCGTGTTCGACGACATGTCCGAGGTGAAAAAGAACGAGGCGATGTTGCGCGAGGCGCTCAATCGGGCCGAGGCGGGCGACCAGGCCAAGAGCCAGTTTCTCGCCACGATGAGTCATGAGGTGCGCACGCCGCTCAACGGCATCGTGGGATTTACGAACTTGCTGCTGGAAACTCCGCTGACGGCGGAACAGCGCGAATACATGCAAACGATCCGGATGAGCGGCGAGGCGCTGATTCAGCTGACCAGCGACATTCTCGACTTTGCCCGCATCGAGTCCGGCAAGCTTAAGCTCGATCCCCAGCCCTGTGATCCGCGGGATTGCCTGGAAGAGGCGCTGGACCTTTTCGCCTCCCGGGCCGCCGAGAAAAAACTGGAATTGTTGCACTGGGTGGAAGACGGCGTGCCGCCGGCGGTGCTGGTGGATGCGGGCCGTTTACGGCAGGTGCTGATCAATCTCATCAACAATGCGGTGAAATTCACCGAGGCCGGCGAGGTGGAGGTCACACTGCAAGCGCAGGTGCACACCGCGGCGGCAGGCGGCAGCGAGGCGGTGTGGGATTTGCATTTTACGGTGCGGGACACCGGGCTGGGCATCGCGGCGAACCAGCAAGGGCAGCTCTTCCGGCCTTTCAGCCAGGTGGAAAATTCATCCACGCGGCGCTATGGGGGCACGGGTCTCGGGCTCGCGATCAGTCGCAACCTGGTCGAGCTGATGGACGGAAAAATTTCACTGGAGAGCGAACCCGGCGTGGGTTCGACCTTCAGCTTCACGGTGCGCGTGCCGGAAATTAAAAACGAGCGGGTGAAACCGCTGCCGCCGAGCATTGCGGGTATCCGCCTGGCCGTGGCGGGTCCTTCGCTGCCGTTGCGGCACGAACTGGTGCGCCTTGGGACGCGCTGGGGCGCGCTGACCACGGAGACGACGGTGGATGAACTGCCGGGGCTGGCTTGGGATATCGCCCTCGTGGATGTGGATGTGGCGATGGCCACGGAGTTGAGCCGGCTCACGGCGCCGCGGCCGGGCCTGCCGCCGGAAAAAACAATCGGCCTCGTGCCGCTGGTGCTCACGGCCGCCACCCGCACGGCCTTGCGGCCGCATTTCCGCGTGCTGGTCAACAAGCCGGTGCATCATGATTCTTTGCGCGCGTTGCTGGCGGTGCCCGGCGGGCCGCGGGGCGTCTCCACGGTGCCGTTCGCTCCGGCCAGCGGCTTCGATGTGCGCGTGCTGCTGGTGGAGGACAATCCGGTCAACCAGCGCCTCATGCAACGCGTGCTGACTAATCTCGGCTGCCGCTGGACGCTGGCGGACAACGGCCGGCTGGGGGTCGAGGAACTGGCCCGCAACGAATATGACGTGGTGCTCATGGATCTGCACATGCCGGAGATGGATGGACTCGAAGCCATCACCCATATCCGCAAGGGATCGTCGGGTGAAGCCATGCGCAACGTGTGGATCGCGGCGCTGACGGCCGATGCCCGGGTCGATCAACGGGAACGCGTGATCCATGCCGGGGCCAACGATTACCTCACGAAACCCATCAAGCAGGCCGAGCTGGCTAAAATGCTCGAGCGCTTTCTGGTGCAGCGGAAATAACCGCGGCCGGCCGGTTCAGCCTTGGCCGAGAGCGGATTCGATCGTGCGGCACGCGAGTTTCAGCACTTGCAGGCGGGCGAAACGCTTGTTGTTCGCCGGCACAAGATGCCACGCGGCCTGCGGCCGGTGCGTGAGGCTGAGCATATCCCCCACGGCAATTTCGTAAGCGGCCCACTTGCGCCGGTTGCGCCAGTCCTCGGCATTGATCTTGTGGCGCTTGTATTCCGTTGCCTCGCGGTGCCGGAAACGGCGCAACTGCTCGGCCTTGCTGATGTGCAGCCAGAATTTCACGACAATCGTGCCGCGCTCGATCAACTGGTGCTCGAAGTCATTGATCTCCGCGTAGGCGCGCCGCCATTCCTCGTCGCGGGCAAAGCCCTCCAGCCGCTCGACGAGCACGCGACCATACCACGAGCGGTCGTAGATGGTGACGCGCCCGGCGCGGGGCACATGTTGCCAGAAGCGCCAGAGGTAATGATGGGCCTTTTCCTCGGCGGAGGGTTTGGCGATGGGGATGACGCGACCATCGCGGGCATCAATGGCGCTTGTGAGCCGGCGGATGGCACCACCTTTGCCGGCGGCGTCCCAGCCTTCAAACACGAACACGATGGAACGGTGCTGCTCGGCCGCGAGCCGCACGTTGTGGTTCAGCCGTCCCAGCCATTTGTCACGCTTGGGCTCATATTCCTCGGCGGAGAGTTTTTGATCAAGCGGCAGCTGGGTGAGCTGGCGCAGCCCGGCGGGCCGGAGGGACTGCGCGCGGGCGGGCTTGGGCGGCGGCGGGATTTTTTTAAGGGCTGCGCGGTGCAGGCGAAAACGGGCCAGCAACAGTTCCGCGACGGCGAGGTCGCGGGCGCGGCCATCAGCGGCGGCAATGATGGTCCAGGGCGCGCCGGGCCGGTCGGTGGCGTGCTGCAGCCGCGTGGCGAGTCGCGCCCGCCGGTCATAGTGGCGGTGGGCGGTCCAATCCTCGGCGGTCACCCGCCAGGCGGTGCGGGAATCTTCCTCCAGTTCGCGCAGCCGGTGGCCTTGGTCGGTCTTGGAGAGCTGCAGCCAGCACTTCACAATGAGCGCACCATCGGCGACCAAGGTGCGTTCGAAGTGTTCGATCCGCTTGAGCGCATGCACAAACGCCGTCTTGCCGGCGCGCGGTTGCATCGCTGCGCGCAACACTTCGCTATACCACGAGCCGGCGTAGATGCCGATGCGGCCGCGCGGGGGAAGATTGCGCCAGTAGCGCCACATCAACGGGCGGGCGCTTTCCTCCTCGGTGGGAGGATGAAAGGCGAAGACTTCGACGCCGCGGGGATCGAGCCAGCCGTGCAGGGTGTTGACGACATCGCCCTTGCCCGAGGCATCGACGCCGGCAATGACGAGCAGGACGGGACAGGGCGCCTGCTGGAGGGCGACCTGCAGTTGCACAAGCTGCTCCCGCAGCCGCGGAATGCGGGCCGCATAATCCTTGCGTGAGATCTTGGTGCGTTCCGCCGCGCGCTTCGCCATGGGCTTCAGGAGTGGCGGCCGCGGCGGAGCTTGTCGAGCTGTGCTTCGGAACGGTGGGGTGGGCGCGCCGCGGAGCGCCGGCTCCTATTCCCTTGCGGCGCGTGCCGCGTCCCGCACGCTCCGCGGTTTGCCGTGAATTCCAAACCCCGGACCCAGCACACCCAGGCGCTGCTCATGCTCCTGTTGGCGAATCTATTTTGGGGTGTCAGCTTTCCCGTGGTGAAGGCGATGGCGCTGTTGCATGAGCAACTGATGCCCGGGGTCAGTTCTTGGTTTTCGGCCATTTGCACCGTGGCACCACGCTTTCTGTTCGCGACGGCCGCACTGGTGCTCTGGCAGTGGCGCAGTCTGTTCACGACCACGCGGGGTGAGCTCAAGCAGGGCGTGGTGATCGGGCTGTTCGCTTCCGTCGGCATGCTGCTGCAAACAGACGGATTGCATTACACCGCGGCCTCGACGTCGTCTTTTCTCACCCAATTTTACGCCATCCTCATCCCGGTGTATGTTGCGCTCCGGGCCCGACGGAATCCCGGCGGCCGGGTGTGGGTGAGCAGCGCACTGGTGTTGGTGGGCGTGGCGATCCTCGGGCATTTCGACTGGCGGGAGTTGCACCTTGGGCGCGGTGAATGGGAGACGCTGCTCGCCTCCGTTTTTTTCATGGGCCAGATCCTGTGGCTGGAAAAAAGTGAGTTCGCCGCCAACCGGCCGCAAAAGGTCACCTTGGTCATGTGTGCGACGCTGGCCGTGATTTTTACCCTGCTCGCTTTCCTGGCCACGCCCAGCCTGGCCATGCTGGCGGCGCCGTGGACTTCGCCCGCGTGGCTGGGTTTCATTCTGATCCTGGCGGTATGCTGCACGTTGATCGCGTTTTCCCTGATGATTGCCTGGCAGCCCAAGATCACCGCGACCGAAGCGGGTCTGATTTATTGCGTGGAACCGATTTTCGGCTCGGTGATGGCCTTGTTTCTGCCTGCGCTTTTCTCGGTGTGGGCCGGGTTGAATTACGCCAACGAGAAGGCGACCTGGACCTTGCTGGTGGGCGGTGGGCTCGTGACGCTGGCAAATGTGTTTATCCAGTGGCGGCCGACGCAGCAATTGGAACAAGTGGAAGCGCAGGCAAATTTGTGAAGCCGGTTAACCGGCTGCCCGGCCTCTGATGCCCCCATGACTTCCGGAACCAAACACTGGACCGCGCTGGCGATGCTCGCGGCCTGCACCTTTTCCACCGGTGGCAGTTTTGTGCTCTTCAAGGCTTCGGTCATCCTGCACCAGCCATTTGCCCTGGGTGAAAGTTCGTGGTTCGTCACGGCGCACGATTTGATCCCGCGTTTCTTCATTGGGGTGCTCGTTTTACTGGCTTGGTATGGCCGCAAGGTGCTGCAGCTGACCCGGCCGGAATGGCAACAGGCCGGCTTCATGGCGGTCACTTCGTTCGCGGGTTGCATGCTGCAGCTCGACGGCTTGCAACGCACCTCGGCGGCGACGACGGCGTTTCTCACCCAGTTTTTTGTCGTCCTGATTCCGCTGTGGTGGGCGCTGTTGCACCGGCGGCGACCCGCTTGGCCGGTGCTGGTGGCCTGTGGGTTGGTGCTGACGGGCATGGCGGTGTTGGCGCGGGTCGACTGGCATGATTTTCGCCTGGGCCGCGGTGAGGCTGAGGTTCTGCTCGGGGCGGTGTTCTTTTCGTTGCTGCTGATTTCGCTCAACTGGCCGGCGTTTGCCACCAACCGTGCCGAGCGCACTTCGGCGGCGATGTTTCTGCTCGAGGGCGGCTTGTTCCTCGCGGTCAGTGTGGCGGTCTGTCGTGAACCGGCGCACCTGCTGGCACCCTATGCCTCGTTCGGTTGGGTCGGGGTCATGCTGGCGGCCACGGTGTTTGGCACGATCGGGCCTTTCGCGGTGATGAACCACTGGCAGCGTTACGTCACCCCGACGGAAGCCGGCATGCTTTATTGTTTTTGTCCGGTCGTCGCCGCGGTGGCCGAGGTGTTTTTCCCGGAGGTGCTTTCCCGCTGGACCGGGGTGGTTTATGCCAATCAGCCGTTGACCCTGACGCTGGCGGTCGGCGGCGCCTTTATTCTGGGGGCCAATTTGCTGGTGCAATGGTCACCCGGCACCCGTCCTCCGGCCCAGTAACCGTCGCCCCCGCCGACACCGTCCCAATCCGGTTTGTAACGCATTGCGTTACAAACCGGATTGGGACGGATCATTTCCCACGACTGGTGGCTAGACGGTGGCTCGACCTGCGCGGATGGAACTGAAGGCGCGCAAGGTGACGGCGGTCAGCACGATGACGCCGCCCAGCAGGGCCCAGGGGGAGGGTTTTTCGGCGCTGGCGAGAAAAACCCACACCGGATTCAGGATGGGCTCGACCACAGGAATGATGACCGCTTCCAGCGCGGTGACGTGGCGAATCGCCCGGGCATAAAGCCAGTAAGAAAATCCCAGTTGCACCACGCCGAGCGCGATGATGGCGGCGATGCCCGTAGGTGAGGGCGCCGGCGCCCCGATCATGAACGGCAGGCCGATGAGGAAGGCGATGACGTTGCCCAAGATGATGGACTCGACGGGCGAGCCGTCTTTTTGCCGGCGCAGGGCAATGGTCATGGCGGCGAAACACACGCCGCTCAGCACGCCGGTGACATTGCCCAGCACGCTGGCGAGTTCCAAGCCGTCGGCAAAAAACAGCCCCATGCCGCCCAGCACGACAAAGATAGTGAGCCAATCGGTGCGACTGGCGCGTTCGTGGAGAAACCAGGCCCCGAAAAGCGCGATCCAGACCGGCGCGGTGTATTGAAGGAGGATGGCGTTGGCCGCGGTGGTGAGTTTGGTGGCGACGACGAAGAGCACGGTGCAGCCGGCGTAGGCAAGTGCCGCCAACAGTTGCACGGGCGAAAAGGTGAAGCGCAGCGGCCGGTTGGTGAGTGCCAGGAAAACCGCGGCGACGAGGCCGCGTCCGCCCGCCACGGCGAGGGGCGGCCAATCGGCGGATTTGATGAGCAGCCCGCCGAGGCTCCAGAAGAGGGCGGCCAGCAGCAACTGGCCGATCGCGCGGGTGTGTTCGGGGTTTTTAGCCACATCTCGCGCTAGCAGGTTTGTCAGTCGGCGCGAAGTCGGGATTTTCGCGGAGGCGGGCCGCCGTTATAATCTTCCTAACCGAATGGTCCGCGAACGGATTGACCGGACACGAAGGCGAAGAGGGCGATAGGCATCGTCTTTGCGGCGGGTGATTTTTAGGATGTCTAACTCAGCCAAGGACAATTCCGGAAAATCCGGACCCTGGGCTGGCGCATCTTCCCATCATGAGAGACGAATACTTGAAAGCCGCCCTGTTGAAAATCGATGATCCCAACATCCTGATCAATGTGATCTCGCGTCGGGTGAAGCAGCTGCGGCGCGGACATCGGGCACTCGTGGAATCGCTCGAAAAGCTTTCGGCTGAAGACACCGCTTTGCGGGAAGTGATCGAGGGTAAGATCAGTTATGAGATGCCGACCGCCCAGGAACTGGCGGACTATCGGGGTTGAGGTGCGAGCGGAGGCTTCGTCTTTGGCTTTTGTTGGCGAAAGCCAGCGACAGCCGCGGCGTGGCTGGATCCGACGCGGAGCATCAGCCGAAGAAATCAATCGGCGGGTCGGTAAAGCAACGGCTCAGGTCGTCGAGCGCGTGATGTGCGTGATGAGCAACGTGTAGAAAACCAGCACCAGATCGAAGAGCGGCAGCTGCAAGGGCAGGGGCAATGCGTAGATGAGAAATGTGAGCGGCACCCACAGGCCGAAATTCGCCACGACGCCGGGCAAGATCTGGCGTTGATACCAGCGGCCGGCGTGGAAATCCGCCACCAACGGTGCCAACCGGAAGCCGGCATGATGCCAAGCGTAGGCCAGCACGGTGATCGTGACGGCCCAGAGCGGGCTGTAAACGAACTGGTCGAGCAGCACTTTTAAGACGACCGTGCGCGGCGTGGTGTCGTTGCCGACCAGCCAGGCGAGCAGCTGATACCAGTAGTCGATCTCGATGCCCTTGGCGGCCCAGAACAAGGTAAAGAACACGCCGCTGCGCCAAGTGTAGTCGCGCCGCGTGGCCGGATGCAGCCGCAGGTAGAGGAAGGGCAGGATGCCGCCGCACAGTCCGGTGGCGGTGATGGAAAAAAGCAGACCGGTGTGGATGCGCAATTCCGTCAATCGCGCAAAAAGCGCCCGCGTCGGCGGGTGCCAATAATAGGCCAGCACCAGGATGAGGGCGATGGCCTGCAGGATGAGGCCGGGCACGAAATTGGCGCGGGCCGCCCGCCAGCCGCTGCGCCACGGCTGCTCGGCCACAGGGAGGACGGTGGCGGTGGTAGACATGAAGCCGTGCACGCTGCCGCCGGAGAAACAAGTGGGCGAGCGTGATTTTTTTAACGACCGCGCCAACGGACATCACCCGCAAGCCTCCCCCGGTCCAAAGTAACGCATTGCGTTACTTTGGGCCGGGGGAGGGGAAAGGCCGGTGCGCGATGTCGGTTGGGTGATGGGCCGCCATGCGGCAGGGTTGGGGAGAGCACGGCAGTTCAAAATGTCGCCGTTGGTGCCACAAGATGGGGGCTGATCTCCGCGCGGCCCACCCGGATGCACCGTAGACGCACAAGGGTTCGCTCGCCGGCGGCGAGTCGGGCTCTACTTTACAGCGACAAATTTTTGAAAAAGGGCGGCTCAATTCCCCTTCGCTGTGGGGATGACCGGCCACCCGCGGCCAGTGCGGCAAAGCTTCTTTTTGGGCTACCCCGAGATCGGGCTCCGGAGCGGGTTCAGTATACTCAACCCAGCTCGCGGCCTTGACTGCGGACGGCCAGCCAGTGCGTGATAAGCAGCATGCGCTCGCCATCGGGCAAAGAATTGCGGGCGACGAAAAAATCGTGGATGCGCTGACGGGGAAGCCCCAAGAGGCGGGCCAGCTTTACCTTCTCGCCACGGCGTTGGAGCAACGGCTGGGCGGTTTTGATCAATTGGTTCCAGAGTGGCGTAGCCGAACCCGGGGTGAGAGTTTCGCCACGGTGACCCTGCCGCGGCAAGGTTTGCTTCAGCTGGCGCGCGGTGACGCGGGCCGCGTGTTGGGCGGCCTTGGCCAAGAGTTCAACCAAGACCACGGTGGGCATCAGGGTGGAGGGGAATGATTGCATGCCCGTCCAAATATAAAGTAACGCAATGCGTTACAAGTAAGATTGGGTAGCCCACGCGGGGCGCAGAATATTTGTAACGCAATGCGTTACTTTGGGCCGCGGGAATTTTCTGGGAAGAGCGGGGCGATTAGGCGGGGAGGGGGCGGCCTTTGGTCTCGGGGGCGAGCCAGATGAGTCCGAGGCCCAGCACGTAGATCAGCGTGACGACGGCGCCGGCGCGCGCGAAGCTGCCGCCGAATTCACGCATGAGCACGCCCATCTGCAGGGCGCCGATCGCGGCAAAAATCCGGCCGGAATTATAGGCGAGGCCTTGGCCAGTCGCGCGCACGCGGGTGGGAAAAAGTTCCGGCAGATAAAGCGGCATCCAGCCATAAAATGACGCGGTCGTCAGCCCGGCCAGAAACGTCAGTCCGAGAAACCACGCGCCGTAATGGTCCATGCCGCGGAACAGCACGGTGCACACCACGAGGGAGCTCAGGCACATCAGGAAATAGGTCGGGCGCCGGCCAAAGTGGCCGCCGGCCCAGGCCCCGGCGAAGCAGCCCGTCATGGCGCCGAGCGCGGCGACCAAGCCGGTCCAGGCTTTCGCCTGCGGTTGCAAGCCGCCGGTAAGCTGGTCGGCCCACAGGGGTAGCCATTGGACACTCCCCCAAGTGCCGATGAGCGCGATGGAAGTGAGCGCGATCGCAACCAGGAGATTGCGGCGCAACGCCGGAGCCAAGGCCTCGCGCAGCGGCCGGGACGGCGCCGACTGCGCGGCGTGCTGCCATTTTTCCGACTCGGGCACAAAGAGACGCACGAAAAAAGTCAGCAGCGCCGGCAGGGCGCCAATCAACACCACCCAGCGCCACGAATGCACGGTGACGGAAAAGAAAATCCCGACGAGCGCGATGAGGGCGAAGCCGGCGTTGGCCGAGGCGCCGATGACGCCGGCCAGGACGGGGCGGTGTTTTTCCGGCCAGACTTCCATCACGAGCGCCACGCCGAGCGACCATTCGCCGCCCATGCCGAGCGCGGCGATGAAGCGCAGCGCCGTGAGCTCCCACGGGGTGTGGGCGAAATAGGTGAGGCCGGTAAAGAGCGAGTAGCAGAGAATACTGAAACTGAGGGCGCGCACCCGGCCGATGCGGTCACCCAGCCAGCCGAAAACGCCCCCGCCAAGCGCAGCCCCGAGCAGAAAGGCGGCGGTGATGATGCCCATCCATGTGCCCACGAACCGGTCGTCGGCGAGGATGCCTTGGGCGGCCTGCATTTCTTGCAAGGCGGGGCGCGCCACGAGGGGGAAGAGGCCCATTTCCAAACCGTCGAACATCCAACCCAGCAGCGCGGCGATGAGCACGAGGGCTTGGCGGCGGCCGGGATTAAGCGGAGGTTTCATGGGGTGGGGCGACGAAGGCAGAGCGCGGCGGGGCGGGCAAGACTGGGTGATCCGATTAAGATTCGCCGATAAATTAAAAACCTCAGTTTAACCATGGACACGAATGGACACGGATACCAAGGACCTACTGGACCACCGGCATGCACCTTGCGGGTGAAGGAGTTTGCGCTGCCGAATCCGTGTGCATCAATGACCATCCATGGGTTACCAGTCGCCATCCCATTCCGACTGCGGAATATAGGATTAAACTGACGCAGCTTGGGTGGACCGTGCGTTCCGCGCGCGGTGGGTTGGTAGAGCAACGTTGCGCCCAAGCCGTGCGGCGGAGCGCACGGCCCACCTGCCAGTCTGTTATGCGAGCTCCGATAGCCGCTCGTAAGGCGAGACGGCGCGGCGCCCAGCTTTCGCCCAGTCTACGACAGGCAGGCCAGCGCCGGTCCTGCGTCCAAACATCACGCGACATGGGCGTCACGGGTGATCACAGCGGGAAGGGATTAAATCCGTGCCGATCCGCGAGGATCCGTGCTTAAAGTCCGCAGGCTCGGGGTAATTGGACTAAAACCAGACCGCCGGGCTTAGTAATTCAGCACCAGCTCGGCGTCGTTGAGTTTAAACGACACGCCTTGGGACGTGATAATGCCGACGCGGAGAATGACGGTGCCGCGGTCGAGGCGGACCTGCACGATGTCGCCTTCGGCATAATTCGAACGGTTGATGGTCAGCCGCGTGCGACCGCCGACTTGAATCACACCGGTGACTTTCAGGGTGGCGACGGCTTGGGCGAGCAGAGCTTCGTCGGTAATCACTTCCACCGGGCGAGGGTCACCGGACTGGGTGGTGGCGGCTTCCTCGGCAGGGAATTCGCCGCTGGCGCGGAAGGGATTGTCCCGGCCCTTGATCTCCGGGCGCGGTTGATCCTGCAGCCTGAAGAGGGCGGTGATCTGGGCGTCGGTGTCTTTGAAAACCTTCAGGTCCATCGGCGCCACCGCGTGTGCCGTCACACCGGTCAACAGGCCGAGCAGCAGGATAAAAGGAAGGCGGGCTTTCATTTTTTACCGAGGAGGTCGAGGGTGAGATCGAGGTTGAGCGCGGCCGATTCCGCTGGGTCACCCGAGCGGCCAAAGCTGAAGGAGCGGATGAGCAAGAGCCGCGGGCCGGCCTCGAGCTCCTGCAGGAAGGCTGCGACCTGTGCATAGGAACCGGTGACGCGCAGCGAATAAGAAATGAGTTTGTAGGGCGAGTCGCTGTCGATGGGCGGAGTCGTGAGCTGATGGAGATCCGACAGGTGCGCCTTGGTCTTTTCCTCGAACTTGTAGAAATACCATGAGTTTTCCGCGAGGTTGGTCTCGGTGACGAGGTTGTCATCGATGCGTTTGACGGCCTTGCGCACGGCGGCCAGTTCCTCGCGCAACTGGGGGCCGGCGGCGACGGTGGCGAGCACCTCTTCGCCTTCGGTGGAGCGCAACTGGTGGCGCAACTCCAGCGTATGCAGGTCGCGCAAGAGATAGCCGGCCGCGCCCAGAAAGACGATGGCGACAATACCGCTGACGGCGCTAAACAGGTAGCGGCGCAGGAACAGCAGGAAATTATTGAAGGCCGGGCTGCTCATGGCTTGGGCTTGAAACGGAAGGTGATTTCAAAATTCAACCGGCCCTCCTCGTTGAAGCGCTGGAAATCGGTCATCACGATTTCCTGAAAGAGTGGACTGATATCGGGGTCGGCCCGCAACTGGGTGACAAAGCTGCCGAGGACGCGGCTCGCGCGTTCGGAGGATTCGCTCAGGCTGCCCCGCATGACGATGCTGGTGGGGCTGCTTTCGAGCTTGTCGATCATCATGAGGTCGGGGCGGATGCGGCCCAGCAACATGGTGAAACGGGAGACGACCAGCGGGCGCTGCAGGAGCGCGTAGGCTTGGGCGATGCGGGTGGACTCGTGGATGAACTCAGACTGCAGGCGCTGGATCTCGAGCACTTCCTGGTTTTTTTCTTCGATGCGCCGATCCCAATCGCGGATGTTTTGGCGCAGGTTAATATCGGAATATAGCAGCCAGGCGGTCCAGAGAATGATGGTGAAGGTCAGCGCGCCGATGAAGGCATTGATCATGAACCGTGTGCCGATGACGCTGTCCTCAGGCAGTTCGCCCACAAGCCGGCAATCCAGGTGCCAGTGCGGGCTCAGGTTAAGTTGGTCAGGGGAGGCGCGGCTCATGGGGTGGTGGCCGGCGGGGCGAGTTGGGACACCAGGCTCAGGCTGGACATCCAATTGGCGGTGATGGGCTCGCCCTCGTCGGAAACCTTCAGGCCGCCCTCTGCGAACAGGTTGAAGACATTGGGCTGGATCAGCGCCAGATCCACGGCGGCGCCGAGCGCATCGGCCAGCCAAGTGAGGCGGGAGGGCAGTTGAGTGCAGTGCAAGGCGTCGATGCGATGGCCGGTCTTGAGTTCGAAATGATCGACGGCGGGTTTGAAGTGGCGGGAGATGGCACGCATGAACCGGCGGCCTTGGGCGACCAGCGCTTCGGAGGGGGCTTCCAACTGCTGGCGGGCGGTGGCGACATCGGGGGCGTCGAGCTCCTTCATCGCGGCCTCGGTGATGGACAGGAGACCGTGGGGCAGCGAGGCGAGGATGTGCACGCCGTCCTTGGCCAGAAGGTAGAGGCGGGTCTGGGTGTGCTCGATTTCGCAGACGGCGATGGCGTGGGCGTAACCGCTCTGGATGCGATGCCGGGTGAGGCAGCCCAGCATTCCGAGTGTGCTGACCTCGAGCCGGCGGGGCCGGATGCCGAGGTCGAGCAAGCGCTCCTGGGTCTTGCGGATGGCGGACCACGGCACGCCAAAGAGCAGGGCGTGGCGGGGGTTGCCCTCCGGGGCGAGCGGAGTGCCGTCCATCGGATTCAGGGCCGCCACCGTCCAATCGCGGATGCCGGAGATTTTAGCATGCTCGGCGAGCAGGCTGTGCACGTAGCCGGGCTCGTTCAACCGGCGCGGGGTGATGATTTCGCGCACCATGACGCGCTCCGTCGGATGAAAGCCGCAATATCCGGGGTAAAATTGGCCGCGCCGCCGTTCGCCGAAGTGGCGCTGGAGCCAGCGCTCGGTGCCGGTCTCGTCATCGGGCGAGAGCTCCGCAAAGTGGTCCAGATCCAGCGGTTTTTCATCCAGCCGCACGATACGGGCGAGTTGGATAAAGTTATCGGTGAGGTTGAGCAGAACCCCGCTGCGCGCTTTGCGATTAAACAGGGACATGGATTAACGTGGGCACGATAGGGCGCGATGGAAGATACAACAGGCGACACTAAAAGTCACGAAATCGGCGGGCTCAAGCTCCGTTAAAGCGCGAATGGCGATGGAATCAGAAAGGGACCAGCTCCTTTTGATTGGTGATTTCGGCCCATTGCGAAATAATGTAGGCGGAGTCGACCCCGCTGAAAGTAGCGGAACGCAAGGAGGTGTCGTAGTGAAGGTTGGCATCGTCGCTGAACGTGAGAGTCTTGGCTGAAAGCGCGCCATAAAATTGCGGCCCGTTATCAATCGTGAGGCCGGCATTGGGCAGATAGATTACGCCGTAGAAATCGAACGCGGTGGTTTGGTAGAGATGATTCGTGCCGCTGTTGCTGCCGATCAAAATCAACTTTTTTGGGTCCAAAGTTTGGTTGTCAATCCCACTGCCGGTGGCCTTCTGGATGCGAAGCCTCCCGCTGAAGTGAATTTCGGCCGAGCCGGTGGGTGTGATTACAATCCGACCGTTCCTGCCGCGGGTGCGAAGTTGGCCTTGGATATCCAAGACCACGGGGCCGACAATCGTCAGGGTATCTCCATTCAAATCCAGATTATCGTCATAATAATAATGAGCGGGAGTCACCGCGCCGGGGGTGCCGATGACCAAGCTGCTGCCCGACCAAGTGGTGGGATCGGGCAACAAAGCGCCATCCCAGACATTTTGGGTATCAAACTGAGGTATGTAAGGGTTTCGGCTGAGTCGTGAAACATCGGCCTTGGGTGAAGGCGTGGCGGCCGAGCCTTTGACGATGGCAGAACCGCCGAATGACGTCAGGGGCGCATAAGGAGACGAAGCGGACGAGGGTGCTGCGACATAACCCATCACCGTCGCAGTTGTGACCGTGACGGCGGTGCCGGAAGTATTGCCGCCGGCCAGCACGGCCACGTAGCCGATGTTGGGACTGCCGACAGAAAAAGGGGTGGTAGTCTGGTTGTAGGTGTAGGAGTCCGAGCCGGAGGAGCCGAAACCTGAATCGTAACTATCAATGGTTCCGCCGGCGCTCAAAGTAAGGATGTCGGTCGCAGCGGCGGCGTTGGGGAATAGCGGTGCAGGAGCGATCAGGGCGCGGAGCTGCGTCTTGGTGGTGGTGCCATCAGCGCGGGTGGCAGTGCCTTCGGCATAAATTACCGGTGCGCCCAACGCGGTCCAATAGGTCGCATTGTTCGGAGATTTCCCGGTATTGGCTGCCACGCAGCGATACCAAACGCCGCCATAGCTGACATAAGCGTTAATGCTGTAGGCTGTGGCGGAACTCCATGAGGAGGTCGCGGCGCTGGACCAAGGCGAGACGGGCGGTTGATTGGTGGTGCTGCTGGTATTGCGATACCAAACGCCGCCATAGTTTACGATGCTGTTGGCCGCATAGGTATTTTTGGCGCGCCAGTCGTAGCTGAAGAGCGGGGCGGTGCTCCAATAGGTGGCATTGGGCGGTTGCTGCCCAGTATGAGCTAAAATACAACGATACCAACTCCCGCTGCGATAAACGACATCGTTCAGCTTGTAGGCATTGGCAGCGCTCCAGGTCCAAGTCGCAGAGGCCCCCGCCGTGGTCGTTGCGACCGTGCCACTCGTCCATTTGCTTGAATCGAAACTGCTGCTGCTGGTGTGGGCGGTTTTACAAACATACCAAACTTTGTTATAAAACACCGAGTCGCCGACCGCATACGTTTGAGGAGGAGAATAACGCCAGCGCCACGAAATAGGAGGAGTGGTATCCCAGCCGTAAGAATAGCGATACCAAGCTTTATTAGTATAATTGAGAATAGATTCGTTTATGCCAGAGTAGGTGTTGTTTTCGTAAAGATTGGGAACGTAAATCCAGTTTGGATTTGGGGGGCGATTGGAAATACTACTTAGGTGAGGGGACTGGCAACGATACCAGCGGCCGCCATCCACCACTAGGTTTTCATCCGCGTAATTGGTTTTCATGCTCCACTCGGAGTTGATGGCGACCTGCTCAGGTATCCAATAAACGGTAGCGGAGGAAGGAGTCTTGTTTGAGTTGGGTCCCAAACAGCGATACCACGTGCCGCTGTAGTTAACCAAGTCGTTGACGTTGTAACTCGTGGCGGAGCTCCAGTTGGAAGGCAGGTTGAACGCATTGTAATTATCGACCCGCAGTTTGATCGTGCCTGTTACGCCGCTGCTGCCGTATTTGGTGCTGGCAAAGGAGAGGGTGCGGGTGGCAGTGGTGCCGCTGAGAGTCCAACTCGACCAGTCATTGGTGTTGAAGGCTAGCAGTGACTGTTCGAGACCCATTTCCGCGAACTGACCGCTCATGCCGTTCATCGAGGAGCGATTGCTCAGGCGCATGGCTTGGTTGCTGACCGTGATGTAACCGACCAAGGCAATGCCCAGCACGGCCACGAAGCACAGGGCGACGAGCACGACTGACCCGCGTTGGTTGGATCCGGGACGAAGCATTAATTAAGCAGGCTCTTGTTGCGGATGAGCAACCGGGCGGATGCGCCTTGGTAGATTGGCGTGATAGTGCCGGTGCCGAGCACCTTGGTGCGGGTGCCGGGTTTGCGGGGAATGAACTGGGTGCTGAAGGTCATGGAAATCTGTTTCAAGCTGGCGAGATAGCTGGTGTAGCTCGTATAAGGATGGCCGGCGGAGTCGTAGAAGCTGAAACTGACGCCGCCGCCGGTTTCCGTCACATTGGTCAAGAGGGTCTGCCCGGTGCTGCTGCCCCGGTCGATGCGGGAAAGTGCATAAGCCGGGATGTTCACGCTGTAGGCCGTGACGGCCGCATTGGTATCATTGAAATAGTAGGTGATGCTCTTGGTGCCGGTGCTGGTGGCCAGCGTGAGGGTGAACTCGGCCTTGGTGTTGGTGGTAATGACGATGTTGCTGATGGCTGACGCCGTGCGCACGTCCTGGGTAAAATATTGCACCGTGCGGCGGCCCTGGGTTTCAAGCGACTGCTGGTTGATGAGCCGGGTGAACTGCCGGCCAAGGAAAAGGTAGCTGGAAAGCACGGCCGCCATGATCATGCCGGCCAGGGTCATCCCGATGATGAGTTCAACCATCGTGAAGCCGGCACGGGAATTGGAACGGGCGAAAATCACGAGCGCTGGTAGGTAAGATTTAGCCCGTATTGGCTGTAGTAGCCCGACATGATTCGCGTGTAGGTGCGGGACGCCGAGATGCCGCTGGGTCGCACGGTCCAGGTAACGGTGAAGGTGATCTCGCGAATTTTGTTACTGGTCCCTGACACATAAGCGCAGGAGCGACTCAAAGTGTAGGTTGCGCCGGTGGCGGCGACGGCGTTGGTGAATTGGGGATCCACGGTCACTGCCGTGCTGGATGCGGAATAGCCCGTAATGGTGGCCCAATCAACTAAGCGCAGTGCTTCCAGCTCATGGGTCATGATCTGGGCAGCGACGGTCTGGCGGCGTGCGGTGGCCAGCATTTCCGAGCCGATGGTGACTGCTTGGATCATGCCAACGAACCCCACCACCAGAATGGTGGCAGCCATCATCACTTCGACCAAAGTGAAGGCAGAATTTGAATTGCGGCGTGGGTTCACAAGTGCCCGATATTACTCCTAGAACTGCTTACTAAGCAATTCTGTGCATGAGTCCACAAGTCTCATTGGCAAGGCCGCGGCACTGCGTAGAAATACCCAATGGGAATGCGCCCAGTGGTTCGGGTGCGCGGGCGTCGGATTTGACGCAGGCGTTTGGCCGGCGGACGGGCGCTGCCGCCGTGCCCACCCTTAAAGGCATGGAGCCGGCGGCTAAGGCAACCGGTCCTACGGCGGACCGAGTCGCTTAAATTTCAATGCCCGGTTCGTTACGCTTGGCCGGTTCGTTCAGCAATTTTTGCACAATGGCGAGCAGGTCCAGCGCCTTGAAGGGTTTCATCAGAAACGCATCCGAGGCCAGTTTCGCCGCAGCGATACTGCGGCTGCTGCCCATGCCACTGGCGGTTACGATCTTGATCGCGGGGTTCAGGCGTTGCACGACGCGCGCCAAGGCCAGGCCATCGAGGTGAGGCATTTGCAGATCGGTGACCATTAGCCGGACTTCGCTGGAGCGAGGGGCAAGGATGGCGACTGCCTCGGTGCCGTCGCTGGCGCTTAATACCCGATAACCTTGATTGGCGAGAATGGCGGTGGTGACCTCGCGCACGCTGAGCTCATCATCCACGACGAGAATGAGTTCACCTTGACCGCGCGGGACCGCGGTCTCCACCGGCGGGGTTTTGTCCGCAAAGGCCGCTTCGATGGCAGGCAGGTAAATATCAAACGAAGTGCCCCGACCGGGCTCGGTCTTCACGGTGATAAAGCCCCCGTGATCTTTCACGAGTCCGCGCACGGTGCCCAGGCCGAGGCCGGTGCCGTGCGTGCCTTTGGTGGTAAAGAATGGTTCCCAAATGCGGGTGAGCACCTCGGGCGGGATGCCGGTGCCGGTATCAGCAACCTGAATAAGCAGGTAGGGGCCGGGCTGCGCGCCCTCCAAGGCAGAGGCGGCCAAGGCATCGAGGCTCAAATTCTGGAGCTGCAGGCGCAACCGGCCCCCGTTGGGCATGGCGTCGCGGGCGTTGATGCAGAGGTTGAGCAGCATCTGGTGGATCTGGGTGGGGTTGCCCCGCACCGCCCAAAGCTCGCCGGCCATCTCTTCCTCCAGACGGATATTTTTTGGAAACGTCTGGCAGATGACGGCGCTGAGATCCCGGACGATGTGCCGGATTTGCAGCAGTTGGAACTCACCGCTGACGCCATGAGCGAAGCTGAGAATCTGGCGCACCAGACCGGCGCCGCGTTCAGCGCTTCTTTCGAGATTGTTCAGCAAGCGCAGGTCCGCCGGGTCGCTGGCGCGGTCGCGCAGCATCGGCACGGCCATGAGAATGGGTGCGAGAACATTGTTCAGGTCATGGGCGATGCCGGCGGCCAGCATGCCGATGCCCTCGATGCGCTGGGCGCGTAAAAACTGCTCCTCGATGGCCTTTTTTTCGGTGACGTCGGTGCCGATGCTGAGGCGGGCCGTGGGCTGATCGGCCTCATCGCGGATGAGCGAGACGCTGATCTCCACCATGCGCAACTGGTCGGACTTGTTGCGCAGTTGGAGCTCGCCGCGCCATTCGTCCGTGGCGTCCACGGACTGGCGCACCGTGGCGAGGTCACCTTTGATGTCGGCGCCAAAAATTTCCGCGAAAGGCCGGCCGACCGCCTCGAGCGCGGTCCAGCCCGAGATGAGCTCGGCCCCTTGGTTCCAAAAGGTGATGCGGCCGTCGAGATCGGTGAGGATGATGGCCTCGCGCGCTTTGTTGATGAGGCCGGCCTGCGCGCTGATGCGGCGCTCTGCCTCCTTGTAAGGGGTGAGATCCCGCATGACGGTGGACAGATATTCCGGGCGGCCCTCCGCGGTCTGGTGGGCAATGATGAGTTGGGAGACCGGAATTAGCCGGCCATCCCCCGCCTGCAACGTGGCTTCGCCCAGCCACATACCGTCCCGGAGGGCGAGAGGTAGGTATTCGCGCATAATGCGCTCGCCGCTGGCGGCCGGATAAAAATCCTCCAGCGACAACAGGCCCGGATCCTGACTTACGGGTCGGCCAAGCATGGCCAAGCCCGCATGGTTGATGAAAAAAACCCGGCCGGTGAGGTCCGTCATGCTCACGAAATCGGGCGTGTTTTCCAAAATGGCGGCGAAACGGTGCAAGGCCGCCTCGGCCAACTGCCGCTGCTTGCGCTCCTGACTTTCCCGGAGGGCGTTTTGCACGGCAGTGCCGAGACGCTTCATCCGATCCTTCAGCACATAGTCCATGGCGCCGGCCTGCACCGCCTCCAGGGCGCGATCTTCGCCGATGGTGCCGGACAGGAAAATAAAGGGAGTTTCGGGCTGGCGGGCACGTGCCAGCTTGAGGGCGTCCAAGCCGTTGAAAGTGGCGAGCGTGAAATCGGAAAGGATGACATCAAACCCGCCCCGATCGAGCTGCTGGATAAAATCTTCCTGATGCGCCACGACGGACACGCGGCACCCCGGCCATTCTTCGGCGAGGATGGCATGGACCAATTCGGCGTCCTCTGGGCTGTCTTCGAGATGCAGGATATTCATGACAAAAAGGCGGGATAGAAACTAATTATAAAACGGCGGGAGGACAGCTTCAGCCATGAATCGAGACAGGCGGATCCGGGGGCAGTTCATTGAGGAGCGCCCAGAACACGCCCAATTGGTTCACGGCTGTAACAAACCCGTTGAAATCCACCGGTTTGACGACGTAGGCGTTGACCCCGAGTTTGTAAGTTTCGACCAAGTCCTGTTCTTCGCGGGAGGAGGTGAGCACGACGATCGGCACGGTGTGCAGCTGGGGATCGGTGCGGACTCGGCGGAGCACCTCGCGGCCGTCGATGCGTGGCATCTTGAGGTCGAGGAAGATCACGGCGGGTTGCGGGGTGGTGCGGCCGGCGAAGCGGCCGCGCCGGTAAAGGAAGTCGAGCGCTTGGACGCCATCGTTGGCGACCACCACTTCATTGGCGAGGCGGGCCTCCTTCAGGGCGGTGAGGGTGAGTTCCACGTCGTTGGGGTTGTCTTCAGCAAGCAGGATGGGGCGGAGCATGGGATGGGGTTCAGTTAGGGCTGGCGGAGGTTGGGCCGGTTACGAGGTAGGACAACGGCAGGGAAAAATAAAAGGTCGCGCCGCCGCCCACCCGACCCTCGGCCCAAGTGCGGCCGCCATGGCGGCTGATGATGCGGCGCACATTCGCGAGACCAATCCCGGTGCCCTCAAACTCGGCTTCCGTGTGCAGTCGCTGGAAAACGCCGAAAAGCTTGGCCACATATTGCATGTCGAAGCCGGCGCCATTGTCCCGCACGTAAAACACGACCTCCCAGGCCGCCGGATCGATCCGGCTGCCGATCGCGATGCACGGTGCACGCGCGCCGCGCGAATATTTGACTGCATTGTCGAGATAATTGAACCAGACCTGTTGGAGCATCGCCTGATCGGCGCGGATGCGGGGGAGCGGATCAATCTGCCAGAGGATGGGAGGCTGGTCGGGAAATTGCGCTTCACTGATGACCGTGGCGACGAGGGCATCGTGATCGAACTCCACCAGGCTCAAGTGGGTCCGGCTCATGCGCGAGAAGGTGAGCAGCTCATCAATCAACTGCCCCATCTTCGTGGCGGCATTGCTGATGGTGGTAATGTAGCGGACGGCTTGCGCGTCCAGGCTGGAGGCGGCATGTTTGGTGAGCAGTTTCGCAAAGCCATCAATATGGCGCAAAGGGGCGCGGAGGTCGTGCGACACTGAATAGGAGAAAGCCTCCAGCTCCTGGTTCGAGGCCTCGAGCTGCAATGCACGTTGCTCGAGCTCTTGGTTGAGCAGGTGGATCTGCGCTTCATTGCGCTTGTGCTCCGTGATGTCACGGGCGGTGGCGTAGATCAGCTGGTCCTCCATGGAAGGGCGGGCATTCCAGAGCAACCAGCGATAGGACCCATCTTGGCAAAGATAGCGGTTCTCAAAAGAAACGACCTCGAGCCCGCTGGCTTGCCGTGCGGCTTGCGCCTCGGTGCTCGCACGATCCTCCGGGTGTAGAAACGTCATGAAAGGTTTTGATTTCAGCTCGGTGAGGCTGAAGCCCAAAGTCTGTTCCCAAGCGGGATTCAGACGCTTGAAGTAGCCGTCAAAGCCCGCGATGCACGTTAGATCCCGCGTGAGGTCAAAGAAACGGTCGAGCTGGGCCTCGGCTTTTCTGCGGGCGGCGAGATCGCGCAGGACCTGGCGGATGGCGAAGATCTTCAGGAAAATGGCGAGCAGGGTGATGGCGAGCAGGGCCGCGAGCGTGAGGTAGCCAGCGGTTTGAGTCTCGCCGGCGCGGGCGTCGAGGAGTGCACGTTCCTCGGTTTCGGTGGCGTGCACGACTTGGCTGATTTGTTCCACCACCGCGCGCAGTTCACCTTTGCGCGCCTCGGTGAGGGCGACCGTCGGGCCGCTGTGTTGCCGGAGCTCATGGCGTTCGCGGGTGAGGGCGGCCGCCATGGCCATGAGCGGCTTGATTTGGTTGATGCGCTGGCTTTGGCCGGGATGGTCTTCCGTCAGATCGGACAGGTGTTGGAGTGACAGCCCGGCCTGATGCATGGCGGCCACCCAATCGTCGAGGGAAGTTTCATCACCGGTGATGACGTAGTTTTGTGATGCGGCCTGCGCACTCACCGCATGACCGAGCAAAGCTTCCAGTTCATAGAGCACCTGATGGGTATGCTCCACCCACCGTAAGGTGGCTTGGAAGCGGCTGATGCTCCACCAGGCACCGGCGGCCAGCAACCCGAACGTGACCAAAGCCACGCCAAACGCTGCAATGATTTTTCTTTCCAAGGGAGACTTGGTGAAAGCGGAGGATATGGGCGGAGCGGGGTGCACCGGGTGAAAAAACGAGGGCAAAATGCGCCAGCCAGAATTCTGGAGAGGTTTTGCCGCCGTAAAGCCACTTCCATACAATGAGTTTCAGCGGACGATGCACGCCTTTAGTGCTCTGTAATTAACCTAATATCGGCCGCGTTGTTGCCATGGTTTGCCTTCATCG
>JAGNQV010000143.1 GCA_017988885.1 Opitutaceae bacterium | reverse complement strand
GTCGTGGATGAAAGAGCGGGAAGACATAAAGGCAGGGACAATGTGGAACTCAGGAAGACTGGAATCGAATCCGCGAATCCTGACCTAGGTATCTGATTCCTGATTTCCAGCTTTCCATATTAATGGTGTTTCTTAGCGGCTGATGTCGTTCAGCATCGCGTCGAGCGTGGTGTAGCTGGCGAGCAGCTTGCTCGTGGCAGCGCAGCGCTCCTTGGTCGCCAAGCCGGTGTTCTCCGCGAGAAAGATCAGGTAGGCGGCGATGCGCTTCGAGAAAAGCAGTCGGGTCTCAGCGCTGACCGCGTAAAAGCGCGCGCGCTGCCGGTAGCCGGCAGACGTGTGGTCGCCGAGGGCGGACTTCTCCGGCTTGCCGCCGGCGGCGAGCACGTAGAGGAAGTTGTATTCGAAGAAAATCATGTGTTCAGCCGAAGGCGGCAGCGCCTCGAGCGCCGCGCGGCAGGTGGCCGGCGACGTGAAGACCTCGATCGGTTTCCCCGCCGCGGCAAGCGAAGTGGTCACGAAGATGCGGGCCATCTTCTGCTCGGTGGCGTCGGCGCTGAACGCGCCGGCGACGGCCATATCGACCGTGAACTGATACCAGTCGCGCCAGAGGGCGGCGTCGGCCGCATGCTTTGACTGCGAAATCGCCACGCCCATTTCGTAGGTATAGCGGCCGCTCGTCTTGATCTCGAGCGCGCTTCCCGTGACCTCGCCCATGACCCGGTAGTTCTCGGCGGACTTGCCAGAGCCGGAGTGGAAGCCGATGGAAACACCGAACTGTTTGCAGACGTTCCACTGCGCCTCGATGAGCTGCTGCAGCGCGGCGTTGTCCGGATAGGGCGTGTTCTTCTGGAAACCGAAGGCCGGTGCCACGAAGTTGACCGGCATGCCGAGCACTTCGCAGAGCGCGAGCATGATGGCGGTCGTCTCGGGCGTCGTGAGGCCGGGCAACTCGTCGATGGAAAGTTCGCGGAGATAGCTGCGGCCGACTTCGGTCGTGAACGCGGCGGCACGGGCAGAGGCATATTTTTCGTCGCGGCGCTTCATCTTGAGCATGGACGGCCAAACGGTCGCGAGCAGCTTTCCAAATGCATCTGTGCCAAGCAGAGATTCGGCGGCACTTGCAGAAAGCCCATTGTCACGAACGCATGCCTTCACACGTTTCATCGCAAGACCTACAATTTCAGCAGGAACGTTGGTCTTCACCCAAGTTTCTGCGTCGGACGGCATCGTTGTATGCGCTAATTCCGGCGAAAGGTCGAAAGTGATGTAGCTCGCGAGCAGGCAGCCCTTGACCAGCGCGTCTTCGCGGTTGTCGAACTTGCCGCCGATGGGTTGATGGTCGGCGTTGAACGACCAGGCGATCTTGCGGTGGTGGAAGCCGGTCTTGAGCTTGGAGAGGACGCAGCCGTGGCTCATGCCCTCGACGCTCTGACCTTGATGGCCCTCGGGAACATTCGTGCCGATGAACGGAAACGGCACGGTGTCGAGTCGGTTGGCGAGCATCGCGTCCACGTCGTAAACGAGTTCGCGCGGAATGGAATTCTGGTTGGCGGTGAGACCGATCTCGAGCGCGCTCATGGCCCATTCAACGGCCGGCCAGTGCAGCGTCGTGAAACGCGCACCGACGCCAAGGGTGCTGCGGCCGAGCTTCGCACCAGCCGTCGGGAAAATCGTCGAGGCCGCGTCAAGCTCCTGGATCAGATTTTTCAGCGTGAGCAGGTTTGCCCACGAAGCGGGAAAGTAGGTCGCGCCGCCGTGTTTAAAGCCACCGGCGAGGTCCACTCGCTCACGCTCGTGGCTACGTGTCAGTTTCCAGGCGCAGTCACCGGCGGCATTCTCGACGAGGGTGAACTCGCCCGCACTGGTAGCGAAGCGACTCTTCGGGTATTCCGTGACCTTGCCGACTTTGACGTCGGCCAACAACGCAGACCAGTCGAGGCAGAAGTCGGGCGAGACGCAGGGATTCTCTGCGATGCGCAGGTTGTTCTTAAGGAGAAATTCGTTGATGGCGGACATGGAAAAAATACAGAAACTTTAACCACGAATGGACACGAAGGCACACGAAATGGGTGCCGGCCTTTACGGACATTCGTGTCTATTCGTGTTCATTCGTGGTTAAAACTCAGATCGTCATCGCGTGGTAGCCGCCGTCCACGATCAGCTCCTCGCCGGTGATGAAGGAGCCGGCACCGTCACTCGCGAGCAGGAGCGTCGCGCCGATGAGTTCTCGCGCTTCGCCGAAGCGCTTCATCGGGGTGTGGCCCATGATGCTGGCGACGCGGTCGGACGAGAGGATCTTCTTGTTCTGCTCGGCGGGGAAAAAGCCGGGCACAAGGACGTTGACGCGCACCTTGGCCGGCGCCCATTCGCGGGCGAGATTGAGGGAGAGATTGTGCACCGCACCTTTTGTCGCCGAGTAGGTGAAGACGCGCGACAGCGGCACGACGCCCGACATGGAACCGAGGTTGATGATGGAACCACCCTCGCCGCGCTCGACGAGGTATTTGCCGAAAACCTGACAGCCGAGGAAGACGCTTTTGAGATTTACGCGCACGATGCGGTCGAACTCCTCCTCGGTGATATCGAAAAACGGCGTGGCCGAGTTGATGCCCGCGCCATTGATGACGATGTCGATCCGGCCGGATTTTTTCAGCACCGCGTCACGCACGCCTTCGACCTCCGCCTTGCTCGTGGCCTCAGCAGCGTGGAACCAGGCCTGGCCGCCGGCGGTGGTGATTTTCTTCAGGCGCGCCTCGGCTTTTTCGACGTTACGGCCGACGAGAACAACTTCGGCCCCGGCGCCGGCGAGGCCCTCGGCCATCGCGCCACAGAGTTCGCCGGTGCCGCCGATGACGACGGCTACCTTGCCGGACAGACCGAAGAGTTGATCGAGATAATTGGACATGGGAGAGAAAAGGCTGGGGTCTAAGAGTTTGGTGTCTGTGGGTAGGGGCCGTTATCCTTAACGGCCCTCAGAGAGCGATTATCCAACCGGGCGGTTAGGGATAACCGCCCCTACCCATAAACGCCGGCTCGGGTTCGGTTTCATGGCGCAAAAACCTTGAAGCTCGCGCTATCCCAGTGCGGCTGGCCGCATTCGGTGGCGACTTCGCTAAAAGCCTCGATCTCCGCCGCGCTGAACAGCAGCCCGCCGGTCGCCGCACACTTTTTGGCCCACTCGGCTTCCAACTGTCCGGGCAGCATGCAGCCCTCATTGCCGTGGCCGAGCACGTCGGCGATGACGGCCTGGACGTTCTGTGCCTGCGTGCGGCCCTTGGCAAAGGCGCCGCCGCTGATCGCCTCGGGATGAATCACCTGGAAGAAAAAAGTGCAGGTGGCTTTGTCGCCGGCGGCCTGGGCCCAACGATTGCGCAGGGTTGGCAGTGAACCGCCGATGAACCCGGAGACGAGTTCGTTGATGAGCGAAAGTCCGTAGCCTTTGTGCGCGCCGAAAGGCAGCAACGCCGCCACGGCGTCGGGATCGGTGGTCGGCTTGCCATCCTTGTCCACCGCGGCGAGCGGCGGGAGCGCCTTGCCCTCGCGCTTGAGCTGTTGCACGCGGCCCATCGCAATGACCGATGTGGCCCAATCGATCACGATGGGAAAACCCACGGCCGCGGTCGTCGGAAAACCCCACGAGTGCGGATTGGTGCCGAGCGTGGGAAACTTGCCGCCGAAAGGCACGACCTCGGCGAGCGCCGCCGTGCAATTGGTGTAGGCGATGTAACCCTTTTTTGCTGCGTCCATCACATAGCCGCCGCCCCAGAGGTAGTGAAAGGCGTTGTCCACGGAAACCGTGCCGACCCCAAACTCGTCGGCGAGCCGGATGGCCTCGGCCATCGCCCGGTAGGCGGTGGCCTGGCCGAGTTTTTTATTGGCGTTCCAGATTTTCGTCGCGGCGAAGCGCGAGGGTATTTCCTCGATCTGCGCGCCGGGCACGCAGCCCTGCGAGCCGGAGCCGAGCACATGGTCGAGGTGCAGCGCCTTGAGGCCGTTGTGCGTGCGGATACCGTGACGCGAAGCTTCGGCGCAGAACCGCGCCCCTTCCTCCGCCTCATCCGCGTGGTAACCGCGATGCCGGTAGGCGGCGGCAATGAGCGCGTTGTGCTGGGTCTCGGGGACGATGTGGAAGGTTTCAGACATGGCTGGGAAAATTTGATTTATTGAATGTGGAAATCAGGAAAACGAGAACGGGCAGAATGGATCAGGCTTATTCCTTCATTCCTGAGTTCCACATTTAAAATGGATTGGCTCGCGCGATGGGTTCGCGGCCGGCGAGGAAGCGGGTGAGGTTTTCAACGGCGCAACTGGCCTGGCGTTGCACGCTCTCGTGCGTGCGCGAGCCGATGTGCGGGGTGAGGATGACATTAGGCAGGCCGAGCAGCGGGTGGTCGGCGGGCGGCGGTTCCTGATCGAGGACGTCGGCCGCGTAGGCCAGCAGGTGCTGCGACTTGAGCGCGGCCACGAGCGCATCGAGGTCAACGAGCTCGCCGCGGCCGGTGTTGACGATGACGGCGCCTTTTTTGATGAGCGGAAAATTCTGCGCGTTGATCAGGCCCTTGGTGGCAGGCGTAAGTTTGGTGTGCAGCGAGATGATGTCGGCGCGGCGCAGCACCTCGTCAAAATTTACCACCCGCTCGATGTCGTGTGAGCGCGCGAAGTCCTCGTCCCAGTAGTGGCCGTAGCCGATGACGTGCAGGCCGAAGGCGCGGGCGCGGATGGCAACCTCCCGGCCGATGCGGCCGAAGCCCACGATAGCGAGGGTCTTGCCGCAGATTTCGTTGCCCGTGATGCGCGTCCAGCGGCCGGCGGCGACGTGGTTGGCCTCGACGACGAGGTTGCGCACCGCGGCCAGCATCAGCGCGAAGGTATGCTCGGCAACCGTGGTGTGGTTGACGCCCGGCGTGAAGAGCACCGGGACCTTGAGGTCGGTCGCCGCCTTCACGTCGATCTTGTCGAGCCCGATGCCATATTTGGAAATGACCTTCAGCCGCGGGAGCGACTGGGCGATGACGGCACGCGTCAGAGCGTCGTCACCGCAGAGGTAGGCGTCGAACTGCCCGGCCAGCTCAAGCATGCGCGTCTCGGAGAGCGGACCGCGCTCGCGCACGAGTTCGAAGCCGGCGGCCGCGAGCATGTCGTGATGCACGCCGGGCGTGTCCTGGAAAGAAGTGGTGGTGAGAAGAACCCGGGGGGAGCTCATGCGGGGATGGGGCGAAGGAAGAGCCTAGCGGAAACCCGGGGCGCCGGATATACGATAATGCGAAAAAGAGTTTATATTTTGCGAAATACGGCTGAACCTGTTTTTAACCACGGATTACACGAATATTCACGGATTCGATCCACGAGATGAAACCAAAACAATTTAGCCGCATCCACCTTCGCCAAGCCTACGGCGGACACGAAGAGTCAGGGACGCAAAGAATACCTAGCTTGGTTTTTGCGCTTTATGTGACTTTTGGCGGCCATCCTTTCCGGTTTCCGGATTTCCTAATCCGTGTTCATCCGTGAAATCTGTGGTCAAATAATTCTGCCATCATGCCTGAGTCCCGCCGCATCGCTGTCTATCTCTCGCTCTCGACCGAGCATGGGCGCGGCATCCTGCGCGGCATCGCGCAGTTCTTCCGGCAGCGGCCGGAAGTCACGGTGCTCAAGTTCACCGACCCGCGGGCTTACGACGCCGCGGCGTTGCGCCGGCTGAAGCTCGACGGACTCATCGCGCGCGTGGCGACGCGCCGCAATGAGACCACCCTCGCCGCGCTCGGCCTGCCGGTGGTCAACGTGTCGGGCCAGATCGCCACGCCGCGGTTTCCCCTCATCAACACCGACGATCTGCGCACCGGCCGGCTGGCGCTGCGGCATCTGCACGGGCGCGCGTTCCGGCATTTCGCCTACTGCGGCAACGCCACGCATCTCGGCTCAGTGCGGCGCTACCGCGGGTTTTGTGCCGAGGCCCGCGCGCTCGGCGTGAAAGCGGCCGTCCCGCGTCACATCCTGCCGCAGGGAGACCAAAACGCACCCTACCCCGACGCCACCCGCACGCGGCTCGCCGCCTGGCTGAAGACCCTGCCCCGTCCGGTCGGCATCCTTGGGTTCACCGACCGCGTTGCGCTCGAGCTCGACGAGGCCTGTGCGCGCGTCGGGCTGCGTGTGCCGGAAGATGTCGCCATCCTCGGCGTGGGCAATGACCTCGCGCGCGTGGAGTTCGCCCACGTGCCACTGACGAGCATCCAGCTCAACACCCAACAAATTGGGCTGTTCGCCGCCGAGACCCTACAGGCGCTGATGGATGGAAATAAAACCAAGCCGGCGGAAATACTGGTGAGTCCGCAGAAAATCGTGACCCGCCAGTCCACCGATCGGTTTGCCGTGGACGATGAAGTCGTGGCGCAAGCGCTGGACCACATGCGCGAGCATGTGGGCAACACGATCTACGTGGAGGAAGTCGCCCGCGCCGCCGGCGTGACCCGCCGTGTGCTGGAGCTGCGCTTCCGCGCCGCGCTCGGCACGTCGGTTTACGCCGAGGCGCAACGGTTGCACTTCGAGCGGGCGCTCGAACTCATGCCCGAGCCCACCTTAACGCTCGGCGAAATCGCCTACGCCGCCGGCTTTGAGAGCCCGTCCGTCTTTGCCACGGCTTTCAGGCAGCGTTATGGGGAATCGCCGTCGATGTATCGCCGCCGGCACGCGCAGAGCTGAGCCTCTCTCCCGTCCTTGACACAAGAGCTCAATTGAGCCCCTTTGAGCTCATGGCTACCACCCTTCTTCGCACCCGGGTTGACGCCCGTCGCGCCGCTGCCGCCAAGAAGATTCTCGACGGACTGGGGCTTGATGCCACGACCGCAGTTAACATGCTTTTTGCCCAAGTCATTGCCCGTCGAGGCCTGCCTTTTGCCGTGCAGGAAGACAGCTATGCCTACGCCCAGAGTGAATACGGCCTGACCGTCGCCGAGATGGATGCGTCGGAAAAGCGCATTCGCCGACGGCTGACCCGCGAGCGCCAGACTGGCACCGCCCGCCCGGTGAAGTCAGCCGATGATCTCCTTTGATTCCACGGCACGTTTCCGGGCCTGCGTCAAAAGCGAGGGCTTGGATCGTCAGGCGGCATTTGCCGCCATGCAACTGACCGCCGCGGCTTGGGGGCAACCGCACCTCCATAGCGGCCGGAGCATCCGCCGACTCGGTTCTGGAGTTTTCGAATCCCGCTTGGACCGCGATATCCGGTTGGTTTTTCTGCCAGAGTCGGACCGGTTGGTTTTCGATTTCGCGGGCAATCACGACCAAGTGCAGGCCTATTTGAAAAATCGCCGCTGAACATGGGGGCGTTCTAGACGCAAC
>JAGNQV010000142.1 GCA_017988885.1 Opitutaceae bacterium | reverse complement strand
ACCGTTCGCAACTGACGTTCTTGCGGAAGGAAATCTCTTTCTCGGCCCCGCGCGCCGCTTCCTCCAACGTGATCTCAAGGTCATAACGCAGGTCGGAACCGTCGCGCCCGCCATCGCGGCCGCCGCCACCGCCAAACATTTCGTCAAAAATTCCGCCGCCGCCGCCACCGCCGCCTTGGTTGAAAACCTCGCGGAAAATGTCAAAGGGATCATGAAAGCCGCCCCCGGCCGGACCGCGCTGGCCGCCGCCGCCCATGCCGCCTTGGAAAGCCGCGTGGCCATAGCGATCATACGCCGCGCGCTTCTCGGGATCGTTGAGCACTTCGTAGGCTTCGGAAACTTTTTTGAAGGTTTCCTCCGCCTGCTTGTTGCCCGGATTTTTATCCGGATGGAACTGCACCGCTTTTTTGCGGTAGGCTTTCTTCAATTCCTCAGGCGTCACGGTCTTGGTAACACCCAACAGCTCGTAGTAATCTTCTTTGGCCATGGCGGGAAAACTCAGGCTTTGGCCGGACCGCTGGAAACAATCACCGCCGCCGGCCGCAGGAGCCGGCCGTTCAGTGAAAATCCGGTGCGCACGACGGTGATGACATGACCCTCGGGCACACTGGCGCTCGCCTGTTGGGAGATGGCTTCGTGTTGGTGCGCATCAAAAGTCTGATCGACGGGATTAACTTCCGTGAGCCCGTGATTGGCCAAAGCCGACTTGAACTGCGCGAGCACCAGCTCCACGCCGCTCACCAGCGTGGCCAGGTCGGCGTTGGGCTGCTTGGCCGCAACGAGGCCGCGGCCGAGATTGTCCAGCACCGGCAACAGGTCCTCCAGCACGCGTGACGCGGCATACTGCCGCAGCTCATCCTTTTCGCGGGTGACGCGTTTGCGGAAATTCTCATGGTCCGCGGCCGCCCGCATGTAGCGGTCATAGTGGGCGGCGGTTTCGGCCTTGGCCGCGGCGAGCTGCTCTTCCGCCGTCAGCGTGGCGGCCTGCGCCTCCGCAGCGGGGGATGCGGTGGCATCCGCCTTGGTTTGGGCAGCGTGGTCGGTGTCTGTGGAATCAGGACTGGTCATGATAAACGGTCACTCAACTACGGCTTCTTGCTTTCTTCAAGTGCATCAGTGAATCCGGGCAAAATAGTCGTGCCGCGCCGGGTCAGCTCCCTCATCACATCGGTGCCGGAACGCAGCGCCCGGTCCAGGGCTTGGGTGACGTCTTCCGGCAACAAGGTGCCGACCGCACCGCCCAGGGCAAAAAGCTGATCCACCGAGGCGGGCAGCAACAATTGCCTGGTATCGGTAATATTGCTGAAGGAACGGTCGAGGTTCAGGGCGTATTCGCGCACCACCGGCCGGCGGGGCGTATAATCAGCAATCATGAAACGATCGAAGCGCACCCGGAGCTTGCGAATGTGAAACGACTGCCGCGCCGGCTTGCCGGCGGACGACGGAGCGCCGCCAGCCAGATACTCTTGAAATACCTTCGCGTTGGTCCGGCCATCGGCGCGTTTGACCAGTGCCACCAGCGCGATGTCGAGCGTCACCTCCGAAAACACCGGCTTGTTCGTGAACAAGGTCAGCAGTTCCGCGTCCGCTTCGAAGGCACGCACCTGCAAAAATTCGGCCCGCGGGAAGGTCGGCGGGTTGTTCAGCACAAGCCCGCTTACCACCAGGCGGCCGGTGAAAGGGTTCACCATCAGGCTGGCAACGCTGGCGTCAAACCCAGTGCGCTCACGAATACGGTGCGTTACGAAATAGGGCAACAGCAGCATCCAGCCGAGCGCGGCCAGCGCGAAAAGCGCGGTGCAAGCCAGCAGCAGTTTGAGCATGATGCCGCCTCGCATCGCGGCCGGCTGGGCGGCATTCATCGGGCGCTCAGGCGAATTGCTCCGTGACCAGCAAGATACCCGACTCATTGGCCATGCCGTGAAATTCGCCGGCGTAGGGCAGCAGCGCATTATCGCCCCGCCCCAAGGTCACGCTGCCGAAATGCAGGCTGCCGCTCACGACGCTCAAAAGCCGTGGTTGCTGCCCCGCGGCAAAAACCAGTTTATCACCCGGACCGAAGACCACGCGCCGGATGCGAAACTCATCACAATCCGCGATCACGGCGGAGGTGGGCGCCCCGCGCACCGGCGTCGGCTCAAAGTCATCCCATTGGATGCACTTCAGCGAATCCGCCACGTGCAACTGCCGGGGTTTGCCGTCGAGTCCCGCCCGGCCCCAGTCGTAAACCCGATAGGTCGTGTCGGAATTTTGCTGGATCTCGAGAATGAGGTTGCCGGCATCGATCGCGTGCACCTGCCCGCTTTGCACCAGAATGGAGTCGCCCTCGGCCACGCGAAATTTGTGCACGCAGCTCTCGACCGACTGTTCAATGATCGCCTTTTCAAAGGACGCCCGGGTGACGCCTTTCTTCAGACCGACAATCAGCTGGGCCCCGGGCGCCGTGTCGGCGATATACCAGTTTTCCGTTTTCGGCTCACCGTTGAGCTGAGCCGCAATCGCCGCCGGGGGATGCACCTGCAGGCTGAGCCGTTCGCGGCAATCGAGCCATTTTACCAGAATCGGGAAAGGTTTATCCGCCGGCCACTTCGGCCCCATGATGTCGGCCGGATGCTTCTTCAACAGCGCCCGCAAAGTCACCCCATCATACGCCCCCCCCTGCACCACCGATTGAGCCTCGCTCCGATCCACTATTTCCCAGCTCTCGCCGATGGGCTGGGTGGAGGGCAGTTCTCGCCCAAAAGTGCCTGCAAGGGCGCGACCGCCCCAAACACGTTCTTGATAGAGTGGGGCAAAACGGAGGATTTCTCGCATGATTGTTGTATGAGTTTTCTGTCAAACCTCGGGCAGGGGTGTTTACATTTGACCACCCTGCCGTTTAGCTTGGAATCCGCTCAAGTAGAGCTGGTTCACAACAAATGCCCAAGTCCGAGACTTCAAACTCAAATAACGGCCCGTCCTATCAGGCCCCCCGCTACCGGCCCAATTGGATTGCGGCCGTAGTCTGCTTTATTCTGGGCACCCTGTTCATTGTGGCACTTTTCGACTATGTGCCCATGCAAAGCAGCTTCTCCAGTTCGCCGCCGAAGAGCACGAATCTGGTCGGGCTTTGGGGCGCAAATGGCGTCTGGGTGCTGCTTTACACGATTGGCTGCAGCACTTATCTCGTGCCTTTTTTCCTGTTTTGGCTGCTTTACGTTTCCTTGCGCAACGCTCGCCGCCTCGCCGGCACCCGGCTGATCGCCATGATCATTGCCATCGCCGCCCTCGCGGGTCTCGGCGCCATGTTCGAGAGCATTAAAGCCAGTGATTACTTCCCCCACGGCTTGGGCGGCTGGCTCGGCAGTATCATTTTCCAGAGCGGCTTGCGTGACACGCTCGGTCTTTTTGGGGCCGGCCTCTTGCTGGGCACGGTCTATTTGTTCAGCCTGATGTTCATCTTCACAAAGGACATCGGCGCGGAATTTGAACGTTATATCGCACTTTTCCATGTCTGGCGTGAAGAGCGTGCCATGCGCAAAGCCGAGTCGGCCGCCGCCAGGTCGAAGGAACAGGAACTCCATGAAAAATATCGGAAAGAAGCCCTGAAGGCCCCGGCGCCCACCGCCATCGCCGCCTCCGCCCCGGTCGGTCCGACCACGGCGAAGAAAACGATCGTTCCCCAATCGAAGGACGATCCGTTGGCCAAGCCTGTTGCCGCACGCACCTCGACTCCCGAAACCTCACCCACGCCTGCCGCTCCATCCAAATCGGTTGAGAAGACGCCGCCGGCCACCGACACCAAAGCGCTGGCCGCCGCGGCCGGCAAAATCCAGCTCAACATCGTCAAGCCGGAGGAACCCAAGAAAGCCAAGGCGACCGTGCCTCAGAGCACCGACGACAATTACGAGTTCCCACCGCTGAGACTGCTTAAGGAGCAGGTCAAACCCGCTTCGGCCAACAGCGAAGAAGAGCACCGGCAAAACGCCGAAAACCTCCTGCGCATTCTCAGTGAATTCGGCGTCGAGGTGACGCTGGGGGAAATCCATGTCGGCCCCGTCATCACCCGTTACGAAGTCGTGCCCGCCGCCGGTGTGCGCGTCGAAAAGATCGCCGGCCTCGACAAAAATATCGCCCTCGGCATGCGCGCGCAATCGGTGCGTATTCTTGCGCCCATCCCCGGCAAAGCGGCGGTCGGCGTCGAAGTGCCCAATCAGCACCCCACTCCCGTCGGCATGCGCGAGATTGTCGAAAGTGAAGACTGGGCCAACGCCAAAGCCGAGCTGCCCATCGCCTTGGGCAAGGATGTTTCCGGCAAGCCGCTCATCTCCGACCTCACCAAGATGCCCCACTTGCTCATCGCGGGCGCCACCGGCTCGGGCAAATCCGTCTGCATCAACTCCATCGTTTCCTCCATCCTTTACTCGAAAAGCCCCAAGGATGTGCGCCTCATCATGGTGGACCCCAAGGTCGTCGAGTTGAAGATTTTCAACTCCCTGCCACACATGCTCATTCCCGTGGTGACAGAGCCGAAAAAAGTGCCCGGGGCGCTGAAATGGCTGCTCGGGGAGATGGAGCAACGCTACCAGATGTTCGCCAAGGTCAATGTCCGCAACATCCTCGGCTTCAACACCCGCAAAAAAGGCGCCGCACCCGACCCCACCGAGGAAGCGCAAGCCCGGCTCGCGGGCGTTGATCCGGCTGCGACGGACGACATGGAAATTCCCGAGCGCCTGCCCTACATCGTCGCCATCATCGACGAGCTCGCCGACCTCATGATGGTTGCGCCGGCGGAAATCGAAAACTCCATCGCTCGGCTCGCCCAACTCGCCCGCGCCGCCGGCATTCACCTGATCATCGCCACCCAGCGCCCGTCCGTGAATGTCATCACCGGCGTCATCAAGGCCAACCTTCCCTCGCGCATCGCCTTCCAAGTCGCCTCCCAGGTGGATTCGCGCACGATTCTCGACGGCAAGGGCGCCGACACCCTCATTGGCCGCGGTGACATGCTTTTTTCCCCGCCCGGTTCCTCGCGCCTCGTTCGCGCGCAAGGTGCTTTCGTCGCCGACGAGGAAGTCCAGGAGATCGTCGAATTTCTCAAGCGCAACGGTCCGCCGCAATATGCCCAGTCCGTGCAGCAGCAAATCGATCGCGCCGCCGCTGAAGACGATGAAGACGGCGAGGGCGGGGCCGCGGATGGCGATCTCGGCGATGACGAGGAATTGTTCCAACAAGCGCTCGAAGTGCTCAAGTCCACCCGCCGGGCCTCGACCTCGATGATCCAACGCCGGCTGCGCATCGGTTACAATCGCGCGGCCCGCATCATGGATGTGATGGAGGACAAGGGCATCGTCGGGCCCGAAAACGGGTCGTCGCCGCGCGAGATTCTCGTGGACCTCGACACTTACAGTTCCGGTGGCAATAATTGAGCCCGCGGCTGATCACGTATTTCCGGCATTTCACTCTTTCCCTGCTCACGTAAAACCCCTAACTGACTCTCTCCATGCAGAACATCGGCGAACGGCTTGAGGAAGCCCGCAAACGCAAAGGCGTCTCCATCCGCGAGGCGGCGGAAGCCACCAAGATTCGCAGCGACTATCTGCACAAATTCGAGAGCAATCAGTTCGATCTCAACCTCGCCGACATCTACGTGCGCGGCTTCCTCCGCAACTACGCTTTTTTCCTCAAGCTGCCGGTGGAAAAATTGATGAATGATTACACCGCGCTCGGCCGGGGCGAGACGCGGTCCCGCCAACCCAGCCGGGAAATCTACGGGCGGATGGAAGTCTCGGTCGCCTCCGCCGATGAGCGCGCCAGTGAAAAAAGTTCCACGCCCGAGCGCGAGGAAGTTTCCGCGCCAGCCGCGGATAACTCTCGCCGCGCCACCGGCCTCAATCGCAGCGGCAGCAGCCTCCCCCAAGGGCCGGCCATCTCCCCTCAGCTCATTTTCAAGGGCGGCATCGCCGTGGCCGGTGTTCTCGTCCTCCTCCTGATTGTCTGGGCGATCAAAGCCATCGTGAGCGATCCGGTTCCCGCCGTTGACCGTCGTCCTCTCCAGGCCGCGGTTAACCCGGCGCAACCGGCCACAGACCAGACCGTCACCCTGATCGCCCTCGATACCTTGCGCGTAAAAGTAATGACCGTGGATGGCAGCCGTGTGTTGCTGCCCGACACCACACTGGTGCGTGGCCAGACGGAGACCGTGGCGAAAACCGAGCCCATTTATATCTACGCCAGCGCCGGCAAAAATCTGCAGATCGAAATCAAGGGCAAACGCTACCCCATGCCCTTTGACGGTTACGACCGCGCCAAAATCAACTGAGTTGCTTGCCGGTAAAAACGAAAGGCCGCGTTCTTAATGGAACGCGGCCTTTCGCTTTTAGTGAATTTCAACGCAACGCCACGGGCGGGCCCAGCACTTCGCGCAGCAGCATGGCGCGCCGGAGGTTTTGCGCGCCGCGCAGCTCCTGCAACAATTCACCCCGGGCCGGTGGCGGCGGCAGCACTGCGGTCTGCGCCGCGAGCGCCGCCGCCTTGCGCTGCGCGCTCCGGCGGGAATCTTCCAAAGCGCGCATTTGCTCTTCCAGTTCGAGTTGGCGCTCCAAAATCGCCGCCGTCGAAGCCGGCGGTGTTTGGAGGGCGGGCGGCTCGCGGTAGATTTGCCGTGGGGGCAAAGGTGCAACCACCGGTCGCGGCGCGGTCGGATTCTCGCGAAAAAGTGGCGGCCCTGGCGGGAGAGCCGGCACGGTGAGCGATCCACCACTGGACCGCTCGGCAATTTTTCGCCGGATTTCCTCCTGGATGCGGCGCGTGCGCATGGCCTCTTCCGGGTCCGCGTGGGCCGGCGGCGCAAATTCGCCGCCCTCGGCGTTGCCCTCCGCCTCACTCTGGCCCCTTTTGTTCTGGTTAAGCCAGTAGGCAATCGCGGCCGCTGCCGCGATGACGATTTGTAGATGATCCAGAATCCAGCTCATGCTCGCGGGTGCCGCAGCGTTTACTTCTTCGCGTCAGCATCACCGATGGATTTGCGCATCCCGGTGTCGGCCTGGACGTTTTCCATCTTGTAATAATCCATGATGCCGAGTCGGCCGCTACGGAACGCCTCCGCAATCGCCTTGGGCACTTCGGCCTGGGCGCGCACGACTTCGGCCTGCATCTCCTGCACGCGTGCCTTCATCTCCTGCTCGACGGCCACCGCGGCGGCGCGGCGGATTTCCGCCTGCGCCTGCGCGATGCTTTTGTTCGCCTCGGCCTGCGCCTCCTGGAGCTTGGCCCCGATGTTCTCACCGACGTCCACGTCGGCGATATCGATGGAAAGAATCTCAAAGGCCGAGCCCACATCGAGACCACGGGCCAGCACCGTCTTGGAAATACTGTCGGGCGACTCG
>JAGNQV010000016.1 GCA_017988885.1 Opitutaceae bacterium | reverse complement strand
GCCTCGAGTTGGACAGCATCCCCGCCTCCGGCTGATTCCACCCCAACCATGTTTCCGCTCTCGGCCCTCTCTAGAAGGAAGACTCGTCGTAATCACCCCTTTCTCAGCCTGTTTTGGACAGCAGTGCACAGCTGCCGAAATTTACCGCCGGAGCGTTACTAGGGTTTGGCTGCGGTCTGCGCCAGCACGGTCAGGCCCTGGTAGATATTGATCTCCGAGAGCGTCTGACTGGTTTCCAGCGAATCGCCGCGGGCCGTGATGGCGGCGGACACCGGGCCGATGCGGTCGAGTGCGCGCATGGCCATGAACTCCGCGTCCTGCGGGCGCAAGGCGTTGGTCAGGTTGCGCAGTTCCGTTTCCAGGTCCGCCCGTTGCGCCACGGGCATGTCCTGATCCACCGCCTCGACAAACCCCTCCACGCTACCCTGCGGTCCGACGAGCTTATACATGTTCTTGATGAAGGCCTGCGCGGTGCTTGCCCCTGTCCGCATGTAGCCACCGCCGGCGCTATAACCATCCACGATACCCAACGCAGGCACCAGGTCCGCCGGCACCCGGGTGTCGCGCACCGACGAAATCCAGCCGCTGTGATCCATGAACAATTGACCGCCCTCCACGCTCGTCATGAAGCGCATGAAATCAATCGTCTCAGCCCGATGCGGCGTGCTCTTGTTGAGATACATCGCCATCGCGGTCAGGCCCGAGCCGTCGGCCGTGCGGCCGTAATAGTAGCGGCCCGATACCGGATCATTCGCATCCGGCTGGGGAAACCGGTGGATGCCGACGGGGAAAGACGCCAGTTGTCGCAGACTCGTGGCATCCCAAGTCCCGGTGAGCACAAACAGCGCGTCGCCGCGCATGAATTCCTGCACCGCCGCGTCGCGCTCAAGCTGGATGAAACCCGGCCGCATCTGTTCCGTCAGCTCGCGCACCATTTTCAGCGCTGCCATGACATCGGGCTGGTGATAGTTCCACCGGCCGAGCAGGTAGTCCATCTGCACATTGCGCGGAAACCGGGCCAGCAAGCCCTCGTGATCGAGCTCGACCGATTTACGCAGCAACACGTAGTTCATTATCATGTCGAGCGTCCATTCGGCGTTGAGCCGCGCCCCGGCAATCGCGTGCACCCCCCGACCGGTGCGGCGGGCGAATTCCTGCGTGCGGACAAACAGTTTTCGGAGGGCGTCGAAATTCTCCGGGAACCGAAAGTCCGGATCATCCCCCACGATTTCCCGCAGGAGGTTCTCGTTGCAGAACACGCGCAAGGTCACCTGCGTCAGCGTCACCGAATAAATTTGGCCGATTTCCGGCGCGAAGATCTGCTCGTTGTAAAGCCCGTCCACAAAGGTATTGCGCCAAGGCACCCCTTCCAGCGGCGTGCCGCGATTGTAGGGATTGGGTTCCTCTAACTCCGCTGTGATGGGCGCAAAAAACCGCGCCGGCACATCCTGCATGCCGGCCAGAAAAGTGCCGTATTCGATGATGTCCGTGCCGGTGCCGCCCACGAGGTTCGTGCGCAGCCATTGCAGGTAAACCGGGCCGGGCACCTGCACCTGCTCAACATTGACGGCGGGGTTCAACTCTTCGTAACGCTTGATGACCGCGTCCAGACCGTCGGGCGGACCGCGTTCAACCTGCCAGTGGGCGATGCGGATCGTCGGCCGGCCGTCTCCCTCCGCTCCGGTTTTACGAACGAACAGCCACCACGCCGATGCGACATAGGCGGCGACCAAAACCACCAGCGCGAGGCGACTCCGCGTCCAGCGCCGCTTCATGGTGCATCCTCCTGCGCCGTTGCGCCGGCCAGTCGCGCTTCTATCACCGCCAGTTTCTTTCGCACTGCAAACGAACGCGGGTCCGCCCCGTTGTCCTGCAGATAACGCGTGAAATAATCCCGTGACTGCGCCCATTTTTCCGCACGAAAAGAAAGCTCGCCGATCTGCAGGAGAAAACCGCCCTCGGCGACCCCCGTCAGTCCGCCAATGGCATCCGCGGCCAGCAAGTCTGCCAGCACCGCGGCCAACGGTTGGTCATAAAACAACCGCGTGCGACCCAGCACGATGAGCAGGTCGCGGCGCAGCCGCGGAATCGTCACCCGCGGTAACAAAGCCTCAGCGGCGGCCAATCGCGCGGCCGGTGCCGCCGGTTCCGGCAATTGGTAGAGCGTGAGCAACGCAAGTTTCACGAGGCCCAGCTGCGCCCAGGCGCTGGCAGGCTGCCGCTCAGCCAGCGTGCGGTAAAATTCCGCCGCTTTCGCATAATCAATTTGGGCAAAATGCACCTGGCGCAGCCGGCCGGCAAAATACAACGCGGCCGCCGCTACTTCGTCCTGACCTTCCGCTAAAACCACCAACCGGCGCTCGACCGCCACCAGCTTCTCCTCCGTCACGGGTTGCTGCGCGGCAAGGATGACGGCCAGCGCCAGTTCCTGCTCCCGCGGCGAATCGGCCGCCTTCAGCTTGAGGCCGGCCTCGGTGTAGAGGTGTCCGCCCACGAGCCGCCAAGCCTCGGCCATTTCACTCTGCGCGGCGAGCGGCAGCGCCGTGAGCAGCGCCAAGCCAAAGGCAATCCGACCGGGGTATAACAGGGCAAACACAGCCCGCATCGTGAAACATTCAGCGCCTGCGACAAGACTCGCGTGCATCAATTTTCGGCGCCCGTCAGGGCGGTCCGGCGGCCTGGAGCCAGCTACCAATCATCAAGGCGCGCGCCTCGCTCTGCGTCTGCGCCGCTTCGAGTCGTTCCCGCCGCAGGATGATTGCCTGATCCTGCGACGTGGCTCCGGCCAACAGGCCCAGCGCGGCGATGCGTGCATCCTGCGGCAGCACCACGATGGTGGCGGCGCGCTGCTCGGCCCGCAGATCCGCCCGTGCCGCTTCGGGCGCCTCCGCGGCCAGCACCTCGGTGAGTTGATCCACGGTGCCCTGCGGCCCCGTAAGTAGGTGCAGGTTGCGTTCCAGTGACATGCGCATGTTTGAACCGCTGTTCGGCAGGCTCGCTCCGTAGGCGTAGCCATCACCCGGCGAAAGATAGGCGGCAAGATCGCCGGGCACAGGCACCTCGGCGATGCCCGAGACCCAGCCGCTTTTTTCCATGAACAATTTACTGCTCTCGTAACTGGTCAGGAAACGCAGAAAATCCACCGCCGTCGCACGATTCGCCCCCTCGCGATTGAGGTAAAACCCAAAGCTCGTCGTGTTGTCGCCATCGGAAAACGGGCCCATGATATAGGGTCCGACCACCGGATCATCGGCCGTGGCCTGCGGCATCCGCAGCACCCCGACGGGGAAATCCGCCGAACGGCGCAGCGTGGTCGCATCCCACGTGCCGGCAAAAATAAAAAGGGCCTCGCCCGCGAGGAATTCGCGCACCGCCTCGTCGCGCCCCAGCTGCATAAATCCCGACTTCATCTGCCGGCCGAATTCCTGCAGCACCTCAAGCCCCGCGCGCAAGTCGGGCATGGCATAACTGATCCGGCCTTTCAGGTAAGCGTGCAATAATTGCCGCGGATACACGGTGTGCACGCCTTCCATGTCGAGGCTACGCCCCAACCGGTTCGTGAGACCACCCAGATAAAAGCCCATTAGCCAGAGCGCATTGTCCCGGCTGCCCGCGAGCGAATGCAATGGCCGGGGTGAATGCTGCGCATAGGCCTCCACCTGGCTGAACAGCGCGCGCAGATCCTTGAGGTTGTGGGGAGGCTCGTCCGAGCCGGTGATCTTGCGCAGCAGGTCGCGATTGCAAAAAAAACGGATCGAGCCGCGGGTAATCGTAATGGCATAATACTGGCCCGGCTCGGGCGAGTTGAGCCGCTGCTCAAGCAACTCGTCTACAAACGTCTTCAGCCACGGCCGGCCGGCGATCGGCGTGCCGGCATTATAGGGATTGGGCTGCAGCAGGTCAGCCGTCAGCGGTTCAAAATACCGCGCGGGAAAATCCGACAAGCCGTCGAGCCACGCCCCGTATTCAACAATATCCGGCGCCGTGCCGCCGGAAAAATTCGACCGCAGCCATTGCCGGTAAACCGTGCTCGGGATGAGCACTTGCTTCACGCGCACCTTCGGGTGCAGCGCCTCGTAGCGCTGGATGACCGCCGCCATGCCGTCAGGCGGTCCGAGTTCAATCTGCCAATGCGCAATGCGGATCGTGATCGGGCGCTCCTCGGCCAACGGACTCGACCGCGTGAAAACCCAATACATCGCGACCGCATAACCGCCCAGAAAGAGGACGAGCGCCACCCGGTTGCGGAGCCGGCCGGGTTTCATGGCTTCACCTCCCGCGCGGGCGCTGCGTCTAATGCCACCTCGGCAAGCCGCTGTTCAATCGTATAGCGACGGGTGTTGGTGGGATATTCGCGCAGAAACTTTTCCAGATAGGACCGACCCTGCGCCGTATGGCCGGCCCGCAAGGAAAGTTCACCGATCTGGATCACCAAATCTTCCGCCACGATGCCGAGCAACCCACCCACCGCCTCCGCCGCCATCAGGTGAGGCAGGACTTCGTCCAGTGGCCGGCCCGCGCCCAGCGCCGCTTGGCCAATCTGCAATTGCAAATCGCGCCGCAAAGCCGGTTCCGTGATACCGGCCAGCTGCGCCGTGGCCGCCGCGATCCGGGCGGCGGGATCCACCGGCTCGGGCAGCACATAAAGCGTGAGCAGACCCAGTTTCACCAATCCGAGCTGCGCCCAGTGGCTCTGTGGAAACCGCCGTGCGGCTTCACGATAAAATTCTGCCGCCCGCGGATAGTCCGCATGGAGGTGATGAATCTGCTGCACGCGCCCCGACAAATAAAGCGCGAGCGCCGCGGTTTCATCCTCGCCCTGCGCGAGTCCGGCAAGTGTCGCCTCTAATTCCGTAAGCTTCCCCTCCGCCACCGGCGGCCGCATCAATGTCAGCACCACTTCGGTCGCCGCCCGCTCCCGCGGATTGTTCTCCTTCGCGTGACTGAACGCGACCTGCGCCTCCGTGCCGCGACTATCGGCCACATGTTCCCAGACCGGAGCCAGCCCGGCCGCCCTGACCACGCCAAGGCCGGCCATGAAAAACAAGCAGAGCTGAATAGGTGGGGTAACCCTGAACACTCCGGCATGCTGAAAGTTTATCTCCGCGCGACAAGCTCCGCGTGTCGTAACCGCACATTATCCTTGGCGGCCGGTCGGCCCATCCGCGGCTAAAGCGCGATGCGACCGCTTGCGATTGCCGCAAGTGTTTCGACCAAAAACGTATGTTCCCGTTCCAGCACCCGGGCCGCCAGTGCATCAATCGTGTCGTCCGGCGCAACTGACACTGCGCACTGCGCCAGAATCCGACCCTCGTCATACTCTTCGTTGACGAGATGGACCGTGACTCCCGTCACCTTCTCCCGCGCGGCCAGAACGGCCTCATGCACCGCCCGGCCATACATGCCTTGTCCGCCAAATTTGGGCAAGAGAGACGGATGAATGTTGATGATCTTCCCGCGAAACGCCGCCAACACCCGCGGGCCGATTCGCTTCATGAAACCTGCGAGCACAATCATGTCACAGGCGTGCCGTTGCAGGGCGTCGAGCATCGCCCGGTCCAACGCGTCGGGATCGAGATGCGTCGCCGCATTCAATACATAAACCGGAATGCCTTGTTGCTCCGTGCGACCCACCACCTCGGCCTGCCGGTTGTTGCAGATCAGCACCGCAGGCTTGGCCGCCAGCACGCCGCTGCGGCAGGCATCCACGACCGCCTGCATGTTGGAACCGCGATGCGATGCCAGAAAGCCGAGGTTCATCATAGCCATCTCTGCATATGCTGCCCGATGACGTCCTCATCACAATGGCCAATCACATGGTGCGCCGCCGCCTTCACTTCCGGCTTCGCGTTGGCCATCGCCACCGCGTGATCGGTGAGTGCCATCATTTTGATGTCTGGCAGATCGTCACCGAAAATGGCGATGTCCGCCCGACTCCAACCTTTGCCGGCGAAGTAACGGCTGAGCGTGGGAGCCTTATCCACCCCGCGCGCGACCACGTTGATAAACTTACCGTCCTCCGCCATGATCAGCTCGCAGCCCAAGCCGTTTAGCCATGGCAGGAGGTCGCTCAAATGCGGACCCCAACGACTGAGCGCGATCTTGGCGATCTGGTTACAATCAATGGTCTCCAGCGGCACGATCATGTCCGGAGTCGCGGCATTCCATTGCAGCAATTCCTCGTCGGTGGAGAGGTAGTTGGTGGCAAATATTTCACCGTCGAGTTCGGCCGTGAGGTGAACTTCATGCCCCATCGGGAAGCGTTCGATCAGTTGGCGCCCAGCCGCGCCCAATCCAGCGGCCTTGTAGGTCTGCATGCCCGCGGAGTGCTGCACCGCGCCATTCATCGTGATGATTTCACAACGCCGGAACAATTCCGCCGGGATAAACGCCCGCACTTTCCGAATCGGCCGGGACGTCGCAAAAATAATCTCCCGACCACCCGCCAGCCACGCGTCCAAGGCGAGCCGTGTTTGCGGACCAATCCGCTTCGCCGAGTCCAGCAGTGTGTCATCCAAATCGAACACCAGTGCCTTCATGCTTGTTTCAACTCGTCGCTCGTAAACAAGCTGATCAACCGCAGCCCGGCCTGCTGTAGGTTTTCCCGGCCGCCGGCGCACCGGTCGATCACGCAGGCTACATCGTCGATAATCGCCCCCTCGCCGCGCAGCGCCGCCACCGATTCGAGGATCTGGCCGCCCGAGGTGACGACATCCTCGATGACCAGCAACCGCCGGCCGCGCACCTCGCCGCCTTCCGCAAATTTGCATGTGCCATAATCCTTGGCTTTCTTCCGCACGAACAGCGCCGGCTTGCCCGTCACTTGTGCCAACATCGTAGCGATGGGGATCCCGCCCATCTCCAAACCCGCCAGCACCTCGAAATTCACGGGCAGCCGTTGGGCGAGTTGCTCCGCCACCTCACGCAAAATCACCGGATCGGCCTCGAACCGGTATTTGTCGAAATACTCCGAACTCGTCGTTCCAGATCGCAACAGGAACGTGCCACGCAGATGGGCGACATCGTATACCTTTTTGGCTAATTGGGCGTGTGCGTTCATCTCGGTTTGAGGCGAACACCACTCTAGCGCGTGCGCAGACCAGCCGCGCGGGCCAGGGTGAGTTGCCGGACATCGAAGGAAAGAAAGCGGCTGGCACCCATTTGGAGCGCGGCGGCAACGTGAAATACGTCAAACGCACGGCAGCCACATGCGGCCGTATGGCGGGCGGTCAACTGGCGGGCGATCGGCAGGACTGAGGCAAACGGGAATGTCGCCGGAACAACCATACCCGCCGCAAGATCTTCGGCCAGATGCGCCGTCGCAGCTTCCAAGTCAGCCCGGCTGGATTCCTGCCGGAACAGACGGAGCTGAAAGGCATTTTCCAGTTCAAACTCCTGCCAAGCTGTCAGCCATAGCGGCCGAGCCACCGCCGCCACCGCGGTCAGGGCGCGCGGCGTATTGGCGTCGGCCAGATACAGCGAGGCCAACAGGCTGGTATCAGCATAGGCCGCAGCGCTCATACCTCACCGCGTCCGGCCGCAATCAGTTCGGCGTGAGTCACCGAGGAGCGCACCGCCTGAGGCCGCTGCCGCGTGCGCCAGTATTTGCGCACGACCGCGGGAGTCATTTCCGGCCGAGCCGCCGCTCCATCCACCGGCAGCAACCGGGCCACTGGCTGCCGGTGACGCGTGATGACGATTTCCGTGCCCTGCTCCACTTCGGCAATCATCGTGGCAAGCTGATGTTGCACCGTGCGGATGCTGACTGTTTTCATGCCTAACATAATGTTAGATATTATAGGCGCGTCAAGTGATGATCCCACGGACACCGTAGTCCGGCTCGTTCCTATCCTGATGCTTTGATTACCTGCAGATAGCGAGCGAGCACAGCCTCGATGCCATACTCAACGCACTCCACAACGAGCGCATGCCCGATCGAGACTTCGAGAATCCCGGGGATCGTGAGAAATCGACCGAGGTTCTTCAGGTTGAGGTCATGCCCGGCATTGACGCCGAGTCCGGCCGCCTGCGCCCGTTGCGCCGCAGTCCGAAAACCCTCGAATACTTCCTCGCCGCGGGTCGAACCAAAATGCGCGGCGTAGGGCTCCGTGTAGAGCTCAACGCGGTCGGCACCGATTTCCTTCGCTCGCGCAATTCCCGGGTCATCGTAATCGACAAATAAACTCACCCGGACGCCCGCTGCCTTCAAGCCAGCCACCGCCGGGCGCAGGAAGGTCGCATGCTTTCCGAGATCCCAGCCGTGGTCCGAGGTTAGCTGGCCCGGTTCATCCGGCACCAGCGTGCACTGCACCGGACGCACGCGTTGCACCACGGCGAGAAAATCCTCCGACGGATAACCTTCCACATTGAGTTCAACGTTCCGGCCCGCGCACAACGCCTGCAATGGGTCCACGTCACTGTAACGCGCGTGCCGTTGGTCCTGACGCGGATGCAGCGTGATGCCGTGTGCCCCGAGATCCAGGTAACGCGCGGCAAACGCCGCCACATCCGGATAATTTCGTCCGCGCGAATTTCTCAGCAGGGCGATCTTGTTGATGTTGACGGAGAGCTTGGTCATGAGGAGGCATTCGCGAGCAAGGTTTCCAGCGTTTCCAACAAGAATGCAATCGCGGCGGCATCCACCGTCGTGCTCTCGCGGTTAAAGGCGTGCCCTTGCTCACTCAGAAAGTCGGCGCAAAAAACGGCCGCGTAAGCATTCGTCACGGCACGCATTTCCTCCGTCGCCGACAAACAATCCAACCAGTGCTCGATATAGTGGGTATCGAGTCGTCTGGCCAATAAAGCCATTTGGGTCAGACCCACCGTGAGCAAAGGATCGCCAAAGCAGATCTCATCCACATCCACGATGCCACTGAGCCGACCTTCGTGAATCAAGACGTTCTTGGTGGTGGTATCGTCAAGAAACGCCACGGGACGCACCTGATCAAAATAGCTATCAAAACGATCTAGGCTGTGGGCGACTCGATCCACAACCCCGGGATTGACCGCCCCCACCGCATGCATCCGATGCCGACTGCGCAGCATGAGTCCATCAAGCACCTGCCGCCAACTCCGTCGTTGCCGTAAAGCAGGGTCGTCGTAGGACAGGGCATGCCCAAAGCCAATGGCTTCGGGTAATTGAGCCGCCCGGCTTTGCGCAGCCGACACCGCAGTCGCAATCGTCTTCTTGGCCACATCGCTCAACTGCGCGTAGACGGCCCCCAGATCGTCACCCGGTAGGCGCTCCAAGATCGTGTGCGGCATCGGACCCGCCAAGTGGGTGTGCAGTTGGGCGGGCAGCGGCAGTCCCAGCGGCATCAATTGGGCGTGCCAGTAAACTCCGCCGGCCAACAGGGGCGCGGTGTCTGCCTTGGCCAACCGCACCACGACGCTTCCGCCCTTTTCTAAAGTTACTTCATAGACGAAATGACAGAGTCCGGTTGAAAATCGGCGGGCATCGATGGCACGGACATGCAGGGCGTTTTCCACTGCGGCAACCGCATCCTGAGCCGTGGGGCTTCTCATCTCTCCAACCATGCCGACCATTTGTAAGGTTTCCAATCCAGTTTCCTGAATCCGGCCGCCTGATAAATCCTGACGGCACTGGGAATCCCGCTGTAAAGATACAGGGCGTTGCCCGAAATCCGCCGGTGATAATTTACCAAACCATCCATGAGCGCCCGGCCATAACCTTGGCGGCGATGCGCGGGATGAGTCATCACATCATCCACCCGTGTCACCCGCTCCGCCAAGTCCAGCGCTGCCATCGTCACCGGGCTGCCCGCGACATAGCCGGCCAGCAAATGATAATCGTCCCGCGCGAGTTGCCGCTCGATCACCCCGACCGACCAAGGGCCTTCTTCCTGGAAAACCGCCAGAGCCGCAGCATCCAACTGGCGCATCCTGCGGAGTTCAAACCCAGCCATCGGCTTGATCACCGAGGGCTCCGTGCACTCAAAGTATTCCTCGTCGAATACCTCCATCTTAAAGCCCATCGCCAGGAGTTGCGGCAGCAACACCTCGGTGGCCCCGGGCACAAACCCATGATAGATCCGCGGGGCGACGCCCAACCCGCGATAGAACGCCGTCACGTCCGCAATCGCCGCATCGAGGTCACCATCCAGTTTCAGGATCAGCGCATGGTTGCTGTCGTGTGAAGTGGGATTGTCGCGATTGTAAAACAACTCGCCGTAATCCCGCGATGCGACGTCCGCGAACGCGCGCACGTAGTTGTTGTCATGCCGGATGATGTCCTCGACGGAGATCATTTATCTTCCGGATTTTTAACCACGGATGAACACTGATCGACACGGATAATAGTCTCAGAGGGACTGAGCTCATCTGGGTTCATCCGTGGTTAAGAACGATCGGTTTATTTCTGCCTGAACCCATCGCCGTCCTTTAGGAATTCAAGCCGGTTGCCAAACGGATCCGCTGTATAGAACCGCCGGCGATCGGGCAGTGCCTCGTCCCATGTCACCGGGTAGCCGCCTTGCGTCATTCGGTGCGCCAAGCCAGCGAGGTCCGCCACGCAGAATGCCGGATGCGCTTTTTTCTGCGGCGTGAACTCCTGCTCAACCCCCAGGTGCACAATCACGGTGCCTGCACGAAACCAGCACCCACCCCGACTCGCGAGCGGCTCGGGTTTCACTTCCTCCCGCATGCCGAGCAGTTCGCCCCAGAAGATCCGCGCCTCGGCCTCCTTGCCCGCCGCCATGGTCAGTTGGATGTGATCGAGTCGGGTGATCATACTATTCCGGCATTATTTCCAGCATGAGCGAGTAATCACGGTAACCAACGCTTCGCCAGAACGCCGCCGCTGCATGGTTGGTGCAGAGCACATCAACCGTTAGTCTAATGCCCCGCGGCCAGATTTCCTCACGCAGGAGGGCAAAAGCCGCGCGCCCGATTCCTGTCCGCCGTTTGTCGCGCCGCACAAACAACTGCCGGAGGTAAATCAGTGTCGGCTCCTTTTTATACAACGCGTAGGCTACGGGCGTTTCATCTACGGCAAAAATTACCGCCTGATACTCCCCAAGCAGCCACCCTTTCATCCGGTGAGTTAGTTGCTCCACCGTCATTGAGTTCCGATGCCCTTCATCCCGGATAAGCTGATGATTCCAATCAGCCACCAAGCCAATATCATCAACCGTCGCGTAGCGCCAAGCGAGGTTCATGTGCGGGCAGACTTTGGGGTTTCGTGAGCCATTTCAAAATGTTCCACCGTTGGAAACGGATCGTAGTAGTGATGCAGCAGACGCTTCCATTCCTGATATTGCGGCGATTGTCTGAAACCCACCGTGTGTGCCTCGAGTGTCCGCCAACGCGCCAGCAACACGTATCGATTCGGCTTTTCCAAGCATCGCTGCAGCTCGTGGGAAAGATATCCCTCAATGCCCGTGAGATGGACAATCGCGCTTTTGAAATCACTTTCAAAAGCCAATTCCAAACCCGGCTTCACGTCTAACATCGCAACTTCGAGGATCATCTGATGATTGAGGCAAAGCCCAAACCGGCGCTTTGTCCATCGTGGCATTCCATCCTGACTTCACCGAGTCCGACCGGGGCGGAGATAATAAACATCCCATTCGCCTTCCCCGGATTTTGTAAAGCCGTGCCGCTGATAAAATCGATTCGATGCACTTTCCTTGAGAGCGCCGACCTTGATGGACAGAGCCTGTTCGTCCGCTTGGGCAATCAGCCGCTGCAACACCAGTCCGCCAAGGCCACGGTTTTGAAAAACGGGAAGCACATATAAATGATCCAAGCATAAGCCTTCCGGCGCCGGCTGGAGCGTGTAGAATCCAATTTTTTCTCCATCCAGCAGAATCCATTGCGTATGCTCTGGTGCGAAACTTTGGCGTAATCGGTCTCTGGCCCGCGCCGGATCAAACCGCCCTAGCCTTTCCAAACTTTCTCGCATAGCCGTCACTCTAATGGTGGCCAGAGCTTCAAAATCAGCGGCCAAGACGGGCTGAAGCCCAACCCTTTGATCGTCGCCACTTCCGGGCTGCGCCGCACTCATTCGTAACCATCCACCTTCAGGCGGCCCGATTGTGTCTCCGCTGACATCAGCGGGTGAATCAGTCCGCCATCCACGGTCAGGCACTGGCCGCTGATGCCGCTGCCGGCCTCGCTCAGCAACAGGCAGAGCGGGCCGAGCAGATCATTGGGCGTCAACCGCCGGCCGACCGATTGCCAACTGATGAGCTTTTCATCCATCACCGTGTTGCCCGCTTCCTTCTCGACCTGAATCGCACCCGGCAAGATGCAGTTCACCGTGATGCCGCTGCCGTGCAGTTCATGCGCCAGCGAACGGGTCAGGCCCATGACCGCAGCCTTTGACGTCGCGTAGGCCGTCATGTAAATTCCACCCATCTCCGACACCACGGAACCGGTAAAAACCACCCGGCCGTGGCCGCTGCGCCGGAGCTGCGGCAGGAGATGCTGGGTCAGAGTCGCCGCGGAACGCACGTTGACCTGCCAGATGCTATCCCACGGTTGACCGCCGGTTTTTTCAAAGCGATGGCGCGGATCAATGCCTGCATTGTGCAGGACCCCGTCAATGCGCAGGCCCGAGGCTGCGATGGCGCGGCCGGTGGCCTCGACCGCGGCAGGCTGGGCCAGATCACACTCGAACAACCGCAACCGGGTCTCGTCCACGCCCAGCTCCGCGCGGACGGCCTCCATCTCTTTGAGCCCGAGGCTGACCGCGATGAGATTGAGCCCCTGCGCCAGCAGGCCGGGCAACAAAGCGCGCCCGATGCCGCGGGTGATGCCCGTGATGAGCAGCGTCTTGTCTGCGAGATCGTTGAAGCGAAAACTGTGCTCAGGTTTGGGTGCCGTCATGAGTAATTTGTAACTGCGTCAGCGTTGACCACGGATGACACCGATGGACACGGCTAAAATTCGAATCCCGTGAATCCGCCGCGAACGTTTTTGATTCATCCGTGTTCATCCGTGAAATCCGTGGTGAAAATAGCGCGTCTCAAATCTTACTGACCCGCACTTCGTTGGGCTTTTGAAACAGCGCCTCGTGCCAGTCCGCGCCGAGGCCCGGACCGGTCGGCGCGGCGATACGCCCGCCTTTCACCGCGGGGATCTGCGTCACCAATTCCGGGTAGGCCATCCGCAGGAGCATGCGCACCGTCTCCTGCCACGCCACGTTGGCCCGCGCCACGCCGACATGCACCCCGGCCAGCAGTGTCAGCGGTCCCGTGCAGTCATGCATGATCACCGGCAGATTGTAGGCCTGCGCCTGATCGGTGAGCTTCAGCGTGGGGGAAATTCCGCCGACCCAGGTCGGATCAATCATGATGTAATCGGCCGCACGTTTCTCCAAGACGTGCCGGTAATCCTCGGGACTCGTCAGCATCTCGCTCACCGCCAGCGGCAGGCCGCATTGCGCGCGAAAATCACGGATCGTGTCCACGTTGTCCGGCCGGATCACGTCCTCGAGGCACAGCGGCTTGAATTCCCGCATGGCCTCGGCGATGCGCAACGCCATCGGGAGCTGGAAAAAGCCATGGCCATCGATGATCAGTTCGAGTCTGTCGCCCACCGCCTCGCGGATGGCGCGGAACGGTTTCATGCCTTCCGCCATATCCCCGGGGCTCACGTAAAGACTACCGTTTAATTTGTGCGCCGCGAAATCCAGCGGCCAGAGCTTCACGGCCTCGATGCCTTCGGCCACCATCTCACGCGCGTAGGCCGCCGGCTCGTGGAGCGCGTTCCAAAAATCGTTGAGCGGTTCCTGCGCACCCATCCGCCCGTAACCCGGCCACATCCCGCCCGGTGCCGGCGGCTGGTTCCGGCCGTAACCAGTGCTGTTGTAGATGCGCACGCCGTCCTGCGTCTTGCCACCCAGCAACTGCCAGACGGGCATATTGCAGACCTTGCCCTTGATGTCCCAGAGCGCGAGGTCGATGGCCGAGAGGGCGCGCAACTCCGCGCCGCGCCCGCCAAAATTCATCGCCCGTTCATACAGAAACCGCCAGTGCCCCTCGATTTCGAGGGCGTCGGCCCCGAGCAGCCGCTGCGCCATCCAGTCGTGAATGACCGCCGCCACCGCGCCCGGGATATAATAACTCTCGCCACACCCCACGACGCCCTCCGCGGTGTGAATCCGACAGAGCAACAGCCCCTGCCCCTGCTGGGTGGTTTCGATGCGGGTGATTTTCATGCGGTGAATTTTGCTCAGGCCACGATCATGGATGGAAGGAATGGTCGTGGCCAGACCGGATGCAGAAGTGCGGTGCGGGCGTCAGCGTTTCAGCAACACCACGTTCGCCGACCACTCGCCCGCGGGAGTCCAGCGGAGTTCACCCTTGGCGAGGGTGGCGGATTTCTTGTCGGTGTGGAGTTCACCCGTGACGCGCCATTTGCCCGGAGGCAGCGGCACGCGGATGGTTTTGACGCCGGTCTGGGCAAAGGCGTGGCCGACGACGAGCGCCTGTTTGCCATCGGTGCTCACGCGGACCATCGCTTGCCAACCCTTGGCGTGGCGGTAGGCGACCACCTCGGGGCCGTGGCGATACGAGCGGCCGCGGCGGATGATGGGGGCGGCCTGCGCATAGAGCGCGATGGCCCGATCCACGAGCCCGCGTTGCGCGACGGAGAGTTCCACGAATTTTCCCGAAATGCAGAAGCGGCCGAGAAAACCGCCGGCGAGCAAATAAACGAGCCGGCGCGGAGTGGCTTCCGGACGGAGCACGGCCCAGATCTGGCTCTGGCGCGGCAGCATCACGCGGTGCAGGTTGGCGGCGACAATCGGGATTTCCCGGCATTCGTGCGCATCGGAAAAACTGCTCATCGCCGTGAGGCCGACCATCGAAGGCTCGATGCGGTGTCCGCCCGACGAGCAGTTTTCCATCACGAGATCCGGCAGCTCGGCGCGGATCTTGCGGAAAAACGCCTGCACGCCGACGAGGTGTTGACGGAGGCCTTCACCGAGCGATTCGGCACCGTCGGCGCCGAGGCCGATGTTCTCGTTGTAGTCGATTTTCAGGTAGCCGAAATTATTTGCGCGCAGCAGGCCGATGACCCGCTCGGTGAGATTCGCGACGACGGCGGGATTGCGCAAATCGAGGAACCGGCGCGTGCCGGCCGTGATCGGGCGGCCATCGCGCAGGAGCAGCCACTCGGTGCAGTTCCAGAGCGCCGAGGTTTTGCCCACCACCTCCAATTCAAACCAGAGGCCGGGAATCAGGCCGGCCGCGCGGATGGCATCGGCGGTGGCACGCAGGCCATGGGGATACATGGCGGCGTTGGGCTGCAATTCGCCCTGCGCATCGCCCCAGGAGCCGCCGTCGGGTTTATACCAGCCGGCATCCATCACGAGATACTTTACGCCGGTGCCTTTGAGTGCGCCGGCGAGCGCGACCATGTTGGCGTGGCTCGGATCGCCCCAACTGGTGGCCCATTCGTTGAAAATCACCGGCAGCGCGGCCTCACTCTTGGGTAAATTGGCGAGCGGGACTTCCTGCGCCGCGGTCAAGGCCGCGGTCAGGTCTTCGAGGTTGCCGGCCACACAGGCGAGCGTGGCGGTGGGCGCAGTGAAGTTTTCGCCGGCGGGGATGGTTTTCATCCAATGGCCGATCTCGCGGTCGGCCATGCCACCGGAGATCGCGCCGAGGTCGTCGCGCCGATAAACTTCCATTTGCCATGAACCGGGGTGCGCGAGCTGCGCGCCCCAGAGGACGCCAGCCTTGGTATCCTCGACGGCGAGAAACGGGAAAAAACCGTTGGCCGGGAGACCACCGATGCAGCCGAAGCGCTCCGCCCGAACGCCGTAACCGGACCAGGCCGGCTCAAGCTGGATAGCCTCAAACGGAATGGTTTCGAGGCGGCCTTCCATACTCCACACGGTGCGGAGCCGGTGCAGGCGGAGGCGGCCGGGGGCATCGTCGCGGGCAAACGCCGCGAGTCCGCCGAGGGAGAAGCTGGCCAGAAACTCGAGCGTCAGCGGCGCTGCCGTGCAGTTTTCCACGGTCACACTGCTCTCCAGCCAACTCGCACCGCGGGGCCAGACGAGATCGTGATGCGCGAGCCAGCCGGCCTCAGCGTGTTTGAACGTCGTGCGCACACGGGTGGCGCCGGCGGCACGCGTGACGGTTTGGGCGGAGAGCTTGAGGCGATCGACGGTGACGCTGTTGCGCAAGGTGCGGCCTTGGGAGAAGCCCGCAGGATAGTCATCGGTGAGCGATTTGACTTGGAGCAGTGACTCCACGGTCCACGCGCGGAGTTCGCCGCCCGTCGTTGCAAGCATGCCATCGATCTCAATGCCTTGGAGCAGCGGCCGGCGGGCCGTCACCACGGCACGTCGCCGGGCGGTGGGCACGAGCCAGAGACCGAGAGCGCCGGTCTTGGGATCGGTCACGTAGAGCGCGGTGGTCGCGCCGCAACGAACTTCACGGTGGATGACAGGGAAGGCAGCAGGTTTCATGGGGAAAGTTTTTGAAAAATTAGGCCAACGCGAGTCCATCCGCCGTCTCGCGCACCGGCAGTAATCGGACGCGTTCGAGCATCAGACGGTTGGGCGTGTGCAAGGCCATCAACAGCTGTCCGGAGAAGGTGCGAAACAGCATCGGGTGCCCGCCGTCGTGGGCATAAAGCGGCGCCGCCGACTGCACCCACGGACCGGTGATTGCGCCGGTCGTGCTGCGCGCGATGCCGGTCAGGTAGCCGCCTTGGCCAAAGCTCGACCATAGCAGGAGGAGCACCCCCGCGGCCGTGCGATGCAGCCAAGGACCGTCGGTCACGCGGTAACCGTCGCCCAACTCGCTTTTTTGCGCGAGACTCCATGCGGCCTCGCTGGCTCGAAACAGCAGTTGCGGCGGGCCGGACGGACGGCGCAGGTCTGCGCTCAAGGGCATGGCGTGAATTTCTCCGTCGATAGTCTGCGTCCACTCGCGGATGAAAACCAGCCACGGCCGCGCTTCCCGGTCGAGGTGCAGCGTGCCATCGATGCTCCGCCAGCCGAGCGGCGTCGCCGGCCCGTCCGAATGCAGCACAAAGGGACCGTCGGGCGTAGGGGCAACGTAGATCGCCGTGTAGCGCGCCCGGGGCTTGAGAATGTTCAGGCCCGCGCTAAACGAACCAAAAAGAAACCAACGGCCCTGATAAAAATGCACCTCGGGCGCCCAGTAATAATCCGCGTCCGCCGGTCCGGCTGGGCGCGGCAGCACGGACTTGGGCTCACTCCACATGTGCAAATCATGGCTGGTGCGGACACTAAATCCATCGGGTGCCTCCATGGGTCCACCCATTGCGGTCGTGCCGTAAAGCCGATAAATTCCGCTGGCGGCGTCCGCGAGGATGAAGGGGTCGCGCAGCTGGATTTCGCCCAGCTTAGGCATGCGCGTTCACCAAAGCGGTGAGCTCCGGCACACGACCGGGAGCCAGCTCGCGGTAACCCGTGCCTTGATAGAAGAACGCCGACCCTTGCAAAATTTCCACCTGCTTCTCATGCAACCGCGCCATCGCACCGTTGCCCAAGCCCAGCACGCTTTCGCGCGGGTTCATGCGGAGATAAGTGAGAATTTTCAGCGCGCGGCCGGGCCGCTCCGGTTCTTCCTGGCGCGGATGATGCGGGTTGATGATCGCGGGAAAAATTCCGAGCGCGAGGCGCGTCGGCACATCCACCACGGGAAAATCGTTGGTGCAACCGATGTCGGGCCCCGAGACATTCGCGCCGGCGCTGGTGCCATGCACCGGCGTGCCCGCCAGAATCCGCTGGCGCAACACGCCGAGCTGCTGCGTGTCGAGCAAGGTGCGCAGGAGCAGGAAGGTCTCGCCTCCGCCCACAAAAATCGCCGCCGCTTCCTCGATCCGCCGGCGCGCATCCTGTCCCTCCCAGTGGTGCAGCGATTCCGATTCATAGCCGTCCGCGGCGAACAGGATTTGCAGGCGGCGCTCCATCGCGTCGCGATCCGCCGGCAAGGTGGCGTGCAGGATGAGCAGGACACGTTTGCGCGCGCCAAAATGAAGCTGGTGCGCCGCCGTCACGGTGGGCGGAAATTTTCCGTGCAAGGTGATACTGCCTCCGCTCACCATGACCGAGGCCGCAGCGGAGGCGTAGAAATTCGCCTTGATCGAAAACCCTCCGGTCGCCGCTTTCTCCGCGCGGCCAGCCGGCAGGGCCGCGGCTACTCCGGCCGCGGCCACCGTCTTCAGGAACGTGCGACGATTGGAAGGTGCAGTCATTTCTCGATTGGAACGGTAGCAGGCTCATCCCCAAAAGGCCAGAGGCCGGCACCGCGCATGCGCTTCTGCAAGTCAAACTTCCGGAAGACCGCCTCGACCGCCGCCGGCGGCAGGCGATCCGTCGGCAATCCGGGCTCGTTGGCCAGCCGGTAAACCAGCGCGGCGATCACCGCCGTGGAGTCGGCAATCAGCTTGGGTTCCACCTTGTCGATCGTGTCCGCCATATCGTGATAGTAGCGGACGGATTCGGGTGGAATGATGCCGCCAAAAGTAATCGAGCGGATGCCTTCGAGCTGGAAGGAAGTGTGGTCGCTGCCGAACCAATTGATGTTGCCGACGCCTTGCTTGAGTTTGTGGTCGCCGAGCGAATCGTTGTAGCGCTCGAGCAGCGGCACAAGGTCATCGTAGCCGAGCGAATTCACCGATACCGGGTAGCCGACCATGTCGAGGTTGATCATGGCGGCGACCGGACGGTCTTTGAGGGTCGGCGCATGAATGCGCGAACCCCAGAGGCCTTGCTCCTCGCCGTTAAACCAAACCATTTCGATGGTGCGTTCGTTCTGCGGAGCATGTGCCTGCAGGACCTTGGCGATGGCATAGAGCTGCGCGGTGCCGATGCCGTTGTCCATCGCGCCCTGCCCAAGATCCCATGAGTCAAAGTGCGCGCCGATCACCACCGTGTCGGCGGTGCGACCGGGAAAGGTCGCCACGATGTTGGCCGTCTCAATTTCTTCGCAATACGAACGCGTCAGCATGCTGATGCGGACGGTCTCGCCGCGTTTTAAAAGCCGGCCGATCCAGTTCCCCTCCTCTTGGGTGATACTGTAAACCGGGATGCGCAGCGGCTCGCCGGCGAACGAACCCGTGCGAGCCAGCAGCTGACCGCCGGCCACCCGGTTGGTGAAGAGAATGCCACGCAGGCCGTGCGCCATGGCCGCCTTTTCATACTGGCCGCGCGAGACGGTCGTAAAAGGCGCGAGGAGCCCGACCTTGCCCTTGGCGTCGAGTTTCGCGAAGTCTTCGTCGCGACCCTGGCCGATGTCCACGACCTCGGCCTCAAACTTAGCGTGCGGCTGGGTGTAGCTGAGCGCGGCGACGCGCAGGGGCCGCGCCACCGGGGCCAGCATCATGACTTCGTCCTGGCCGCGCACCCATCCGGGCATCTTGAATTTCTCCAGCCGCGCCTCAACCCCGAGCGTCTTTAGTTCGGCCAACGTGCGGTCCAGCGCGCCGTTGTTGCCCGGCGCACCCGTCAGGCGACCGCCAAAATCATCGCACAGCTTGGTGAGAAAATCGTGACCCGCCGTGTCGGCCAGCGCATCGGCCACAATGGCGTCCTGCACGGTCTGCACCGGTTGGCCGCCCAGCGCGGACCCGAGGCCAAGGAGTAGGATTAGTTTCTTGAGCATAATCATGATTCCCGAAGCCAGACGCGCATCTCGCCCTCGCCCCGATTGGCCCACAGGCCATAGGGAATGGCGCGCAACGCCACGGATTTAGCCGCCGGCGGGGCGGCGGTGTAAAGCGCGGGCGCCGTCGGTTCGCGGGTGCCGGAGGTCTCGATGACCACACAACCGCCCAGCAGCGCAGCCTCATGGCGCGCGGCCAGTGGCGCGGTGCGCGGCAGCGCGAGCGCGGCGAGGTCGGCGCCGTTGTCGGGTTCCTCAAAACAGTAAACGATCGGTCCGCGTTGCAACGCGACCTTGCCCGCGACGGTCGCGACGCGCGGATCGGCATGCACGCGCTCCACCGGCATGGGCAGGGTGAGCACGAGCTTGTCCCCCGGTTGCCACGTGCGGCGCACCGCGGCATAACCTTCCACCGGAGCGAGCGCTTGCGGCTGACCGTTGACGGTGAGTTTCGCCCCGCGGCACCAGCCGGGAATGCGCAACTGCAGCGCGCACGCCACCGGCGCCGCCGGATTCACCTCGATCGCGATCGCCTCCGTCCAAGGATAATCGGTGCGCACCGTCAGACGCACCTCCTGGCCTCCCGCCGTAAAACGCAGGTCGCCCTCGGCATAGAGATGGAGGGCGAGGCCGTCGGGGCGTTGCGAGGCGACATATTCGCCAAGCGAGGCGAAGAGCCGCGCGACATTCGGCGGGCAGCACGCGCAGCCAAACCAGCCGACGCGCTGCGTCTTGACGAGATGGCATTCGTAGCGGCGCTTGGCCACGGCGGGAATGAGCTCGAGCGGGTTGACGTAGAAAAACTTGGTGCCGTCGAGCGACATGCCGCTCTGCACATTGTTGTAGAGCGCACGCTCCATCACATCGGCGTATTCGCCCCGCAGTTCGATATCGAGCAGGCGACGCGCAAAGAAAATCACGCCGATGGCGGCGCACGTTTCCGCATAAGCGCGGTCGGGCGGCAGATCGAAAGGCTCGGTGAATTTCTCGCCGTAGGGTTCGGAACCGACGCCGCCGGTGAGATAAAGGTGACCGCGGACGATGGCGGCCCACAACGTGCGGCACGACTGCAGCAGCGAGTCGTCCTGCTCGATGACCGCGAGGTCCGCCATGGCCGCGAGCATATACATCTGGCGCACGGCGTGGCCCACGGGTTCCTTGAGCTCACGCACAGGCCGGGCGGCCTGCAGGGTGGCAAGACCGTCGTGATACATATGCCAGGGAAGTTTTTCCACCCCGCGGCGTTTCGTCTCCGCCATGAGGTAATTGGGTTCCTGCCCGCGCTGGTTGATGAAGTAGGCGGCGAGTTTCGCGTAACGCGGCTCGCCCGTGGCGCGGCCGAGTTTCACGAGCGCGAGCTCGATTTCCTGATGGCCGCAGTAGCCGGGGATCTGGCCGGGGCCGAGGCCGAAGGTGCGGTCGATCAGATCGGCCAGTTTGCCGACGACCGTGAGGAGCGTGCGTTTGCCCGTGGCCCGAAAATGCGCGACGCCGGCCTCGATCATGTGGCCGGCGACATAAAGCTCATGGCACTCCATGAGATTGGCCCAACGATTTTGTGGTTCGACGAGCTGGAAGAACGTATTGAGGTAGCCATCCTCCGCCTGCGCCTTCGCCATGGTGGCGATGAGCTGATCGAGTTCGGCGTCGAGCGCTGCATCGGGATGCGTGCCCAGCCGGTAGGATGCCGCCTCGATCCATTTGGCGAGGTCGGAGTCCTGCCAGAATAGGCCGTAGAACTTTCCCGCTTTCTCCCCGGCGGCGACTTTGAAGTTATGCACACAGCCGCTCGGCTCGGCGCCGGGCACGCGGTCGTTCAGCGCATCCCATTGATACGGGATGACGACCTCGCGGACAAGGCGGACGCGCTCGGCCAAAAAGCCACGCGTAAACCGGACATGTTGCAGGGGCAGGGCCGAGACGTAGTTCATGCAAAACGGAGCGCCGCTACGGAACCCGGCGGCAGGGTGAATGTGACGTGGTCACCCTCCATGCGCACGCCATCTAACGGCCGCGTCGTAACCGCGCGCGGCTGATCGAAGGTGTTGCAGGTGGTCAGCACCGGCGTGGCGAGCACGCGGGCCTCCTGCAAGCCGAGCGTGCGACCCGTGAGCGCAAGCTTGATCTCCGCCGGGGCGGCAGAATCGGTATTGCAGAGCGTAAGGTTGACGGAATTGTCCGCCGCGAGCGAGGCGGTGGCGGAGACATTGGGATACTCCAAGCCCTCGTGCGTGGAGACCGCGGCATCACTGTGCAGCGACAGGCGCCGGGCACCTTGGTGCGCGGCGTAGAGGCCGAGCACATCCCAAGTAGGCGTGAGCACGAGCCGGCCGCCGCCCTCTTCGGTGAGGGCCACGGCCTGCAGCACATTGACGATCTGTGCGAGGTTGGCGACGCGCACGCGCTCGCAGTGGTTGATGAAAATATTCAGCGTGAGTGCGGCGAGCACGCCATCGCGCACCGTCTGCTGCTGGTAGAGGAAACCGGGATTGGTGCCGGGCTCGGGCGCATACCAGGAACCCCACTCATCTACGACGAGGGCGGTCTTCGCCGCCGGATCGTAACGGTCCATCACCGCCCGGTGGCCACGCACGATGGCTTCCATCTTCCAACCGAGGGCCATGACGGCCTTCCAACCGCCATCGTCAAAAGGCGAGGCGCGGTGTTTATGCTCCCAGTCGCCGGGCACGGTGTAATAGTGCAGCGAGAGGCCCTGCAGTAGCGGGCCGCCCAGCGGGAACTTGAAGGTCTCGCGCATCAACACGTCGGTCCAATGGAAGTCGTCGTTGCGCGCGCCGCTGGCGATACGGTAGAGCGGCGCAGCAGGAAAATCGCGGGCGTAGGTGGCAAAGCGGCGATACTCAGGCGCGTATTGTTCGGCGGTCATGTTGCCGCCGCAGCCCCACGTCTCATTGCCAATGCCCCAGAGGCGCACCTTCCACGGTTCGCGGCGGCCATTGGCGGCGCGCTCGTCGGCGAGGGTGCCGGCGGCGGCGTTGCAGTATTCCACCCATTCACGGACCTCGCGCGGCGAGCCGCTGCCGACGTTGGCGGCCAGATAGGGCTCGCAGCCGAGCTGCTCGCAGAGATCGAGGAATTCGTGGGTGCCGACTGCGTTGTCATCCACCACGCCGCCCCAGTGTGCGTTGATGCGGCGCGGGCGTTTTTCCCGCGGACCGATGCCCTCGCGCCAGTGATAGTCGTCGGCGAAACAACCGCCCGGCCAGCGCAGGTTGGGCACGCGGATCTGTTTCAGCGCGGTGACGAGATCGCTGCGCCAGCCGCGGACGTTGGGCACCGGGGAGTGCTCGCCGACCCACAGGCCGTCATAGATGCAACGGCCGAGATGCTCGGCGAAGTGACCGAAGATGTGTTTATCGATGACCGGACCGGGTTCATCGGCGTGGACATTGATGCGGACGGGGGGCATGCGAGGGTAGACGCTCAGGGTTGGGTGACGCTGTCGGAAATGGTGAGGGTATTGAAATCGAGCACGCGTTTTAACCGGCCGTGGGTGATGGTGAGTTTGCGGCCACCCACTTCCGCATTGAGGTGCGGGCCCTCAAACAGCTTCCACTTTGCGTAGTCGATCGGCGTGCCGTCTACCACCGGTGGCTGTCCGTAGGTAAACGTCACCTGCTTGCCGCGCAGCGTGGTCATTTTCACCACGGGCACCGGCTCCAACTTGAACTCCAGCGGCAGGGCGATGATCGCGGCCTGGAACGCCGCAAAATCCTTGAACTCGCTCGCACTCGCCGCCTGCACGATGGTGCCGTTCTTCAAGTGCGGGCTGGTCAGCAACCGGCCGCCGAGCGGCAGCTTTTCCTTGGCCCAACCGCCGCGGTAATGCAGGTAGGGAATCCAATGGTAATCCGCCAACGGGCGATAGGCGAGATAGGCTTGGCCGCCCTGTGCGAAGATCCAGCCGGACTTGTCCTCGGTGACGTTGACCAGGTCCTTTGAGAAGAAGCCGTTGATGTGCGGAAAACGTTCGCCGGGGGCGATATCGTAGAGGGCGATGACGGTGTCGAGATCCTGGAAGACCTGTTCATAGAGCGAAGTGCCGACGACCTTGTCCGGCGAATCATAGGAAGGTTTCCCCTCAAAGGTCACCGCCGTGATCATGGCCTCGGGGAAAGTGGCGAACTGCGACTGCATCGAGCGGCTCGAAGAGTGCGGATGCAGGGAGAACATCGTGTTATGCTTCCCGCGCGGATCGGCCTCGGCCCAAGTCACGTCCCACGCGTGCCCTTGGATGGCATCGTTCATGATGCCCTGCGTGGAGCCCACCGCGTAGTCGCGGCGGAGATAATTGGTTTTGTAGACCGGCGGCGAAAGCACGTCGCTGTAGCGCCAGAAGCGCCGGGTGCGGGCCCGGTCATGTTGCAGGTAATCGCTGGGCCGGTCCACCGCCAGACGGTAGATGACCTCGGGCAATTCGTAATTTTTCGCGACGGTCGCAAAATAGATGCCCCAGCCGCCATAGCCGGGCGTGGGCGGGGTGTTGCCGAAAAGGATCCAGCTGAAGTAGGACGAGAGCGCATCCCAGCGTTCGATCACGGAGCCTTCATCGGTGCGCGAATTGGGGCCGCGGATGACACCGTTGAGCGTGTTGTTGGCCAGTTCCGCGAAGAGCCAGTCGAGCATCATGTGGCCGCGCTGCTGCATCTCGGGGTCCTTCGCCCACGAGGCGAGAAACAGCATCGGGATGGCATACTCGCCGATGTAATGCGTCGGGTTGAATTCCCCCTGCCCGATCGTCGTCGTGAGATTCATCCATTCGATGAGGTAGGCCTTGGCTTCGGCCCTATTCTCCTCCGAGGACTTGCCCGTATACCACTCCGTAGCGGGCTCGTTGGGGTAAAGCTCGGACATGAGATAGAGCGAGGTGTAATACATCGCCCAATGATTCTCGGTGTCACCGCGCAGCTGGCGGGTGGTGCGCCACGCGTCACGAATCGACGCCCTTGCCTCGGGCGAGAGCAGGTCCCGGCCGAGGTAGGCGACGCAGACGGTAGGAAACATCCAGAACGGGCCGGTGCCCGGTTCCTTCATGCTTTTGATCACACTCTGCGAGCACTCTGCGAGATCCTGCTGCAACACCAGTTTGGCTGCGACCGTCGCCAGGTCCAAATTGGCCGGGTCGTTGGTCTTCACCTGATTGAGCGCGGCGCGCCACGCAACGACTTCGTCAACGCGCTTGAGATATGCTTCCTTGCGCAGCGCTGCATCTGCGATCACGGCGCGGGAGGGCGGCGGCGCTTCAAAGGCCGGCGTGGCGAAGGCGGCTCCGGTGGTCGCGACGGTGAGCATAAGCGCGAGCAGAGAGGATAACTTCATGACAGGAGAGGGGGACGGTTTCATTTTCCGGATTTGGGCAGGCTGATAAAATAATTCACGAGGGAACCGGCGAGCGCATCCGGCTGCCAATCGCGGCCGAAGTTATCCGAATAGAAAAGGGTTTCACCAAACACGCTGGCGTAAAGCCGGCCGGAAGGATCGACCCCGACGCGCCAGACTTGGTGCGCTTCCGGCAGTCCGGCATTGCGGTCGGTCCAGGTTTTGCCGCCATCCTCGCTGGTCAGCACACCCAGTCCCCAGCTCGCGATGGCGAAGCGCTGCGGATTCGTGACGTCAAAGGTCACGTTGTAGAGCGCGCGCGTCGAGGGCACGCCGGCCAGCTGCGTCCAAGTGACGCCGCCGTCGCGCGAGATCAGGGCGCCGGCGCTTTGGGTGACGGCCAGCCAGAGCTGCGGATCTTGCGGCGACTGCTTGATGTCGTTGACGGTTTCCTTCGTCGGCAGCACGCAGCGCCAGTTCATCGCCGCATCCTCGGTGAGATAAATGCCGGATTCGCAGGCGGCCAGCACGCGACCGGCCTGCATGCGGTCCACTTTGATCGCCTGGGTGTATTTGCCGCGCGCGGGCAGACCGTTTTCACGGCGCACCAGCGTCTGCGCCCGGTCGGTGGAGACCGCGATACCGTCGGTGATCGCCAGATAAACATGATCGGGTGCATTGAGATCGACCGCCACATCGCGGCCTTCGGTCATGTCCCAGCTGTTGCACATGCGCCAATGCTTGCCGCCATCGAGCGTGCGCCAGAGACCGTTGTTGCCGGAAGTGTAAACGACGTTCCGGTCGCGCGGGTCGAAGGCGACGGCGGTCAGGCTCGTGTCGTTGTAGCCAAGGTGGCGCCAGGCGCCGTCATCCGCGCGCTGATAGACACCGTTGACCGTCTCGATTTTCGAACCGATCACGTAGTTGCGGTTGATGTTGGCGATGATGAAAAAATCATACGCCGGCGCCGCGGCGGTGACCGTGGCGGTGACCAGGAGGGCACCGAGGATGAGGGTGGATTTGAAACGAGGCATGATAAATCAGGGGGTGACGGAATCGGTGATGGTCAGGGTGTTGAAGTCGAGGGTGCGCGACCGGCGGCCGTGGGAAAGGGAGATGCGGCCGGAGCCGAGCTCAGCATTGAGGTGCGGTCCCTCGTAAAGTTTCCACTGCGCGTAATCCACGGGTGTGCCGTCGAGCACGGGAGTTTTCCCGTAGGTGAAATCGATGCGGGCGCCGCGGAGCGTGGTGAATTGCACGCGCGGTGCCGGCGCGAGGGTGACCGTGAGCGGGAGGGCGTTGATGGCGGCGCGGAAAGCGGCGAAATCTTTGAACTCGGTCGCGCTGGCCACCTGCACGAGGGTGCCATTTTTCAGGTGCGGGCTGTAGAGCAGTTTGTCGCCCTGCTCGCCATAGTCCACGCGCTCCCACCGGTAGCCGCCGGTCTGCGACGGCAACTGGCGGTAGCCGAGCAGGTGCTGCCATTCGTAGCCGGCGAGGGGCCGGTAGGCGAGATAGGCATTGCCCCCGCGGGCAAAAATCCAACCGGAAGGATCCACCGTGAGGTCGCGCAGATCACGGGAGAAGAAACCGTTGATATGCGGAAAGCGCGTGCCGGGCGGAATGTCGTAGAGCGCAATGACGGTGTCGCGGTCTTGGAAAACCTGCTCATAGGGCGAGCTGCCGAGAATCTTGTCGGGCACGTCGTAGGAGGGTTTCCCCTGACTCGCGAGTCCTTCGATCATGCCGTCAGGCAGCTCGGTAAAATAGGTCTGCATCACCCGTGCCGAGGAAAAGGGGTGGGCGGAGAACAGAGTGTTGTGTTGGCCGCGCGGATCGGGCTCGGCCCAGGTGACATCCCACACGTGCGTCTGGATGGGATCGGCCAGTCCGCCCTGATAGGAGCCGACGGCGTAATCGCGGCGGATGTAGCCGGTCTTGTAAACCGGCGCCATCTCCACGTCGCTGTAGCGCCAGCGACGGCGGGAGCGTTTATGGTCATGCTGCACGCGATCATAGTCGCGATCCGTGGCGATGAGGTAAGCCACCACGGGCACCTCGTAATTTTTGGCCGCCACCGCGAAGTAGATGCCCCACCCGCCGTAGCTGGCCGGCGGCGCGGTGGCGCCGTAAAGGGTCCAGCTAAAGTAGGAAGCGAGCGCGTTCCAGCGCTCGATGACGGAGGTGTCGTCGGTGCGGGCGTTGGGGCCGCGCAGCACACCGTGCAGCGTGTTGTCGGCGAGCTCGGCGGTGATCAGATCGAGCATCATCCGCCCGCGCTGGCGCATGGCAGGATCCTTGGCCCATGAAGCGAGATAAAGCATCGGGATGGCGTATTCGCCGATGTAGTGCGTGGGGTTGAACTCGCCCTGCCCGATGGTCGTGGCCAGGCCCATCCAATGGATGAGATAGTCCCGCGCCTCGGCGAGATTTTCGGCGGAGCTCTTGCCGTTGAACCACGTGCTACCGGGCTCATCGGGATAGAGTTCGGCCATGAGGTAAAACGTGGAGTAATACATCGCCCAGTGGTTCTCGGTGTCACCGCGCATCGGAAAGTAAGTGCGCCACGCGTCGCGGATGGCGGCCCGCGCCTCGGGGCTGAGCTGGTCGCGACCGAGGAAGGCGACGGCGGTCCAGGGGAACATCCAGAACATATCGCCGGACTGCGGCTCACGGAGCAGTTCGATAACGCGCTGCGAAACCTGGGCGGCATCCTCGTGGCGCGCGAGCTTCACGAGCAGTTGCTCCCGGCTGAGCGGCGTGCCGGGTTTGATCGCCTGCGCATACCAATCGAGCGTCTCATCGACGCGGGCGAGATAGGCGGCGCGGAGCGTGTCGTGCCGCGTGTCGGCGGGCGGCACGGGCATGGGGCCGGAGAAGGAAGGTTGGGCGAACGCCGCGCCGGCGCATGCGCCGAGCAACAAAAGGGTGTGGAGGAGGGATTTCATGGCGGGAGCAATCAGGGGGTGGGCTGGCGCACGAAGATGAAGCTTTGGATGCGGGCGCCGGGCATGAGCACGCTGCTCCAAGTGTGGCCGAGATCGTCGGAAGTGAAGAGACCGGCGTC
>JAGNQV010000141.1 GCA_017988885.1 Opitutaceae bacterium | reverse complement strand
GCCGGCTTGGGATTGGCCAATCCAGCCGCGGCCTCGCGCAGCTTATCCTTCTTGCTCTTGCGCTTTCCCTTGATGCCACCGGTGGCAGGTGCCGATGGCACGACTACCTCGATGGGTTCAAAGCCGGTGACCTGCTCGCGCGGGACCAGACGCCGCTGCCGCTTTTCAATGAGTGCAAAGTGCGCGTGGGTTTCAGCACTGACAAAGCTCACCGCCACACCGCTCTCCCCTGCCCGGCCGGTGCGGCCGATGCGATGCGTATAGTCCACCGGCGAACGCGGCAGGTCGTAATTCACCACCGCCGGTAGTTGCACGATGTCGATGCCACGAGCGGCGAGATCCGTCGCCACGAGGACCTGCAGCTTCGCCGATTTGAAATCCACCAACGCCTGCGTCCGGGCGCCTTGACTGAGCTCGCCATGCAGCGCTCCGGCGGTCAGCCCTGCCCGGCGCAATTTTTCGGCCACATGCTCCGTCGCGTATTTGGTGGCCACAAAAACCAACACCCGCGCCCAGGCGTTTTCCTGGATCAAATGCCGCAGTAATTGCGTCCGCTGTGGTGCGTCCACTTCAATCACCCGTTCGACAATCGCCGGCGGCAGCGCATCGGCAGCTTCCGTCACATCAATCCGCACCGGGTCACGCAGAATGCGTTCGGCCAAGTGATTTACTTCGGACGGAAAAGTGGCTGAGAAGAAAAGATTCTGCCTCCGGTTGGGCAACAGCGCCAGAATCCGGGCCAGTTCATCGGCAAAGCCCAAGTCCAACAACCGGTCCGCCTCATCCAGCACGAGCACGGCGACCAGCGCTAGGCGCAGCGCATTATGTTCCACCAAGTCGAGCAGCCGTCCCGGTGTCGCCACGACGATATCCGCCCCGCCGCGCAGTGCCATCATCTGCGGATTGATGGAAACGCCGCCAAATACCGTGACGATGCGTGCATGCTCCGGCAGATAGCGGCCGTAAGCGCCCAACGATTCGCCCACCTGCATGGCGAGCTCTCGCGTAGGCACCAAAACCAGTGCGTGCAGCCGGCGCGGCCCCGTCCGCTTCGACTCCTGCACTTGTTGCAAAATTGGCAGCGCGAATGCCGCGGTCTTGCCTGAGCCCGTCTGAGCTCTCGCTTGCACATCCTGCCCACGCAGCCCCGCCGGGATCGCCGTCGCCTGCACCGGCGTGGGCATGGCATAATTGCGCTCACCGATGGCGCGCACCAAATACGGGGCTAGGCCCAGTTTGTTAAATGGCATGGTGGTTGCGCGACTTAGGCGAGGCTCACCACGAGCGTCTGTCCGTCGAAACTCACGCGGTCACCCGCCATGATCTTTTTCCGCTTCTGCGTCTCGACCGCACCGTTGAGTTGCACCAGTCCGTCACTGATCGCCTGCTTGGCGGCTCCACCGCTCTCGACCAGACCGGCAAATTTCAGCAACTGACAAAGCTCAATGGGCTCCGCCCGAATTACGATCGGCTGGTCAGCCAGTGGACTGGATTTGGTCATAGCATCAATGGGCTTTATTTACCGGCGGCAGTCAGCCGAATCTCATGCGGCGAAATCATAATACGCCGGCTCTTGAAAAGCGCGCCGATCGCCTGTTTGAACGCCTTCTTGCTCATGCCCAAGGCCGCCCGGATTTCCTCGGGCGTGCTGTCGTCGTGCAACGACAGCCGTCCACCGGCGCGTTCCAAGGCCTTGATGATGTCGTCGGTGTAATTGGCGACCCGGCGGTAGCCCGCCGGATCCAGTCCAAGATCGATTTTCCCATCAGGACGAACCGCTCGGATATAACCCGTCATCCGCTGGCCCATCTTCAGCGGTGCGGCCAATTCGCTGCCATAGAGCAGTCCGTTGTGGGCGTTTTCCACGATGGCGTTGTAGCCCAGCGGGGTCGGCCCCGTGATGAGCAGTCCCACCGCCTGCCCCTCGGTGTAACGTGGCGGCGTGAGGTTGAGATGCCGGCTGATCCGGGCCGAGGCGATGATCCGGTCTGTCTTGGCATCAAGCAGCACAGCCACGACCACCCAATAGCCGGGCAGCAAGCCGTCTTTCTGTTCACGAATCGGCAGCAGCAGGTCCTTGCTCAGACCCCAGTCGAGAAAGATGCCGACGCGTGGATTCACGCTGACGACACGCAGCGAAGCAAACTGCCCTACCATCGCAAACGGCCGCTCCGTCGTCGCGACGAGCCGGTCCTCGGAATCGCGATACACGAAGACATCGAGGATTTCTCCCGGCCGCGAACCCCGGGGAATGTAGATGCCCGGCAGGAGGATTTCGCCGTGCTCACCACCATCGAGATAAAATCCCGGCGGTGCTTCACGCACGATGGTGAGCCGGTTGCGTTGGCCAATCAGCGCCATGACAGGCTCGCCTTTCGCGAACGCAACGAACACCGAGCCGCGATGCGGCGTAGCACGGTTTTCATGGCAGCCAAGGGAATTTACGCGCGTCGGGTTTGCGCTTTTCCCGCTGGGCGGTCATGAACTCTTTCGCCTCTTCGGTCATGTAGTAAAGCATCGTGGCGTTGCCCGCGAGTTCTTGGATGCCGCTCTGGCCGTCGAGTTCGGCATTGAATGCCGCCTTGAGCGTGCGGATCGCGAGGGGGCTGCGTTGCAGAATCTCCTGTGCCCACTTGACACCCTCGGCTTCCAATTGCGCCGTGGGCACAACCGTGTTGATGAGGCCCATATCGCGAGCCTCTTGCGCACTGTATTGGCGGCAGAGAAACCATATTTCCCTGGCCTTCTTCTGGCCCACCATGCGCGCCAGGTAGCTTGAACCAAACCCACCATCGAAACTGCCCATCTTGGGTCCGACCTGTCCGAAGATGGCGTTGTCGGCGGCAATCGTGAGGTCGCACATCACGTGCAGCACGTGGCCGCCGCCGATGGCATAACCGGCGACGAGCGCAATGACCACCTTGGGCATCGAGCGGATAAGTTTCTGCACATCGAGCACGTTGAGCCGCGGCACGCCTTGCTGGTCGATGTAACCGCCATGACCCCGCACCGATTGGTCGCCGCCGGCGCAAAACGCGTATTTCCCGTCCTTTGCCGGGCCCGCCCCGGTCAGGAAAACCACGCCGATGGATTGATCCTCGCGGGCGTCCAGCAGTGCATCATGCATTTCCGCCACCGTGAGCGGACGGAAGGCGTTGCGTATCTCCGGCCGGTTGATGGTGATCCGCGCCATGCCCTCGGCCTTGTGGTAAAGTATGTCGGTGTAGGCCTTCGCGGCCTGCCATTGCGGTGAACTCATAGGTGCAATCTAGGTGATTTGGGTAGGCGTGTCGATGGGATGATTGCAAACAATCCTCGCTGGAAATCAATCATTTGCACAATTTTATTCGAAACAGCTTCGACACGAACGGCCCAGCCCAACACTGTCCGCCCCCCATGAACCCATCACCGGCTTCTCCCGCCAATACCGCCGCCAAAGCCGCGATGTGCTTGGGTGCCTTGGGCGTGGTTTTCGGGGACATCGGCACCAGCCCGCTCTACGCAATGAAGGAGTGCCTGGCCCAATTGCAGGTCGATGAACGCGCCACCGGTGTGCTGGGGATTCTTTCGTTGATGACCTGGTCGCTCACCCTTGTGGTGTGCGTAAAATACATCGGGTTTGTCACCCGCGCCGACAACCGTGGCGAAGGCGGCATCTTCGCCTTGTTGGCGTTGAGTCATACGAAAGAAACCGCCGAAAAAAACCGCGGGCGGATTGGTCTCACCATCCTGATCATCCTGACCGGCGCCGCCTTGCTTTACGGCGACAGTGTCATCACGCCGGCCATTTCCGTGCTGGGCGCAGCCGAAGGCCTGAAGGGCTTCAGCCCCGCCTTCGAACCCTACATCACCACCATCGCCTGCGCGATTCTCGCCGGGTTGTTCTGGTTTCAACACAAGGGTTCCAAAGCCATCGGCCGGATCTTCGGGCCGGTCATGCTGGTGTGGTTTATCACTCTCGCCCTCCTCGGGCTCTGGCAAATCAAGGAGGCCCCCCAAGTGTTGGTGGCGCTTAATCCGCTGCTTGGCCTCAAGCTTTTGTTCACGCATCCGGGCGGGGCCGTCATCATCCTCGGCGCTGTGGTTTTGACGGTGACCGGTGCCGAGGCGCTTTATGCCGACATGGGCCACTTCGGCCGCAAGGCCATCGCCCAAGCCTGGTATTTTTTCGCGTTTCCCGGCCTGCTGCTCAATTACTATGGTCAAGGCGCATTCGTCGTCGCGCATCCCGACTCCAAGGCGAATCCGTTCTTTGCCCTCGCCCCCGCTGGCTGGGGTCAACTGGCGCTGACGTTGCTTTCAATTGCCGCCGCCATCATTGCGAGCCAAGCCGTGATTTCCGGGGCGTTTTCACTGACGCGTTCCGCCATTCAACTGGGTTATTTCCCGCGGCTAAAAATCACCCACACCAACGCCGACCAGTCGGGACAAATCTACATCCCGCTCATCAACACCGCGCTGGCGGTCACCTCCATCGCCATCGTCGCTAATTTCGGTTCCAGCGACCGGCTGGCTTCCGCCTATGGCATCGCGGTGACCGGCACCATGATCGTAACCACGTATGCCTTTTTCCGGGTCATGCGCCTGCGCTGGAAATGGCCCTTGTGGCGGGCATTCGCGCTGTGCGCGCTATTCATCGCGGTGGATGCGACCTTCTTCATCGCCACACTGCACAAGTTCATGGATGGCGGCTGGCTGCCGATCGCCATCGCCGCGTTTGTCGTGGCCATCATGCACACTTGGAAAAGCGGCAAGAATGAGATCCAGGAGAAGGTTTACAGCCGGGCGCTCGCCGACCTTGAGCTGTCGCAGATCGCTCAAAGCAAATCCATTTTGCGCGTTCCCGGCAGTGCCGTGTTCATGGCCGGTTCGCCCAAGGGCGTGCCGTTGGCGCTGCTCCATCACCTCAAGGCCAACAAGGTGCTGCAGCAAACTTCCGTGCTCATGACCATCGTCAACGAAGAGGTGCCGCAAGTGGACAATACGGAGCGCCTCACCGTCGAAGATCACGGCAATGGCGTGTGGCGTGCGATTTGCCGCTACGGTTACATGGAATCGCCGGATCTGGCGGACATCGTGAAGCGCGTCCAAGCCAACGGCGTGCCACTCAACCCGTCGGCCACCACCTTCTATTTCAACCGGGAAATGATCATCACCGGCGGTCACGCCCGCATGTTTGATTGGCAAAAATCATTCTACGCTTTCCTCAGCCGCAATGCCCGCCCGGTGAAGGATTATTATCAAATCATGCCGACCCAGATCATTGAAATCGGCCTGCCGATCCAGCTCTGAGCCATGCTGCCAGCCGGCTATGCTCTGCGTCCCCTGCGGCCCGCCGATTACGATGCGGTGCGGAAACTATGGGAACAAACCGAGGGTGTCGGACTGAACGAATCCGATTCCCGTGAGGCCATCACCGTCTTTTTGGCGCGCAATCCGGAGCTGAGCCTGGTGGCGCTGGACCCCGCGGGGACGATCAGCGGCGCCGTGCTGTGCGGCCACGATGGCCGGCGCGGCTACTTACATCATCTGGCGGTGACACCGCTCCAGCGCGGCCGCGGCTTGGGCCGCGCTTTGGTGGATGAAGCGTTAGACCGTTTGCGCGCGAGCGGCATTCCCAAGTGCAACATCTACCTCTTTGCCACGAATCATTCCGGCCGGACCTTCTGGATGCACGAAGGCTGGTCCGTGCGTGACGATCTGCTGGTGCTCCAACGCGGCCTGTCAGGCTGTTGAACAGTTCGACTATTCCAAGGCTGCGGCTACTGCCGCGAAAAGCGCCTTGCGAAAAGCCGCGTCTTTTTTGCGATCCGTCCGTAACTCCAGCACGCGGACCCCGCGCTGCGGCAGTTTTCGCACTAGGCGGCCCAATTGGGCCATACTTTTCACGAGTGTATGCGCAACCCCATAGGCCGTGCACAGCTTTGAGAAATCAGCCTCCTGCGGTGTCGCGAAAAACTCCTCGAACGGTGGATCAAATTGCGCGACGGGCAAATGCCCGAAGATCCCGCCGCCGTTGTTGTTGATCAGCACGATGGTCAGACTGCCGCGAAATTTGGGCACGGACAAAAAACCATTCGTGTCATGCAACAGCGCCAAGTCTCCGGTCAGGAGCACCGCCGGCAGCCGGTCGCCATGGGCCACGCCCAACGCGGTCGAGAGCGTGCCATCAATGCCATTGGCCCCGCGATTGAATTTCACGCGTTGCCGGCCGGTCCCGAGCGGCCAAAAATACTCCAGGTCTCTCACCGGCATCGAACTCGCCACAAACAGCGTCGTGGCCTCTGGCAAATGACGCGCCAGGGTCGGCACGCAGGCGGGTTCCACGAGTCCCTTGGCCCGACTCAGACCGGCATTGAGGGCTTCAGCCGCAGCGCGATCAGCCGTGAGCCAGCGCTTCGCGCAGGCGCTCAGGCGTTTTTTGCCACTGAACCCGCTGCTCCAGCCTGGCAGTCCGTGACGGATAAACCCGGTGCGCAGGTGGAGGGCGTCAAGGTTGCCCGCGTGGTCCGTCACCATGACCGTCTCGGGATCGGACTCTTGCAGCCAGGAGCGCAGCACCTTGCTGGTCGGCCACGCCCCGATACATATCACCCGCTTGGGCCGCAAAGCATTCGCCAACTTTTCGGACCGCAGGATGGCATCATAATGTGCGACCACATGACCGGCTTCGGCGGCGTGCATTCGCACCGGAGACAACGCGTCAGCCAGCACCGGCCAGCCCAGCGCCCGTGAGAGGCGGCCGATACTCTGCGCAAATAATCGTGAATCAACCGGGTCGTTGGGACCGACCACAATCACGCCGTTGGGTTCATCGGCCAGCTTGGGCCCGATCGGGTCACCCAACGGAAGCTGCTGCCGTCCTGCCTCCTCGAGGCCCGTAAAAAAATCCGCGAATGCCGGTGCCGCCATTCCTGCTGGCATGGGCCGCGCCACCGGCGGCAACGGATCTCGAAAAGGACAGTTGAGATGAACCGGTCCATGGGCGGACCGCACGGACATGGCATAAGCGTGCGCCACTGTTTGGCGGAGGTAACGCAGCAATTCCAGTTTCGCTTCCGGCACCGCCAGCTCATGATAAAAATTAACGTAGCCGCCGTAGAGCTTCTGCTGGTCGATGGTCTGGCCCGAATGACAGTCACGCAGTTCCGGCGGCCGGTCGGCGGTCAGCACAAGCAACGGCACTCCGCTTTCATGCGCCTCGATGATCGCGGGAAAATAGTTGGCGCCTGCCGTGCCGCTTGTGCAAACCAACGCCACGGGAGTCCCCCGTTGTTTGGCCAGCCCCAGCGCAAAGAAAGCCGCCGACCTCTCATCCAGCACGGGAATGGCTTCAATCCTGGGATGACGCACAAAGGCGATCGTCAGGGGCGTGGACCGGGAACCGGGAGAAATTACTACCTGCCGCAAACCCAGACGCACCAACGTCTCCACCAGCACGCTGCACCAGAGGCTGTTGGGGTTGCGGAAATCGAGTGTCGCAGGGGTCATGGCGTGAGCAGGGCGTCGAGCATGGCCTTAAAC
>JAGNQV010000140.1:3840-7538 GCA_017988885.1 Opitutaceae bacterium | reverse complement strand
CCCATGATGCTTTTGCCATTCACCTGTTCTTCGTCCTTTTCGACAAAAACGTCGGCTTTGAACTTGTTGGTGATGCGCACGATCATCGCAGCCGGACGGGCGTGAATGCCCATCTTGTTCTGCACCAACAGCTCTTTGACGAGTTGGAGGCTGGCTGTGGTGTCGGTTTTATCCATGAAATTGAAAAAGTTGTCCTCAAAATCTGTCAGGCGTGCCCGGCTTGCAACTTAAAATCCAGCTGCCAGCATGTCACACCATGGCCCAAGTAGCGATTATCGTCCCCTGCCGGCTCGAATCTACCCGGTTCCCGCGCAAGCTCTTACACAATATCAAGGGCCGGCCGCTTTTACTCTGGGTGGCCGAGCGAATTAAAAAGGAAGCACCGGAGTTTCCGCTGTATTTTGCGGTGGATCATGAGCTTTTACGCGAATGCGTGGAGGCCGCCGGATTTCGCGCCCTCATGACAAATCCGGCGCACCAGAGCGGCACCGACCGCATCGCCGAGGCCAACCGCACGGTCAAGGCGGAGCACATTATCAATGTCCAAGCCGACGAGCCCTTGGTTTCTGCCGCGCAGATTCATGCCTTGGCCGGATTATTGGAAACTGCGCCGATGGCCACATTGGTGACTCCTTTCAAACGGATCGTGGATTTCTACAATCCCAACCAGGTCAAGGTCGTGATGCGGGCGGACGGACGGGCGCTCTATTTTTCCCGTTCCCGGCTGCCGTTTTCCCGCGACCTCGGCCTGACGATTGATGACGCGTGGATCGCCGCGAATCCCTGCTACCGGCACCTCGGGCTCTACGCTTACCGGGCGGATTTGTTGGCAAAGCTGGGTCAATTGCCTCCGGGACGTTACGAGCAGATCGAGAAACTGGAGCAACTCCGCGTGCTGGAAAATGGCTACGATATCGCCTGTGCCGTGACCGAGGATCCAACCATCGGGGTGGATACGCCGCAGGATGCGGTGAAGTTCGAGCAGTTAATGGGAGCGCGGGCCGCCGGCCCGCAATAGGAGCGGGCGGGCCGCCCGCGCTCCCGGTTAATTCTTTGGCGTCAGAAATCCGCCGATGAGGGGCAGGCGCTTTGCCTTGCCGTTGTAGGCGTTCATCACGCCGATGACGGCGAGGGCGAGCAGGCCGAGGGAGAGCAGCCACCCGAGTCCACTCAGGCTGTAAGGCAGGAACTGGCTGATGACATTGACGAGCACCCAGGTGATAAACAACGAGACGCCCTGATAGGCGTGGAAACGGGCGAATTTGGAATCCTTGGCGGCCAGCAGCGGCACGAGGAAGAGAATCCAGATGTAGGCGAGGATGGCCATGACCTTGTTGTCCTCAATGTCACGGCTGTCGTAGACGATTTCCGGTTCACTCATGATACGCCCAGTCTTTCCGGCGGGGTGTGGTTTCCGAGCTTAAATCTTTCCGGCTTTGCGGCGCTCCACCATTTTATAGAAATCGACGAAGAGCGGGTCCGCGTCGTTCGGGCCGGGCGCGGCCTCGGGGTGATACTGCACCGAGAAAATCGGGAGTTCCTTGTGGCGCAGGCCCTCGACGGTGTTGTCGTTGAGGTTGATCTCGGTGACTTGGGCGCCGCCCTTTTCGAGGCTCTTGGGGTCGGTCGCGAAACCATGATTCTGCGCGGTGATCGAAACGCGGCCGGTCTCGAGGTTCTTCACGGGCTGGTTGCCGCCGCGGTGGCCGAACTTGAGCTTGAAGGTCGTGCCACCGAGCGCGTGCGTGAGCATCTGGTGGCCGAGGCAGATGCCGAAGATGGGGTAGTGCGGCACGAGCCCGGTGACGGTCTGGTGCACGTAGTCGAGCGCGGAGGGATCGCCGGGGCCGTTCGAGAGAAACACGGCGTCGGGATTGAACTCGCGGATCTGTGCGGCCGTGGTTTGGGCGGGGAACACGTGCACCTCGAAGCCGTGGTTCACGAGCTTGCGATAGATGGTGAACTTCGCGCCGTAGTCGAAGGCGGCTACGCGGAATTTTTTCGCGGGGATGCCGGGCGCGTTCATCGTGGTCCCAACCGGCAGATAGGCGGGGTTGTGATTCTGCGGATCGTCCGCCCGCCAAAGATAGGGCGCCTTGCAGGAGACATCCTTCACGTAATCGCTGCCGGCCATGTCCTGCCAGTTGCGCGCGCGCTGCACGGCCTCCGCGTCGCTGAGCGGCAGGGTGCTGAGGCAGCATTTCATCGCGCCATCGACGCGCAGCTTCTTGGTCAGGGCGCGGGTGTCGATTTCGCTGAGGCCGGGAATGCCGTATTTGCTGAGATAATCGGGCAGGGAAAGCTTGGCGCGCCAGTTGCTGACGACCGGCGAGATCTCGCGCACGACGAGGCCGGAGCATTTCGGCACGCAGGCTTCGGTGTCTTCGTCGTTGACGCCGTAATTGCCGATCTGCGGGGCGGTCATGGTGACGATCTGGCCAAAGTAGGAAGGATCCGTGACAATCTCCTGGTAGCCGGTCATCGAGGTGTTGAATACGCATTCGCCGGCAATGGTCGCGGCGGCGCCAAACGCGCGGCCATGGAACACACTGCCATCCTCTAGTGCCAGAATCCCTGATATGTGCGTGGACATTAAAGCCTGACGAAAAGGTTTCGTTTCCCTCCTGCCAAGGGGAAACCTTGCGCGGGTGGCATAAATTCTTGTCCGCCCGTTTGACAGGGATGGTAAGGGTCCTTACCAATTAGCCTTAAATCATGGCCTACAAAGAAGACCGCGACACTTGGTTCGAAGGCCAAGGACTCTGGCAGCACATCCCGGCAAGCGATTGGAACGACTGGGTCTGGCAGCTCAAGAACCGCATCACCAGTGTGGCGCAGTTGGAGCAATTCATGACCCTCACGCCCGACGAGAAAGCCGGCTGCTATTTCGCGGACAAGAAGCTCTCCCTGGCGATCACGCCCTATTTTTTCAACCTGATCGACCGCAACGATCCGGAGTGCCCGATTCGCAAGCAGGTCATCCCGCGGGCGGGTGAGATGCAGCTCTCCTCCGAGGAAATGTTGGATTCACTCGGTGAGGACGAGCATTCGCCGGTGCCGGGTCTCGTGCACCGCTATCCGGACCGGGTGCTTTTCCTGGTGACGGACCGCTGCGCCTCCTACTGCCGGTATTGCACCCGCAGCCGGCTGGTTTCCAACGCGCAGGACTACAATTTCCATCCGGAATACGAGCAGGCGCTGCGCTACATCGAGGCACACCCCGAGGTGCGTGACGTGCTCCTTTCCGGGGGCGACCCGCTGCTGCTTTCGGACAAGAAGCTCGAGCATCTGCTGAGCCGGCTGCGCGCGATCAAGCACGTGGAGTTCATCCGCATCGGCTCGCGCATCCCGGTGTTCCTGCCCCAGCGCATCACGCCGGAGCTTTGCGAGATTTTCAAGAAACACGGCCCCATTTGGATGAGCGTGCACCTCAATCACCCGAAGGAGGCGACCAAGGAGCTCAAGGATGCCTGCGAAAGGTTGTCGTTTGCCGGAGTGCCGCTGGGCAACCAGAGCGTGCTGCTCAAGGGCGTAAACGATGATGCCGAAGTCATGAAAGCGCTGGTGCACCGGCTGCTGCGGATGCGCGTGCGGCCCTACTATCTCTACCAGATGGACCTCATCACGGGTGGAGCGCACTTCAAGGTCGATGTGCGCAAGGGCATCGAGATCATCAAGGCGCTGCGCGGCCACACGAC
>JAGNQV010000140.1:0-3740 GCA_017988885.1 Opitutaceae bacterium | reverse complement strand
TTGATCTGCACCACGCCCATGCGGGCATTGCGCAGCTCCTTGATTTTTCGGCCGCCCTGCAAGGCGATCTGGTCGGCGCGGGCGCGGGCGTCCTTGGTGGCCTCCGCCATCATCTCGACCTTTGCCTCGTTGGCCTTGGTGTAGATGAACTCGATCGATTCCGACATGAAGGCGACGCCTTGCTCCAGCAGTTCGGTGGACTCAGCGCTCAAGCGCGGCAGGAGTTCGACATCGGTCGCATGCACCTCGATGGACTGGCTCAGACGGTAGCCGACGCGGCGGCGCGCCGATTCACTGTCGTCGTCCACCTTGACCGTAAGCTCGCGAATCTGGACGGGCAGGACGGCGACTTCGGACGCACCCTTGGCCTGGAGGAATTTTTCCACGATGGCGTAGTCGGCTCTCAACTTTTGTTGGGCTTCCAGCAAGGTGCTCGCATCGGTGGAGAAGCCCGCGCGCCAGATGACGAGATCGGAGCGGACGTTTTTGCGGGCGGAACCGGTGACATTGATGACCTGTGATTCGGCGATGCGCGTCCAAGCGCCAGCGACGACGAGTGAGGCAAAGGCGATGCCAGTGGCGAGAAAGAGGCCGGCGAGCAGACCGAAGAGATGAGGGCGGGGATTTTCCATAAAAGTTGGAAAAGGCATGGGCTTGGCGGGTCAAGGCTGTCCAATCAAAGTAATTAACAATACATAAATATATGATATATAATGATTAGTGAAATTTAATATTTTCTGAATATTTTTCTGAATTCTTTGAGCGTTTTGCCACCGGCCGCGTCTTTCTCCGTGTAGTCAGCACTGTTCTGGTAAAACAGTCATTGTTTGTAGTTCTTATGGTTTGCTTGGTGTTAGGTCACTCGGGCCGCTTCGCAAGAAGCGGCTCTTGTGTTTTTGGGGTATGACACCCTGCCGGGAGGTTTTTCTTGCGCTGCGGGGACAAAGGATTTGTGTGCGCCTTGCCTGTAGGGGTGCCTTCCGCGGAAGGCTGAGATTGCGGCGCGATTCGGCTGCTCGACCCTTCGAACCTGAAACGGATCATGCCGACGAAGGAAACAGCAGGCGCCGTTCATTGCGCCTTTAGGCGCACGGCGCCTCCTCCCTCGGTAGTCTGCTTTGGGCCGGGCATTCATCCCATGCATCTGCCGAAAAAAATCCTCCTTCTCGCCATCACCGCCGTTGCCCTTGGTGCGCGCGTTCCAGCCCAGGAAACGCCCGGCGCTTCATCAGACGAAATCATCCGGCTTGATCGTTATGTGGTCACGGGCGTGCCGGTGGCGCAGTCGGTCAACCCGCTTACGCGTGATATTTCCACGGTCTTCGGCGATGCGCGGAGTATTCTCGATACCCCGCGCGCGGTCAGTTCCATCACCGAAGCCATGCTCAACGAGCGCGGCATTCATGGGGTGAAAGAGTTCGTCGTTTACAGTCCCGGCACCTATGCGCCGTCGAGCTATGGCCTCGCAACCACACCCAACATTCGCGGCGACACGGCCGAGACCTATCTCAACGGCCAGCGGCGCAGCTACAATCTCTACGGCTTCCTGCCGAGTTGGAATGGCATCGAGGCCATCGACATCGTGCGCGGTCCGGGCTCGGCGGTTTTCGGCGCAGGATTTTTTAGCGGCGGCTACGTTAACTATGTGACCAAGCAGCCGAAGTTCTCCGGCCCGGCGACCGTTGTCACCACGCGGCTGGGCACCTGGGCGCCGGGCCACGTTTCCTATTTCAATGCCTCGGTCGCCATCGACACGACCGCGCCCGTTTCCGATAAACTGGCCTGGCGTGTCAGCTACGAGGGCAAGGGCGGCGACACATTTTTCCGGAAAAACGGCGTGGACGACGACCGGCAGGATATCTTCGTCGCGCTGTCGTGGCGACCCGCGGCCGGCCGCACTTTCGAACTCAATGCGCAGTGGGAATGGCAGAACTGGCCCGAGATTCTCGGCGTCAACCGCGTCAGTCAGGAGCTGATCGACCGCGCCACCTACTACACCGGGATTTCCCCTGACCTGTTTTCCGGCCCGGGTCCGATCAACGTCACGGGCAAGGTCACGCTGCCTTGGGAGGCATCGCTTTTTTCGACAGGCGATTACTCCAACGCCAACGCCGGCCACGTGCAGCTCATCTCCACCTTCGTGCTCTCGCCCGCGTTCAAGCTCGTGAATCGCACGCTCGCCGAGCACATCGACCGGCACCGCTACAATCAGTCCGAGTATGCTGAGTATGTGAAGCAAACGACGGTGGAGAACCGGACCGAAGCACACCTGAATTTCGATTTCCTCGACCATGCCCAGCAGGGTGTCGGCGGGTTCACGTTGCGTTATGAAGGCCGCGAATCCTTCACGAATTACTTCAACGAATACCTCTACAATTTCGATGTCACCGACCCTGCGCGCACCTTCGACCAGGCGGCGCAATATCCCAATTCCTACTTCCCTGGCTTTCCCGGACCCGGGGGCCACTTGTTTTTTCCGAACTCCTATGACTCGCCGGAAACCGTCATTTCCTCCCTGTGGAATCCCGCGCTCTTCTGGCAGCATCAGGTCGCGCTCACGGCGCAACTCAGCCTGCTCGTCGGCCTACGCGAGGACTGGTTTATCGCCAAGGCGCGTGATCCCTACGAGGCCGACACCGGCGTGCCGTATCATGATTCCGCGACGGTCGCCTCGTTCTCCAACAATGTGAATCTCATCTGGCGGCCCACGGCCAAGACCTCGTTCTATGCCGCCTACCAGCGCGTGCGGGCCGCCAATGGCAATAACACGGGTGGCGGCGTCCTGCTGAATGCGCCCGACGGCACGATCAACGACGAGGACTTCCGCAACCTCAGTAAACTTGCCGAAGTCGGCGTGAAGTTCAGTCTGCGGGACAATAAACTCTTCGCCGGGGCCACGCTCTTCGACCAGCAGCGCTCGCGGGTTTCGCTCGGTGGCAAGAAAAGCAACATCGTCGTGCGCGGCCTGGAGCTTGAGGCGGTTTACCAGCCTGACACGCAGCTCAACGCGACTTTCAATGCGACGTTTCAAAACGGGCACTACATCGACTCACGTCCGTTCCAGATGGGCGGTCGCTCGATCTACGCCGCTTACCTGATCGGGCAGGGGCCCGGCGGCAAAGGCACTTCGACCGGCAGCTTCAATCCCTACGGCAATCAGGTGCCCAATGGCGACTGGCCGTTGCTGGGTTTTTCCAAGGTCATTTTGAACGGCAGTGTGCGTTACCGTTTCGACAGCGGCTTCGGGGTCGGCGCCGGCGCGCAATACGGGAGCCGGCAGACCGGCAACCTCGACGACGAATGGCACATCCCCGCGCAATATCTGATCAACGCTTCGCTCTTCTATGAGACCAAACGCTGGACGGTGAATCTCGATCTCTTGAACCTCACCCAACAGCGCAACTGGTATCACAACGGTGACGCCTTTTCCGGCAGCATCCTGATCTTCTCCGAGCAGCCCTTCCGCACCGAGGGCTACGTGAAATACCGGTTCTGAGGCCGCTTAGTGCGATGCGGCGAGGCAGGGGCGCGCGAATTGATCCACGGCGCCCTGCGGCCAATCAGCAGATCCGACGCTGGGGCACGAGGTAGCCGTGGTCCCACGCGCTCACCTGCAACGGCATTTTCTGCCAGTAATATTTCAAGTCGTCATGCTTCCAGCCGGCGTAAATTTCGTCCCACTTTAATGCGCAGTGCGGATTCAGCGAGCTGTTGTCCACGGGCTCGTCGGCGGCTTGGTA
>JAGNQV010000139.1 GCA_017988885.1 Opitutaceae bacterium | reverse complement strand
CTGTTCTTCGTCTGCTTGGCGATGGACTTTTCCTCTTCCCAGACGGTGAGGCCGGTCTTCGTCTGCACCAGCGACATCTGGAACGAGTAGGTGTTTTGCGTCACCTTCGTGCCCTTGTCGGACTGCTGGATGAGCTTCGCGTAGAGCGTGTAGTCCGGCACCAGCATCTTCTGCTTCTTGCCGCTCTGCATCTCTTCCAGCTCGGCCGCCTCGCTGGCCACCACGGCGCGCTCGCCAAGGCCCATCGTATTCGTGATGGCGATCTTGCCGGTCTGGGTGAGGGCGACGCGGATCTTTTTGATCAGCAGGTCGGTATCAACCATCAGCTGCGTGTTGTTGATCACGCGGTCCACCGCCAGGATGGCGGGCGTGCGGGGCGCGTTATTGAGCGCACCGCCGGAGAGGAGCGACGCGACGAGCTGGTCGGCGGCGTTGGCCCAATCCTGCGAGTTGATGGCCGCGGTGTTGACCGCCTCGGGGCCCTTGGCGTCAACGGTGCGGGTCTCAGGGACGGTTTCGCAGCCGGTGAGCGTCAGCAAGGCGCCGACGGCTACAACACTGAGCAATTTGGTAGAGAACTTCGGTTTCATAAGAGGAATCGTGCAGGTTTACTCGCGGAACTTGAGGCGGAAATCCACGGCGCGCGGCGAGATGGCGACCGTGGAGATGGTCTGGGTCTCCCGACCCTGCAGCTGGATGGCTTTCCACGTCTCGTTGGCGGAGTCGAGGGCCATACCGTCGGCGTCCACCCACTCGAACTTGTAGTTCAAGGTGCGGAGCTTGCTCTTCAGGTTTTCCACCGTGGCCTGAATCTTGAGCAGGTTGCCCGAGACAGTGCCTTGGTTGATCGAGACGACGCGGAAGGTGCCGGCGAGCGTGTTGTCGGTGATGACGCGCTTGTCAGCCACGTAGTTGGGCGCGGCCTGGGACTCGGCGCGCTCGTAGGTGTTGACGTTGGTGGCGCAACCCGTGACGAGCAGCGCCAGACCGGCGACAAACAATGCCCCGCCGAAACGGAGGGAGGAGGAAGGGATGGTTTTCATTTCAAAACAAAGGCGGAGACGAAGAGCGGTGCCGTAGTGGACGCCGACTTTACATATACAACATTAACGCTGCCGGGTTCCAGCGTAATGGTCTGGTGCGTCTCACCCACCGTAAGCGTGAGCTCACGATTTTCCGGCGTGGCGAGGCGGGCGTATTGGAATTCCTTGGGCAGGGAGGTCCAAGTGCGGGTGTCGGCGATGTTGGTGGAGGCGTTGACCGCACCCATGACAGCGCCGGCGATGAGACCACCCCACATGCCGCCGCGGTCCTCGGCCTGCTTCTGGATGACGGCCTGGATGATGGCCTTCGTCGCAGTGGTGATGAGGGTCTTGGTGACCACGGTCGGCCACTCGTTCTTGAAATCATTGGCGATGACGCTGTCCATGCTCGCGACCGTGGCGGTGTTGATCGTTTGGTCGCCGACGGTGATGCCGAGGCTGCCGTAGTAGTCGCCATTATAGACGAGCTTCGGGAACGAAGCGCCGACGTAGGCGAGCTTGCTGGTCACGAGGAAGGTCGGGATATCCACGCGGAACTGGGTGCGGGAAGGCGCGGAGCCAGTCTCAAAAATGACGTAGGTCACACCCTCGGGAGCTTTGCCTTCAGCCGCGCTGGCGGCCGCATCAAGATCGGCCTGCAGGTAGGAATTCTCCGGCACCATGCTGGCGACACGTTCGAAGGACTTGCGGCCGCGCTCGAAATCAGAGCCGCCTTCGCCAAGCACGGTGAAGAACAGGCCGTCGAGGAAGACGGAGAACGGATTGACGTAATCGCCGTAGGGTTTCATCGGCGCGATGGATTCATTGAGGGCGGCCTGCAGGGCGGGACCGGTCTTGGCATCGTCCATCGCCTTGTCGGCATCATAGGCGGCCGACTTGCCCTTCTCATCCTTCAATTCGCCATTGCGCGCCTTCTCGGCGTCGCCCTGGGCGGCGGCGATGCGCTTCTGGTTGGCCTCCACGGCGTCCCGCTGACGCTGGAGCGAGCGGTTCAGCTCGACGCGGGCTTTGTCCTTTTCGCCGAGCGCGAGGTAGTCGAGCGCCTTGTAGGTGTTCATCATCACCTTGTCGTAAGCCCGACCGCGGTAAGGCAGGCTGGCCTGATTGCTGACAAGCGCAGCAGCCTCGGACCCGACCTTCACCTTGGCCTGCTCTTCCCACGTATTCACTTTTTCCTCAGCTTGATCGAAGGCCTCGACCGAGCGCGTGTAATAATGGGCATGCACCTCCGCCAGCGTCGGCTCGGGCAACGGCTCCGGCGCGGGTTCGCCTTTTTTCGGGGCGACCAACGGCGGCCGGATGTCGGGCACTTCGGCCGGATTCGCCAAGGCGGCCGTGCGGAGCGTCGCGCCCTGCTCCAACCGGAATATCAGCTCATCCTTATGTCCGGTGTTGGCCACCACCTGCTTGTCGATTTCGGTCACGGCGGTCACCAAACTGCCACTCTTGGTGGACTGGGTGAACTGCTGGGTCTGCGATTCGTAGGTTTGGCAACCGGCGAAGACGAGCAGGAGCGCAAGCGCCCCCATTGCCCGGACTGACTGACGCGATATAGTGTTGTTCATGCTGGAATTCAAAATGCCCGAGAGGGCGGGGAGACGATCTGTCGCGAGTCTTATTCCTCGGCGTCTTCGACGTCTTCACTGAGGCGCACGACGGCGCCGCGCTCGATCCCGGTGTCCTCCAGGACCTCGGCCTGCGAGTTCTGCGGCGTGACGCGGGTGACCTTCACCTTACCCATCAGGATTTCCTCCCGGCTCTTGTCGCCGGTGTCGGGATCGACCATCTCGTCGCCCAAAACGAAAACTTCCCAAGTCTGACCAACCTTGATGCCGGATTGGTCATTGCGATTGATCGTCACAACCTTGTCGCGCTTGCCAATGATGCGGGCGGGGGAAACCACGTCGGCGGCGCGCACGGCGATTTTCTGCGCCATCTCGGCCACGGCCTGAATGAGCAGGTCGTCCGAACCCTCACCGACGCGCTGCGTGGTGTTTTCGGAGCGATTCTCGGAGTCGCGCTTGGTGACTTTGAAGTTGGTGCTGGCGATGGCGCGCTGCGTGGCCACCTCGGTGATCTTGCCCACGGCGGAAAGCTCGATGACGCGCGCCCGCACGGTCTTGCCCAGCGCGGCGAGGCGGCGCTCTTCCATGCGGTCGTTGAACGAATCCACGCGGATGGTGAGAATGTAGTCCGCCTTGTTGAAGTTGAACGCTTCGCCGGCGGCGGCGCTTTCCGTCGCGAGCGCATCGGCATCCGAACGCTCAAGGATCTCGAAGCGGCGGGTGTTAAGCACGCGGTCATAGACCTGCGAGTCGAGGGCTTCGAGCACGCTGTCGAGCGAGAGGCCGACGCCCTGCTTCGCCATGCGCTTGGTGAGGGAGTCGGTGCTGGCGATCTTGGTGATGGCGAGCTTCTTCTTGCCCCCGCCCTCCTGGGCGTGGCTGGCCGGGGCCAAGCACAAGGCGGCGGCGGTGAGAAGCGGGAGGAAAATGCGTCCGAATTTCATGGTAGGAATGGGTGAGAGGTTGGTGGGGCGCCGCACTTTAGAATATCGATTTGTTGGTGATCTGCGGCGCATCCTTCGTGTCCACCTTATAGCCGCTCTGTTCGAGCATCTTCGCCTCACCTTCGAGGCGCTTGACCTCGCCATCGGTGAGCTTGGCGCCGTTCTTGAGGTCATTGATGAAGGCCGTGGCGTCCTTCCAACGGGCGTAACCTTCGTCGCTCATTTGCAGGGCGACGTTGAGCTTCTGGCCGTTGCTGAAATTGACCGTGCGCTCCCAAGGCTTGAAGCCTTCGCGGACGACCCGGAGCTTGTGCAGCCCGGCGTGCGTCTCGATGGTGCCCGGGGCGGTGCCCACGGCGATGCCGTCGATCTCGACGGTGGCCGCCAGCGCGGAGACCTTGAATTTGCTCTCGGAGATGGAAACGGTGTTTTCCGCCCCGATGCGGACATCGGGGATGTAAAGGTCCGCCAGCTCGGTCGTGAGCGTCACGGTGACCAGGCTCTGCGCCGCCGAGGTGCTGACCAAACGACCGCGCTCGATCTGCCGTTTGAGACTCGCCGCCACTTTTTGCGCCGCATCGTCAAGCAGGGGATTCAGGGCGTTGGAAAGCGACTCACTCGAATTGTCGGTCTGCTGGATCACCTTGGTGACGCGGACCGTATCGGCCGCGAGGCTGGCCCCGGTGATGCCGTCGAGAATCTTGTAGGTGACGCGGACCGTGCGTTCTTCGTTGGTCGCCTTCACGCCATAAGCGGCGACCTTGCGCTGGTTGGAATCGAAACCCGCGATGCTGACCTGCAGCAGGTGGGTCGCACCCAAGGTCTGGGCGAGGCGCACCGCGGAGGTGCTTTGGGCGAGCTGGGCGTCCAGCGCAGTCTGCTTGGCGCCGGGCTCCATGCTGCCAACGGCGTCGAGTGCCGTCTCGCCGCTGATGACGTGCACGTTGAGATCCGTCACGCGGCCGGTGATGTAGTCCTCCAGCGCACCGAGCTGGTCGTTGCCGGCCGTGCCGGCGCGGTTGGCGACAAAAATCGCCACCGTGTAGCCTTCGGGCTTGGCGGGGTCGGTGGCCCGGAGAGCGCTGGCGCCCAGGGCGAGCACGAGCAAGGAAAACACTAGCTTAAGTTTTGTAGACATAACCGTGGAAGAAAAAGAAAACACTGAACGGGGTGACAAAATTGAGCCTGACGAATGTCGGGCGCTAGGCAAACAAAGCAATCTGTCGGGACGCAAGTCTAAGTCATTAAGGAAGGCAGGCCCAGCGGCTGATTCCGCCTTAGCGGGTGGCTTTGGCCGCCCGCTGATAAGCCGACTTGACCGCGTTGTCGTAGCCGGTTTCCAGCGACGGATAGATCGCCATCGCCGCGGCCAGCGCCTGCGTATAGTCGCCATTGGTCGAATATTTCACATGCAGATACACGGCATAGTCCTCGAGATTATTGAAGGACACCGAGGAGGATTTTTTAATGAAATCAGCCCCGCCGATGGCCGCCATCGCGCCCATTTCCTTGCCCTTGTTCTTCATGAGACCGGAAGCAAAGCCGCCGAAAGGCACCTTGGAAGCGAGCGCCTTGCCCGCCTGCTCACCGGCTTTTTCGCCCGCCAGGCTACCCAGCTTCGCGTTGAGGGTCTTGGTCGCCCATGCGGTCATCTGGCCATCCGCCCCGTAGGGCAGCACGTATTTGCCGGCATTGCTGGCAATCGGCGTCGGCGCGGTCACGACGGCATTGGCCAGTTGGTATTTCGAGGTGTATTCCAAAATCTTACCCAAGATAACCTGGGCCTTGACCACATCGGCCATGTTGGTGGCGAAGGCCGCGGAAGTTGCAACGCTGACGAGCACAATCAAAGCAAACAGGCGGGATATTTTCATGAGGAGTTCTACGGAGGTTGGGATGAAAGAATACCCTCATGTATTTTCACGCCGCCTCACGCAAGCCAGATGCAACCGCGCGCATACGTAATCGTGCGTAGAGCCCCCGGCGGGTGAAACGATTGACTTCCACCCCCGGCGCGGGCTTGCTCGCCAGTGAACTGCTTCGGAGACGAAGCCCACCGCAACCCTTAACCACGCACACCTCATGAAGACCATTGTTTCCATGCCCTCCCGCCTGTCCGTGGTGGTTGCCTGCCCCGCGCGCGCCTGAGTTTGCGCCGCCGGTTTTGCTGAGGCCGCCCCGCGAGGGCGGCCTTTTTGTTTTCGCGCGACGCCAACCGGCGCCGGCGCTGCCTGTCCGACTCATTCCTCGTTTTCGTTTCGGTTTTCATTTTTCCCATGACTTTGTCCTCCCTCGGTTGGGACGCCGGCTGCACCCGGCATTTCCAGCCCTATCTTAACGATGGTTTCCTCCCCGCCCGGGTCGCACGCGAGCACAGGCACGCCTGCGAGATTTACCTGGGCGCTGAACTCATTCCTGCGACCTGCACGGGTCGCCTGCTCCACGCCACCACTGTCCGCGCCGCGTTGCCTGCCGTCGGCGATTGGGTCGTCGTGCGCCCGCGGCCCGGCGAAACGCGGGCTGACATCCATGCCGTGTTGCCGCGCCGCACCCAGTTCTCCCGCCGGGCCGCCGGCCCGCTCGCCGAGGAACAGGTGGTCGCCGCCAACATTGATACGGTGTTCCTGCTCACCGCGCTCGATCACAACTACAACCTGCGCCGCATCGAACGCTACCTCGCTCTCGCTTGGACCAGCGGCGCCCAGCCCGTCGTCGTGCTCAACAAAGCCGACCTGCATGCCGACCCGGCCACGGCGCAAGCCGAGGTGACGGCCATCGCTTCCGGTGCGCCGGTCATCGCCTTGAGCGCCGCGCGGGGCGAAGGCTTGGCCGCGCTCGACCCCTGGCTCGCCGCGGGCCAGACCATCGCATTGCTCGGCTCGTCCGGCGTCGGCAAGTCCACCCTCATCAACCGCCTGCTCGCCACCGCGCAACAATCCACCGGCCCCATCAGTGCCGCCGTGCACAAAGGCCGCCACACCACCACGCGTCGCGAGCTTTTCATCGCTCCCTCCGGCGCACTCGTCATCGACACCCCTGGCATGCGTGAACTGCAATTCTGGGATGCAGACGCCACCGCGGTGGACGACACGTTTACCGACATCGCCACCCTGGCCGGTCGCTGCCGCTTCCAAGACTGCCGGCATGCCACCGAACCCGGTTGCGCCGTGCAGGCCGCGTTCGCCGCGGGCACGTTGGCCGAGGACCGTTGGCAAAGTTATCAAAAACTGCAGCGCGAACAGGCCTACGCCGCGCGCCGCACCGACGCTTCCCTCGCCCGCGCCAGCCGGGCCTCGTGGAAAAAAATCACGCAAGCCCAGCGCGCCCGCAGCCGCTGCAACCCGGAAGATTGAATCACGGTCACGCCTCGGTCGCACCCGCCCTCAGGGGTTGACGCCCGAGGGCGGGCGCGTTTTGGTGGCACGCATGTTCACCATCATTGGCGGAGACGGTAAAGAATACGGCCCTGTGACGCTGGAGCAGCTGCAGAGCTGGATCACAAGTGGAAGAGCCAACCTCGACACGCAGGCCAAGAAGGCCGGCGATGAACAATGGCGGCGCCTCGGCGACTATCCTGAGTTCAATGCCTTAGGCACCGCGGTTCCGCCCGTGACCGCCGTAGCCGCTCCCGCCCCGGCGGCGGCCGGCACCATCCCCGTGGACCCCAAAGTCTACGCCGCCGACCTCATCGCGCGCGCCGGCACGCTCAACATCGGCAATTGCCTGGAGCGCAGCTGGAATCTGTTGAAAGCCAATTTCTGGCCGTTGGTCGGCGCCACTTTTGTGCTCGTGGTGGTCGCGGGCATCGCCGGCTCGATTCCTTTTCTCGGCCTGCTGTCCAGCCTGCTGCTCACCGGCGTGTTTTACGGCGGCCTGTATCTCTATTACCTGAAAACCATCCGCGGGCAGCCGGCGGAGTTCGGCGATGTCTTCAGCGGCTTCAGCCTCGCCTTCGTGCCGCTCATGCTGGCCACGCTCGTCAGCACGGTCCTGACCGGCTTGGGCTGCGTGCTCCTGATTCTCCCCGGCATCTATCTCGCGATCGCGTATG
>JAGNQV010000015.1 GCA_017988885.1 Opitutaceae bacterium | reverse complement strand
CCGGCACCGGCCGGGTTTCCATCACCTCACCTTGCGCATCCTGCGAATTGGTGACTTTGCCCAGTTCGATCGTGCCCTCATATTCCTTGTCGAGGCTGATGAGGTATTGGGAAATACGCGTCGCCTTCCCGATGAGCATGATGAGCAGGCCGGTGGCCATCGGGTCAAGCGTGCCGGCATGGCCGATGCGCTTCATCTTCAGTTTGCGCCGCAGGCGCGCCACCACGTCATGCGAGGTGTGGTCGGTGGGCTTGTCCACTAACAACACGCCCTCCAGCTCCTTCATTTGGCCAATCATGATTTTTTTCGCGCGGGTGCATCCACTGCGGCAAATTGCTGCGCGATCGCCGCAATCAGCCGGGCGGAAAAGTTTTCCACATCCTGCTTCAGGTTGAGGCCCGCGGCACACGCATGGCCGCCGCCATTGAATTTTCCGGCGATCAGGTCCATGCGGTATACCGGTTCCTTCGCCCGCAGACTCGCCTTCACGGTGCCGTCGGCCCGCTCCTCAATCAGGACGCCGACATCCACGCCTTCGATGCAGCGTGCATAATCCACCAACCCTTCGGTGTCCTCCGCCGTGCTGCCGGTTTCGGCAAAGACGTTGCTGGACAAGGTGCCAATGCAGAGCCGGCCGCCGCATTCCATGCGCAGCGAGGCCAGAAAACGCTGAAGGAGCATCATCTTCCCCGGTGTTTCGCGCTCGTAGAGTTCGTAACCCGCTTCACTCGGCTTGGCGCCCCGTTCCAGCAACTCCGCCGCCAGGAGAAACGTGCGGCGGCTCGTCGAAGTGAAGCGAAACTGGCCGGTGTCGGTCAGGATGCCGGTGTAAAGTGCCTGCGCGGTCTGCGCATCAATCACGAGGCCATTGTCCAGCAGCATGCCGGCGAGGATTTCGCAGGTCGCCGCCGAGCCGGTATCCAACAGGTTGATCTCCGCAAACCCGTGGTTGGAGAGATGGTGGTCCACCATCGCGAGGGGCGCCGGAAAAGTCGCCTTCAACCGGTCACCGGCCCGCGCGCCATCGGCGCAATCGACAAAAATCGCCGTCCACGCGCCCGCTTGCGGCAGCACCGCGTCAGTCCGCAAGAAAGTCATGCCGCCCGTGAGAAATTGCAGCCGGCGCGGCACCGGGTCGGGGTTTACGCAGGTGGCATCCAGTCCGTGCGCCGTGAGTGCCCGCGTCAACGCGACCTGCGAACCGATGCAATCGCCATCCGGCCGGGCGTGGCCGATGACAGCCAGTTTGCGCCCTGCTAGCCGGGGCAGCAACTGCGCGAACCGCGCCGAAAGTTCGGGGTAAAATTTACTCATCCTTCGGCTCCGTGTCGGAGGCTTCCGCTTCCGGATCCTCCTCCGTCTTCAACTCGTCGAGCAGGCCCAGCAGCCGCGTGCTGCTGACCACGCTCTTGTCCAGGACGTATTGAAACTTGGGCAGGTATTTCAGCACGATGCGCCGGCTGATCTCTGCGCGAATTTCCGGCGCGCGGCTGCGCAGCCAGCGCATTTTCTGCTCCGTCGTTTCCGCTTCACCCACTACGGAGACAAAGACGCGCGCATCCCGCAAATCCGGTGCCACCCGCACCTCGGTGATCGTGATCGTCACCGCATCGCTCTGGTAGCGTTTGCGCAGGATGTCGCTGATCTCGCGCTGGAGCAGCTCGTTTACCCTCAGCGTGCGGTTACTCATGGGATTGTTGGTTGGACCGCCCGCTTTTCGCTCATTTGCCGCCTTGGGCGGAGGTGGGTTGAAAGCCGGGCGGCAAAATTACAGGGACGCGCGGACCTTTTGCACCTCGTAAACCTCGATGACATCGCCCACTTCGTAGCCGTTGAAGTCGTCGAGCTTGATACCGCATTCGAGACCGGCGCGCACTTCGTTCGCGTCGTCCTTGAAGCGCTTGAGCGTCTGCACCTTGCCCTCATGCACGGTTTCTTTTTTCCGGCGCAAACGCGCGGAGGCGTTGCGGGTGATTTTGCCCTCGGTGACGAGGCAGCCGGCCACAAAGCCCTTGCCCTGCGGAAACACCGCACGGACCTCGGCGCCGCCGAGCTTGGTTTCCTTGAGATCGGGATCGAGCAGGTCGGCCATCATCTCGCGCACCTTGTCGCCAAGCTCATAGATGATGTCGAAGGTCTCGATGCGCACATTGTGGTGCTTGGCGAGCGGCGTGACGCCGTTTTCCAGCTTGGTGTGGAAACCGAGGATAATGGAGCCGGCCGCGCCGGCCATGAGCACATCGTTCTTGGTGATCAGGCCCACCTCAGTGGAGACGATTTCCAGTGAAACCTTGGCGCTCTTGATTTCCCCCAACACATTGCGCAGGGCCTCGGCGGAACCGAAGACATCGGTCTTGACGATAACCTTGAGCACTTTCGCCTGTGTCGCGGCGATGTTGGCAAAAAGCTGCTCGACGGAAACTTCCTTCGGCACGGCGGCGGCGGTCGAGACCACCTTCTTGAGGCGGTATTGCTCTTCTTCCGCGATTTTTTCCGCCTCGCGGGAGTTTTTGACGGCCTTGAAAGTCGCTCCGCTATCCGGGGTGCCGGACCAGCCGATGACGCGCACCGGCGTGCCGGGCGGCGCCTCCTTCACATTGGCACCCTGATCATCAAACATCGCGCGCACTTTGGCGAACTGCGTGCCACTCACGATGGCATCGCCGACGCGGAGCGTGCCGCGCTGCACAATCACGGTCGCGAGCGGGCCGCGGCCAAAGTCGATTTCGGATTCGATGATGATGCCGCTGGCTTCCGCCTTCGGGTTGGCCTTCAGCTCCAGCACGTCGGTTTGGAGGAGAATCATCTCCAGCAGACTGTCGATGCCCTGGCCTTTGATGGCCGCCACCGGCACCGTGATGGTCTCCCCGCCCCAGTCCTCGGGGGCGATGTTGCGCTGCTGCATCTGCGCCTTGACTTGGTCGAGGTTGGCGCCCTTCACGTCCATCTTGTTGATGGCCACGATCAGGGCGACGCCCGCGTTTTGGGCATGTTTCAGCGCCTCGTCGGTCTGCGGCATGAAGCCGTCGTCCGCCGCCACCACGAGCACGGCAATGTCGGTAACGTCGGCCCCGCGCGCCCGCATTTTCGTAAAGGCTGCGTGACCGGGGGTGTCGAGAAAGGTGAGTTTGCGCCCGTTGAAATCGATCTGGTAAGCGCCGATGTGCTGGGTGATGCCGCCCGCCTCGCCGGCGACGACATTGGCCTTGCGAATGGCATCCAGCAGGGAGGTCTTGCCGTGGTCAACGTGACCGAGGATGCAGACCACCGGAGGACGCGGAACGAGGTTCTTTGCCTCCTCTTCCTGGGCGGCAATTTCCTCCTGGCCCGCATCGGGCAGCACCGGCTTCTGGGCCTCGCCGCGGTGCTTGATTTCCAGGATGAAGCCGTGTTTTTCCGCCACCTTGATGGCCATGGCCTCATCAATGGTCGAATTCATGGAGGCAAAACCGCCCGCCTGATTCAGCTCGGAAATCAACTTAAAGGGCTTTAGCCCGAGCGCCGTCGCGAAATCGCGCACGATGATCGGCGGTTTGATCGGGATAATCTTGATGTCACCGCTCGCAACCGGCGCCTCAGTCGGGGCCGCACCCGGCATAACGACCGGAGCCGGGGCTGCCCCCGGTGAGGCCGGAGGCCGCGGGATGGCAGGAGTCATCCGCAACATCGGTGGTGGCGGCACCGCCGCCACCGGCGCGGGCGCTTTGGCCATGGGTGGCACGACCGGCACCGGCGACTTGGCGGGCATCGGCGGCAAAGGGGCGGGAGCCGAGACTGGACGCGGTGCAGACGGCGTCGCCGGAGCGGTGACCGTCGGCCGGGGCGGAGGCGGTTGCGGTGCCTTGACCGGCGCAGGCGCAGAAACGGAGCGAGGTGGCACGACCACCGGGGCGGGTGCCGCCGCCGGCTTCAACGCCGCGGCCTTGGCTGCAGCCGCCACTTCTTTTTCACGTTCAATGTCCTGCTTCGACTTTACAAAGGCTCCGGCCGGCAGGGAAACTCTGGACACCGTCCCGGGAGTTTCGGCTGCATCCGTGGACACCGCCGCTTGCGTCTGCTCGACCGGCGCCGCCGGCTTCTTCGCGGCAAATTCTTCGCGCAATGCATCCGCGTTGATGTTGTCCACCGTGCTTGAGACCGATTTCACATCCTGGGCGATGATGTTACGCTGCTTCAGCAGCGCGATCATCTCCTTGTTTTCCAGTCCGAGTTCCTCGGCCAGTTTGTGAATGCGAATACTCATGCAGCGTGATGCGTTGGATTAAGATTGGGCCGGGTTGACGCGGGCGATGATCGCCTGCGATTCTTCGGCCGTGAAGCCGGCGTCCACGAGGTCGTCGGCCTCGACGCCTTCGAAGGCGGCGGGGGAATTGATACCCATGTCCACGAGGCGGGCCGCCATGGCCTCCTCCATGGAGAAGGATTTGACGAGCAGGTCGATCGCGGTCTGGCGCGGATTATCGCCCAGCGCCTTGAACTCCTCGATGTCCAGCCGCCAGCCGATGAGACGCGAGGTGAGGCGCGCATTCTGGCCCTTGCGGCCGATGGCGACCGCAAGATCGTCCGTCGCCACCTTCAGCAAAATGCGATGATCCCGCTCATTGATGATGATCTCCCGCGGCACGGCGGGCTTGAGCGCCTCGATGATCATTTCCTTCGGATCGGCAAAATAGCGGATGATGTCGATTTTTTCACCGGCGAGTTCGCGCACGATGGTCTTCACCCGCGCACCGCGGGCACCGACACAGGCGCCCACCGGATCCACCTTGGGATCGGTGCTCGTGACCGCGATCTTGGTGCGATAGCCGGGCTCGCGGGCAAACGCCTCGATCTTGACCGTGCCGTCGGCAATCTCAGTGACTTCGAGTTCGAACAGGCGGCGGACAAATTTGGGGCTGGCGCGACTGAGAATGATTTCCGGGCCGCGCGGCGAGGAATCGATGGACATGAGCAGGCAGCGGATGCGCTCTCCGGGCTGATACTCCTCGGCGGGCACCTGCTCTTTGCCGGGCATCACCGCCTCGGCTTTGCCGAGATCGATGTAGAGATCGTTGCGCTCGCGGCGCCGGACGGTCCCGCTGACAATGTTGCCGACCTGATCCTTGAAATCGTCGTAAATGCGATCCTTTTCAAACTGGCGCAGCCGCTGCATCACGGCCTGCCGCGCCGTCTGCGCGGCGATGCGTCCGAGCGTGGACGGATCGATTTCCTTTTCCAGCATCTCACCCAACAGGACGCCTGGCTTGAGGGCCTGGGCCTTCTCGATGTGGATTTCCGCCCGCGGGTTGCTGACGGAATCGACCACTTTCATGAGCGCCCAAGCATGCAGTTGTCCATTCTTGGGATTGATGTCGATCTTGAGCTCTTGACCGGAGTTAACTCCCTTTTGGGCAGCAGTTTTGAGTGCATTGGAAATCGTCGCGATCATGTCGGCGCGACCAATGCCCTTTTCCTTCTCCATGTATTCCAAAACGGATAAGATTTCGCTGCTCATAGTGCTTGTTAAATGGGAAAAAAAAAGCGGGCCGCAGGGCCCACCTTTCTAAAAGTGAGTGTTATTGAGTCGGTGAACTTATTCGTTGCGTGCAAAGCTTGTCAAGCCCCGCAGCCCTCTCGCCGGCGCACCCTCTCACTTCTGGTGCATTTCTTGCGCAAGGCCACGCCCCAGCAGTCCTTGCGCGGTGCCATGACAAGCCGGATTTGCGCGGCCATCAAACACCCCCAACTCGCGCAAGGCCTTGGTCAAATACGGCGGCAGATCCCCCGGAAACCAATGATACCATAAACCGGCCAAATCCTGCCGCCCCTGCGCCGCCAACAGCGGCAGCCAGCCATCGCAAATCAGATTGTCCAAACGCGTGCCGCCGATCCGGTCGCCGCCAATCCGCTGCGCCAAAGTTTTCCGCCAAGCCGTCAATTTGTATTCGCGCCGCACGCGACCAGTCTCCGCCGCGGTCGAAACCAAGGGCAACTCCGGCGCGATTTCCACCAACCGTTGCGGCCAGTCCGGCACCGCGCCCGCCCAAGCGGCATACTGTTGCAGCCGCACCCGCGGATGATTCGCCGGGCGCACTCCCTGCAAACTCCACCGGCCCGACTCCTCCGCGAATGCCTGCGCCGGTGCAACTTTCCCGCCCGCCCACTCCGCCAGTTCATGCCGCCCCGCCACCTGCAACATCGGCACGCGATTGAAACGATAACCGAGAATCTCCAGCGCCGTGTGCTGACAGGCCGCCGTCCAGCCCAGCTTCGTGATGCGGGTCCGCGCAAAGTGCACTTTCTGCCGCCAGCGCTGTGCCGCCTGCACGCGTAATTCCGCCAGCAAGGTTTCGCGCGAAAAGTGTCGTAGTGCCTCCACCGCCTGCGTCAACGGTCGTCCCGCCAGACTTTCGATCGCCGCCTCTGCCGCATACTCCTCGAGGTCATGATGCAGCACCGGCAGCAATACCAGCACCGGAATCTCCTCCCCCTGTGCGCCAGTCGTGGGCCGGCCCGCCTCCGGCGCGAAAAGCACGACATGCAATTTCACCCCGTCGTAAGCACGATCCTGCGCGTGCCGGTGCGCGACCCAATCGCCCGCGTGCAGATGCAATTCCACCTCGCCCGTGATTTCCGGTCCGTTGTCAAAGCGCAGCCGCGCCGCCTTGAAGTCGGGACCGCCCAGCAAATTCCAACGCCCGGGTTGCACGATTTTCAACCGGCGGCCATCGGTCGTGACCAAGTGCTCGCGATTGAAATCACCGCGGGCCCAGATCTGCTGCAGCAATTTCTCGGAAAACGTGAACGGACCATAAAGCCCTTGGATTTCCGCCACTGCATGGGTTGGACGCACACCGCGCATGATTCGACAGTCTGACAGACGCAAGAAAGCTCGACAAGCGCGGTGTTTCGCTGAGGTTTTGTGCGCGCTCGGAGAGGTGGCAGAGTGGTCTATCGCGGCGGTCTTGAAAACCGCTGGGCCGCAAGGTCCCGGGGGTTCGAATCCCTCCCTCTCCGCCATTTTCATATAATTGCGAACCCGGTCGCCAATCATTCAAATTGGCATAAGTCGCTGACAACAAATGAGCATGGAGAAATGCTCATTTCCTGACAAACGCGAGAGGTTCGGATTTTCTGAAAAAACAAGGACAAAAATCGCACGGGCGCGCAGCCCGAGTGCGCTACCATTAAAATCCGTCCGTTGATTTTTTCACGTGGCCTGCGACACTTCCACCTAAACAAACGTCGCCATCAAATCGGATCAGACCACCGATTTTCCGACGGAAAAAATTGAAGAGCAACCCATGTCTACAACACTATCCGCTCCCGTTTCCGCTGGCACCCTGCCGGTCGCCATTTACTCGCGCGTCTCCACCGCCAACCAAGTCGGCGGACGCTTCGATTCCTGTGAAAGCCAGGTCGTCATGTGCCGTGACTATCTGCTCAAGCACGCCGCCAAGGAAAATTGGCATGAGTGCAGCACGCTGACGGACGCAGCCTATTCCGGGGCGAACATGAACCGACCCGGCATGCAGGAATTATTGCGCCAGATTGAAGCGGGCCGGGTCAAGGTGGTGCTCATCTTCAAACTTGAACGCGTGCTGCGCAGCACGCACGAATGGGTGCCCTTCCGCGCGTTTCTGCGGACGCACGGCTGCCGGCTGGTCAGTGCGACGGAGGATATTTCGGATGAGACGCCCTCGGGTCGGCTCAAGAACAACATCGTGATGAGCGTGAACGAATACGAGCGCGACAACACCTCCGAGAAAATCCAGTTGAAGCTGGTCGAACAGGCCAAGCGTGGGATGTGGACGGGCGGCAACGTCCCCTATGGCTACACCTACGATGCGCAATTGCAGGGCCTCAAGCCGCTCCCGGAGGAGGCCGCCGTGCTCCAGCGCATCTACGAGCAGGCCGCACAACTCGTGTCGTTGACGGACATTGCCAACCAGATCAATGATGAGGGGTTTCGCACGCGCGCCCGCACGCACCAGCGCCGCAATGGCATGCAGCAGGCCATCGGCCAAAAACGCTTCCGCACGGACATTCTGCGGCGACTAATCATGCGGCCGCTCTACGCGGGCCGCGTGCGGATGCACGGCAAAGAATACGCCGGCCAGCACGAGGCCATCGTGGGCCAGGAATTGTGGGAGCGCGCGAATGCGGCGATTGCCCAAACCCGGCAGCCGGCCCGCTGCAGGCTGCGAGCCCGGGACAAACACTTTCATGTGCTCAAAGGGGTTGTCCACTGTGGCGCCTGTGGCCGGGCCATGATTCCAAATGCGAGCGGCAAACGCGATGCCAAGGGCCAGCTCTACCGTTACTACACCTGCGGGCACGCGCACAAGGAGCGTGCGGACGCGCGCTGTCCGGTGCGGCATGTGTCCGCCGCCGCGCTGGAGGCGGCGGTGTTCGGATTCCTCACCGAATGCGCCCAACACCCCGACATCCTGCACGCCACGCACGACCATGCGCAACGCCGGAGCGAGGCGGATCGCGGCCCCCTGCGAGAAAAGCTGGCGGAGTTCGAGCGCGGGCTCGCGGACGTAAGCCAGCAGCTCCGCCATTGCGTGCAGGCCATCACGCGTGGAGGCCTCGATTTCCTCAGCGACGAATTGCGCGCCGAGGCCGCCGCGCTCCACGCCCGCAAGTCGGAGCTGCTCGTGCAGCGCGAACAAGCGCGGCAGGACTTGGCGGCCTGCAATGCCCGTTCCTTGGATCCGGAGCGCATCGGCCGTTCGCTGGCCCGCTTTAGTGAACTGGTGCCCACACTGGCACCGGATCAGCAACGCGACTTGCTCCTGCTTTTTTTGGAACGGGTCGAGGTGCGACCGGCGGTAAAACCCGCGCCCGATGCCCGCGTGCGGCACCTAGAATTGCGTTTCAAACTGCGGGTCGAGCGCCTGATCGAAGGCATGGAGGAACGGCTCGTCGTCGATGCGGCCGGCCGGGAGCGGCTCAGTGCCGCAAGGGCCGCGCGGCCCCTGCTCCTGCAAGCCGAGGTAGCAGTGCGGCAACTCGGCGGGGCCGCCTTGGTGTCCCCCTTTGCCCGCGAACTGCTCGGCAACCAGCGTAGCGTGCGTCCGCGCTCCGTGGTTGCGCCCGTGCAACACCCACTCCACCGCGCTCGCGCCTGGCAGCGCAGGCTGGCGGCGGAGCCCAAGCTCCGGCGCATTGACCTCGCCAAGGCCGAAGGGCTCACGCCCGGTGCGGTCACGCACTACCTGAAGCTCATGGAACTCGCGCCGGCGATTCAGGAACGGTTGCTCAACGTGACGACGCCCGCCGAACTGCGCCGGTTCAGCCTCAATCGCATGAAGGCACTGGCCGAGCTGCTTCCGTCGGAACAACTGCTCCGCTTCGCGGAGCTGGAAAACACCGCCGCCTAGTTGGCGGAAAATTCCGTCCGCAGCGCGTAGCGTGTGGGCCGGCCGTCGTTTACCACCCGGCAGAGCCCGGCGGCGCACAGCCGCGCGACCCGGGGGCTGATGACCCCGCCAGCCAGGCCCAGCGCGGCGGCGATTTCGCGGGCGCTGGCGGGGTTCGCGCCTGCGAGCCAGCGCAGGATGCGTTGCTCCATCGGGTCGGTCACGAGACTGGTGGCGTCGAACAGCGCATCCGCCGGGGCGGCGGGCAATGCGCGGAGTCGATCCTGTTCTACCAGCCGGCCCACAGCGAGCGCTAGCAGGCTGCCGATTCGGTCGAGCACTTCCTCGTCGCTCAAACGGTCAAAGCGCGTGGTATCAAGGTCGGGCGCGGGCATGGCATTCAGGCAGGCTAGGCTACATGGCATCCGCGGCCCCTGTCGCGGCGAGCTTCGGCGCGCGGCCAAACTAGCCGACCCGCGCATTCACGCGAATTTTTTATTGGTCTCAGGGTTGCTGCACCGAAGGCGATCATCACGCCTAATGATGCCGCCCGCCCCGAGAAAATACAGCCGACAGAGCGCACATCAACCAAGGGTTGTGTTCGCGGGCTCACTCCGGGCAGCGGAAGATGGCGGTCAATACGCCGGCCCACAGGCCATTACGAACCCTTCGGCAATAGATCCTTGGCGGAGACGTGCAGTAACTTGGCGAATTTTACTAATTCAATATCAGCCACGTAACGGGCGCCGGTTTCGACCTTGGCGATCACGTCCCGGCCAATATCCCAGCCGGCGCGTTGCGCCGCGGCAGCGAGCTGTTCCTGTGACAGGCCCCGCTTATCCCGATACTTTTTGATCGCCGGTCCCGACAAATTTTTACCCATTAGAATTGTGCTAATAATGGCACAATTAAGGTTGTTTACTTGTCCCGTCATCAGGACAAAACAGAGGCATGAAACCGTTGCGGATTCTTTGCGCTGAAGATGAGAAATTGATGGCCGGAGCCCTAGTGCACTGTCTCACACACGCGGGCCATACTGCCACCCATGCCAGTGATGGTTTGGAAGCTTGGATGACACTAGCTCAAGATGTAAGCGCCTTCGACGTGCTGATCACCGATCATCAGATGCCCAAGATGACCGGGTTGCAATTGGTAGAACTTGCCGGCCGGGCGCAGTTTCTTGGACGGATCATCGTCCTTAGTGAGGGTCTTAATAGTAAGGCTGAAGCAAAATACATCGAATATGGTGTGCATCAAATTCTTCGCAAGGAAGCGACCTCGGGGACCTTGCTGCTGGAAGCGATCCGTTCCAAGCCTTCGCCTGCGAAGAATTAACCAGTGGTGCAATGACGGGGGCTGGGGGCGGCATAAGCCCCCAGCTAGCCGCGCCGGCCCCCAAGGCCGGACGCGGTGTGGCAGCGCATCGGAGACCGATGCGCGGAGGTCCGCCGACTCCAAATGGTGCTCGAACGCAGACACAAATCGTCCCTTCCCCAGCCTTTCAAATGATGCCTAAACCGAACCTCGCGACCCCGAGGCCCGAGCGAATTGCCCGCCATGTTATAATGCCTGTCCTTGCAACCCACGCTGCCCAAAGGATTCCGTTCCTGGACCCAAGTCCTCATTGATTGGGCCGTGCGCCGCGCTTACCTCCAAACGAGACGCCCGCCCACTTGCTTTGCGAAGCACCCGGAGTTGGCTGCACCCTTTGTCTCCGAAGTGGGTGCCGCTATCAGCCAGAAACGACTTCACCGCCAAGCCGTGCAGGTCGATTTGATCTGTGCGTCTGTAATAGAGCCCACTTACGAACAGGCTGGCGGCCCCGCCTATCTTGAATTGCGCACGGCCATGGAAGCTGTCCAAAAGCGCTTCATCAGACTCCATCACTCCGTTCCGCGCGATCTCAATCCACACCGTGACGAGATGGAGCGATATCAAGCAGCGTTTAGCGCGGCCCAATCCAACTTCCGGCCACCCGTTGATAAAGCCCAACAGGCTGCGGTCCACGGTTACTGGGCAACCCGGCCTACTCAAAGCATCCCCGACACGTTTTTCGCTGATGCCGCGCCACACACTGCTGCCGCCCGGATGCAACGCATGCATCCGCCTTGGTGGGGGTCATTTCTTGGACGGTTACAAAAGACGCTGAGGCATGGCCATCCCGCCGAAGGGTTCCTCCTCGATGAACTTCCTCATCTGCGGCGCAAAGCCAAAAAGCATACCTTGGAGGCGACCATCGAAGATTGGCGCAACGAAAATAATGATCGCTTGGGCTGGTATCAAAAAGGCCACTATACCATGCTCCCACTTCGGACGGCGAAGAAAGCAAAGCAATTGACCCAGTGGTTCAACGCCTGCGCTCCCGGCTATCTCACCAGCGAAGTCGTCCGCTTTGAATTGCACGCCCAGTTGGCAGAGCGCCTCGCCGAAACCGATCCATGGTCCGTGCCGGTTCCATCCTTGGTTGACCCTGGCAGCTTCGATCTATCCGACCGCAACTAGCGCACACTGGTGCCTGCAAGTGTGCGCTCCTCAGACTCCCTACCGACCTGCACTCGGATCAGGTTGGCGGCATGGAAACACCTGCCACTATCCCCTTTGCCTGCTGCGTGCCTTGCGCGGTTTGGGTTGCGCCAGCCCTTTCCATTTTCCGTCGGCGGAATGCTTCCATCGGCGTCTCGCCGGGTCGAATGAGCGCGGTATGCAGGACCGGAACAATTTTTAGCGATACTTGGGGCAGTGCTGGCGTGGGCTCATTGGTATTCGCCGCCGGGGTTGGAATTAGGCATGGAACTTCCGCATTAGCGCTGGCCGGCAGTATCGCTGCACGGGCGGACTCGGTGAGCGTGATCCGGGCTTTTTTACGCTTGACCGGCCTTCGGCCCAACTCGCGGTTAAGCCACTGCCGCAGCGTTTCGTGGCCGATGTCGATACCGAGTTCGCGCAGGGCGCCAATCAGTGTCCCCACGGACTCGCCAGCTTGGCGCAGGCGCAGCAATTCATCGCGCTGCGATGCCAGTTTGATCGTCGCCCGGTTGCGCGGCCAACGCACGCGGGCAACTGCCTCCGCCAACGTGGGCGGCGAAGTGGGAGTTGTTGAGGAGTGTGCGGGTAGCGACATGGGAGTGACTGGGGAACGGTATGCGTGGCGGTTGAGTCGTGCAAGGGGAGTGCCTCGGGCGCACTCTAAGCGGCAGCGCTTAGACGTTGGTGTCCTCACCTATGCTTTTGTTTTCATTTTATACGATGCGGTGAGTTCAATCTTTGGTTTCATGGTTGGTCGGTTCGTTGGATTGATTGATTCATTGGTCGTTGTCTTTGGAGTTTTAGTTGAATGGATTGATTTGGATTTTCGGTTTCTGCGATTTGCTAGTTTCCTTGGTAGATCAGTTCTTGGTTTTTTTGGCGTAGGTCTGATGGTCGGAGGTGCCGGATGCTGACGATTCGGACCTGCAAAATTTTCAGCAAAGCGCTCGGCGAATACCTCCGCCAAGCCGACTATTATGCGGAGGGCATGAAGGTTGAAGGCACGTGCTGCGGCCGCCTCTGTGCAGCAGTCGGCCTTACCGAAGGCATAGCCATTTCCGACGAAGCATTTGGACGTATCGCTAGTAACCACCACGCAGGCACTGGCGAACAGCTTACAGAACGGATGAAGGAGGGCCGCCGCGCTGGCTATGACGCCGTCTTTAACGCTCCCAAGTCCGTTTCCATCCAAGCCTTCCTAGGCGGCGACGAACGCCTGATCCTCGCCCATGAACGCGCCGTCAACGAAGCCCTGCAGGAACTTGAAACCTCCGCTTGCCACCAAGACGGCCAGGGCATGAACAAGCGCTACGTCACCAGCGGCAAAATCGCCGCCGCCGTCTTCCGACATGGCGAAAGCCGCGCCCTCGATCCCCACCTGCATTCGCATGCCTTCATCTTTAATGTGACCCAAAACGATTCGGGCCGGCTCCTTGCGCTGGAGTCCTCGGTCATCTTCGAACGCACAAAATACCTGACGGAGGTCTATCGCAACGTCCTCGCCCGGGAAATCCACCGACTCGGCTACGCCATCGAACGGCGGAATCATGGTTTTGAACTGGCCGGGATTACCTCGGAGCTGCTCAGCCGGTTTTCCAAGCGCGCCCAGCAACGCGACGCGGCCATTGCCGCGCGTGAGGCCGAGCTGGGCCGCGAACTCACCCGCGATGAAATCGCCGTCCTCGTCCGCGAAAACCGCGCCAAGAAGCAGCATGAGCTGACGCCCGCCGAGGTGCGTGGCCGCCAACTCGCGCAGGTGGATGTGGAGGAACTGGCATGGCTGCGCGCACTGCGCCCAACCATCCGCCCGCGTTGGGAGCGCAGCCTAACACTTGGCGAAACGTTGACCCGCGCCATCGCACACACCTTCGAGCGCCGGACGGTCGTGCCTCTGCACGAACTTACCGCCGAGCTCATCCGACAGTCCTACGGTCAATATTCGCTCCGCGACCTCAAGGAGACTATCGCCCGCGGTCCGGGGTTGCTACACGCCGATGGACAGGTGTCCACCGTGGCAGCATTGGAAATGGAGCAATCCTTGGTGGCACAGATCAACGCCGGCGTGGGCGCAGGTGAGGCTCTGGGCCATGCTAGGGCCGACCAGCTTGCTCCGCTATCCGCCGAACAACGGACCGCGGTTTCAGCCCTGCTCAACTCGACGGATCGGGTGACCGTTTTTCGCGGCCGAGCCGGCACCGGCAAGACCCATACTTTGGCCACGGCCATCGAAGGTCTTGCTACCGCCGGTCGCGAGATTGTTTGCTTCGCCCCCAGCACCCAGGCGGTTGAAATTCTCAAGCGGGACGGCCTTGAACAGGCGCATTCCGGCCGGCTAACGGCGGCTCAGGCCCTTGGTGGTGCCGACACGGTGCAGCGGCTGCTGGTTGACCCTGCCCGGCAAGCCGGAATTTCGGAAAAGGTCGTGATTGTCGATGAATACGGCCTGCTCTCCACCTGGCAATTGACGGCGTTGGTGGATTTGACCGAAACGCATCGTGCCCGGCTTGTACTCGTCGGTGATTCCGCCCAGCACAAGAGCGTCGAGGCCGGTGATGCCGGCCGCATCGTCGAAAAGGAATCGCGCGCCACCATCGCGGAACTCCGCGAGGTCAAACGACAATCGGCCAATCCCGCCTACCGGGCTGCCGCCGAGGCCCTCGCAGCCGGGCGCATCAACGAAGGTCTCACTCAGTTGGACAAAATGGGGGCCATCATCGAAATCGAGCATCCCACCGCCCGTCGGGTGAAAATGGTCGAGGAGTGGCACACCGCCTCACAGGAGACCAAATTTCTCCGCACACGTGACGGTGTTCAGGAGCGGGCCAAGACTGCACTCATGGTGGCACCCACTTGGGTGGAAATCGACGCGCTCAACACCCATGCTCGTGAAAAGCTCCGCTCGGCGGGTCAGTTGGTTGGCGAGGATCTGCCTTTCATCCCGTTGCGGGCGAAGGACTGGACCAAGGCACAGCAAAGAGACTACCGCAATTACCAACCCGGAGACATCCTCGTCGCGCATAAGGCTACAAAGCACATTGCCAAAGGTGATGAATTGCGCGTCATCCGCCGGGAGAAACACCGCATAGTGGTCGCCCGTGGAGCTGAGCCATTTTCGGTTTCGCCACGGCAGTCCGGCCTCGTCTGGACCGTATGCGAGGAACGCCCGTCGCTAGTCGCCACAGGGGATCGCATGCGGCTGCGCAGCGTCGCGCAAATACGAACCCCGCAAGGAAATGTGCGCCGGCTGGCGAACGGAACATCCGTCATTGTTCAGTCAGTTGATTCCTCCGGCCGTTTGGTTCTGGCCAATGGTGCCACGCTCCTTAGCCGGCAGGTCGTCCACGGCTACGCGCTGACTTCGCACGCCGCCCAAGGACTCACCGTGGACAGGGTTTTCATCGCCGGTGCCATCTCACGCGAAGGACTGTATGTTTCCGCCACCCGTGGACGCGAAGGCATTCGCATCTTCGTGCCCGACCGCACGGCCTTCCTCAATGCGGCCGGGCTGCGGACGGAATCGCGAGTCAGTGCCATTGAGTTCGTCCGAAAGCATCCGATTCAGACCGGATTGCGCGCCACACTCGCTCGCGGCTGGCGGCATTTGCAGCACATCCGTGCACTCTCGACCATTCGCGCCACTGCAATGACTCCGGGCGCCACTCAAGTAAGACCACCCGCAGCCATCGTCGCTCCGCCAAAGCCGGGCGTGCGGATTGTCGATATCGATAGCTCTCCTCTTCCGGAGCCTCCACGTGAGCGCATGAGGATCCGTCTATGAGCATTGAGACCTCTCCCCATTCTAGCATCAAAATGCAACCGCAGCCAGCACGTGACTGCGTGGTTACCGCCACTATACCCGTGCTCTGCCTTCGATTGGAAACACCGCGCGAGCGCATCGCCCTGCCCTATGCGAGCCTTACTGCCGTTGAATTGTCCACCAATGAGACAACCCTGACGGTCAGTTTCGTGACGCACCGCGTCATCGTAAAAGGCCGCAAGCTGCATCAGGCCCACTGCGCCGTGGCTGCCGGTCAGGCCGAGGCGCTATGCGTCGTTGTTCCGCGCGGTCCCTCGCATTTTCCGATGAGGGAAGCTGAACGTATACTGATTGATGAAATCCGTATCCTACCCCTTGAAACGAAACCCTAGGATGAGTCGATGCGGGGCGTGACACGGTCGGCGGCGACCATGGGAGCCGCTGTCCGTGTCCGCTTCCCTGCTCCAAACCGGCCGGCAGTCGCGCAGGGTTGAAAGGCGAAGCGTGGCGCGAGCGCCACCGCAGCCGAGCAACCCTGCGTGTCTGCTACTGGCCTACCTCGTATCGTCGGCGCGATTGGCTAATTCGGCCTCGATACACTCCTCAGATAACCTTGCGCCAGCTTTGATCATTTGTTTCATGGTCCCATAAGTATGGTAAGGAAGGCCATTTTGTTGCTCATTCCCGTAGGATTGTTTTTTGATCCAACCCTAAGGGCCGCTGTTAAATATTCGGACCCTGTGGGAGGGAACATTATCACGCTACGCGGCGCAGTAAACGGCGTTCCTAAGGTTAATACATTTTCTATTGCGGTGAGGCTTCCCGTCGGCAGTTCTCTCACCGGCAAAGCGCATGGCGCGCTGTCAGGCGTCACTGCTACGACGCTTTCTGATTCATCTGCGGGTTGGAGCAGTGGAGCGCTATCACAAGCAGCTACGCCCTACTTTGTGAAGATGAGGTCTGGCGCTGCTGCCGGCACGTGGTGGCAAATATCCACTTCTACTGCCAACACAGCTTCCACTGTTACAGTTCTAAATCGCGGGTTAAGCCCAACTGCAGCTGGCATTTCCATCGGGGATGCCTATGAGTTGGTTCCTGGCGATACGTTAGCGACATTTTTTGGAGGCATTGCCAGCAGTATCGGTGGAGTTGACTCTGCTCATGCCGATGCAGTCCGACTTCATGATGGCACAATCTGGAGGGAGTATTATTTCAACACCTCTTCAGGGATAATGCAGTGGCGCGAAGGCTCGGTTCCTTTCAATCGAAACAATATAATAATTCGCCCTGATTCTGGCGTTGTTTATTATCGCCGAGCTACCGGTGACATTACACTTGGCATAGTAGGAACGGTTGCCACAGCCAATGAACGCGTTACGGTTCGATCAGCATTAGGCATAACTGTAGTGGGCAGCGCCTTCCCTATAACTCGCACTTTGGGGAGCCTTAACATTCAAGATATGCCAGGTTTCGTTAAAAATTCGGGCACGCTCGCAGCTGCTGATAAAGTAACCTTGTTTGATGGCACGATTTGGAAAAACTTTAATTACAATATCAGCGCCTCGCAATGGCGCGAAGGGACAGCGCCATTTAATCGGAACAACTTTGTAATTCCATATGGAGCGCCAGTGATTATTGAACGTGGAACCGATTCCACTGGAGACCCTGTGCTGCTTATTCTGAAGAACCCCTATTCGCTTTGAGCACAAAATGGGGCGTCCAAGACAGGTCGATGCGGGCGTCGATCAGATTTGTCACTTTGACTATCCTCAGCATTTTATTCTTTTTCGGCATGCTGGTCTTCACCGTGCCGTGGTTGTCTTGCTCGGTTCAGTTAAAGTAATTTCGCCAGTCCAGATATCGGGAAAGAACTCCTTCAAATCTTCGTCGACCGAGAACACTGCCGACAAAGGTTCCATACTAGCGTTATGCACGTTCGACACAGCTCTGACCGCAAGCTGACCGGGTTCAAGCGTCACCAAATGCAGTTCAGTCGCTGACGGCATAAGCTTGATGCCGTCCAAGATCTCAGCGACCAAGAATTCAAACTTCAACTTAGATCCCTGGATTTCCTGCGGCAGGGAACCAAGAGTTGGAATTGTTACCGGCCTCATACTTTTATTCTGGGCGAGAATCCAAACAGTAAATTGAGTTGCGACTGGCTGGAGACCTCGTTCGGAACCAGCAATTCCGAACGAATACATCATAATCTTTAGGCCATTTTGCGATCCCGATGGCAGAGCATCCAAACTGGAATCCTTCGCACTACTCGATAAGGGAGCAGTAAAAAATAGGGCAATTGCGAGCCATGCGAGTGCTTTCATTGTTTAAGTGGCGCTTGGAACCACGTGAAATTTTTTTCAGGAGTAGGTTCTAACAAACGTCCTGATCCTAATCCATAGCCTAACCACGTAGCAAATATCTTTCTATTTCCTAATTTCGCAGAAATTTCCATTAAGTAGCTTGGGTTTGCAGGACGCCATTCGGCCCCTCTCATCACACTATGATGGGAACGGGGTCGAAACCCCGCGACCAACACAGCTCGAACCGGCTAAACTGTAGCACCCAGAAATCGGGCGCCTAGAAAATCCACGTTCCCGCCGCAAATCCACCGCCCGGCTTGGACCGCATGCGCTCCCCTCGTCACAAGCTGCGACCAGAGCGCGAGGATTTGGCTGCGTTTTGCGCCGTCAGTCTGATCAGATCTCAAAAATCCATTCGATGCCAATTCGCCCAAATTTACAGCGAAAAAAATCGGCGACAAATTTATTTGATAGGCAATCGCTCCTTTACTGCAGTCGCCTCCAATTGACCAGACCATAGCCCATACCGTTTTGCTGTGTGTTCGTCTATAATCAATTTTATGTTTAGACTTTGAATATTATCCCCAACCAATGTGATACGCCTAACTATTTTAACGGCTTCACCAGGCCGGAGTTCAGCAGGAGCAAACGAAGCCTCAGGCACGATCTCAGTATATCCATCAATTAACGCTATTTTACTAAAAGACAATGTTAAGCTTCCCATCCCCTTGTCTCGCGAAAATGAGCCACCATAGTCATTCGTTGGAAAACGAATGACGCGGTTTCCAACATTTTTAATAATCAAATGCACTGGCAGCTTGTATACATTGTCTATGGCAGAAGCCTCCAATCCGCCATCATCTAAATAAGCTTTCATATTCAAATCAGCAGCACCAACCAAGGCCACACACACAAGGGACAGGATGAATATTACTATTTTCTTCATGCCAGTACTTAATCATTAACCTTCCAATCAAAGCCCTTATTTGCAACTACGTCTTTTTCTTCCCTAACAGTCTGAACAAGGCGACCATTCCATCGCCCTTCAACTTTAAATTGGGCCAGACGATAAGTGCTTGCCCATACTTTATTACCAGTTTGAGCGGCAACAGAATTCACAAATAACTGACCTTCGTTCCCCATACCAACATAACAGCCCATAAATACAAGGCTCCTTCCTTGAAAATTTCTCCACAGCGGTTCATCACCATAAAGCCAATCTTTAGCTAGCTTTATTTTACCATCAGTTCCATGTGCAAATATTCCGACGCGAGAACCTTTTGCACCAGAAGTCTCTACTTCGTCTCTCAGCTGGTCAATAGTGTATATTCCTTTCACATTATCGCTTCCTCCTTCGGTATAGTATGCTGCCGCTTTATATAATTCTGTATTACTAAGCGCGCCAGGGATTTCTTTATCATTCTCCAAGACGAAGGACTGATCAAATTTTTCGATTTTGTCCGAGTGTTGACTGTCATTGAGCATTTGTTGAAACGCTCCTGACACAGCGCCATTTGCAAATTTTCCACCACCTAGCGCGGAAGCTGTGCCACCCACAACGGCAGCGGCGATAACACGTCTATAGTGGTTAGATAGCCCATTCACCTGCGGAGACGCCAGTCCCGTGGCAAATCCCGCATAGAAGCCGTGACGGAATTGACCACCCTGCGCTACCTCTACTCCGCCGGAGACTGCTCCGTGAGCTAACGCCCGGCCACCGTAACCGAAGTGACTTCCACCTATCCCAAAAGTAATTCCTCCAGCGACTCCTCCAATCACACCACCAATGACACCAGCCTTGAAGGCATCGCCGATACTCCCGCCGTTGAGCAGCGATCCTGCGAAGCCGGATCCAAACCCAGCTCCCGTCCCGGCTGAAATCGCTCCTGCCAATGTAAGGCCACCATTGGTAAGGGCCGCAAATGAACCCGCCAAAGTTGCCCCTGAACTTGCTCCCACGGCGTAAACCGCAAATCCGGCGGTAAAATACGCGGCTACTACTATCGCAACGATCTTCACTGCGTCTTTCAGGCTAAAGTAGCCGCTCGGATCAGTGCCACCGAGGGGATTATTCGTCAGATACGAGTAACGGTTAAAACCCTGGCTATCAGTTATGCCGTCAACAAACGGATCCGCGCTGAGGAACCTGCCAAGCACCGGATCATAGATGCGGCCGTTCATGTGCACCAATTTCAGATCATCCAACTGCTCGTGGTCGGTGAAGCCGCGCATGAAGCCGTCGTTCGAGTGGCTGGCAATCGTGTCACCCGTGCCGGGATCGATGCGTTTACCCCAGGCATCGAAGGCGAAGCGTTTCACTACGGTGCCAAATTCATTCGTCACCGCCGTGATCGAGCCGAGGCCATCGGTGTGGAAATAGCGCAAATCCTGCGTGAGGTCGCTGCGCTCAGTGTGCACTGCGATCCGGCCGGACGGCGCAAAAATGTAGTGCTTGTGCTCAAACGCGCCGCCGGGCGTCGTGAACTTCTCATACAGCGCACCGATGTAAATCGTCGTGCCGAGGTGAGAGCTTTGTTTCACCCGCTCGCGGCCTGCGCCAAAACTGAACTCGCTAAAATGTCCCGTCGCGGCGTTTTCGATGCGTTTGGCCTGGTTGAAGGAGGTCCAGTCAATCGTCCGGCCGGCGCCGCTGATCATGTTGCCGTTATCGTCGTAGGCATAGAGTTGAGTGTCGAGCGGGCCGCCACTGACGCCGGACACGGCATGCAGGCCATCGCCCGCATATGCGTAGGTACCAGCATCAGACTTGCTCTGGATGTTGCCCAATGGGTCATAGGTCACGTTAACCGTGCCCACTCCGCTCACCGTCGATGAGGTCAACCGGTCGAGCCCATCGTAGCCGAAACTCTCGCTGCGTCCGGTCGGCCCATCGGTGCGGGCAGTGATGTTACCCACGCGGCTGTGGCTGTATTGCAGGTATTGCACCTGCTGGCCGGTGGTGCTCACGCCGACTCGCGCCAACTTCAGCCGGCCGGTCTGCGCATCGTAACTGTGTTGGGCCTCCATACCGTTGCCGAACGTTTCCAACTGCAACCGGCCCGACACGTCGTAGGCGGCCTCCGTGCCATCGGTGCCGGCCTGCCAGTAGATGTCGTTCTTGCTGCTGTCCGCGCGACGCACTTCGCGCAGGAAACCATAATTGTTATAAAAATTCTGGGTCTGGAAGCCGGTGGGATACGTCGTCACCGTCGGCCGGCCAAAAGCATCATAGGCCAGCCCGACCGCGTAGTTCTCACCGTCGATAGTGCGCGTGGTCACCGTGGGACGTCCCAGGGTGTCGTAAACGTAACTCTCGGCATAGGTGACGGCGGTGGCAGGGTCCTGCACTTGAACGGCAGCGAGTTTGCCAACCCCTTTGCCGGTCGCCGTATCGTAGGTCCACGTGGTCGTGCCTTCGGCCTCCGTGCGTGTCTTCAGCCGGCCGAGCACGTCATAAATGAGCGTGGTGATGGCATCATTCGCATCCTTTTGCCAGATGAGTTCGCCGAAGGGATTGTAGCGATAGTTCCACGTGCCCATGTCGGCATCGGTCATCTGCTCCTTCCGTCCGCGTAAGTCGTAAGCCAAGGTGCTGGAGGTCACGTCCGACGTTGCGTTCCAAGTCTTGGTCGTGAGGAGATTACCGAGCGCATCATAGGTGTAGCTCACCTTGGCGTAGTCGGCGGCCGTGGTGCCGGCGGTGGCATTGCGAATGCTGGTCATGGTCCAGCCCTGGGTGTTTTGGGTCGTGCTGCTCTGCCGTCCCGCCGGATCGCTGGCGGTGGTGGTCAGCCCGGAATAGTCAAAACTGTTTTCAACGTAGGTGCGGCCCTGTTGGTCGGTCGCCGTCGGATCATCGTCCGAGGGCATCCGCACCGTCTTCGGACGGTTCAGCACGTCGAACTCCGCGGTGAGTGTGTAATATACTGCGGCGGCGGATGGGTAGTAAGGCAGGGACTTGGCGTAAACCCGGCCGAGGTTGTCATAGATCGTGTTTTGATAGACCGTCTTGCCATCACCGTTGATCGCCACCGCGAGGATTTCCCGGCCGAGCTGGTCGAAGTAAACCTTCGTCGGCGGGGCACCGGAGGAGGCGGTCGCGATGAGATACTTCGGCATGGGCGCCGTGAGTGCGCCGGGGTAACCGGAGCCCGCAAAGGTCGGCAACTGGTAAACATAACCGTCGGGCATAGCGCTCACCCATTGGGTGATGATGGTGCTGCCGGTGGTGTCGGCCCGGGTCTCGCCAATCTTCTGCCCGAAGGCGTCAAAATCCCACTGCGTGGTGAGCACGTTGGGGCCGGTCAGACTGGCGGTGACACCCAGTCGTTTTTCGAAATCATCATAGCCATAGGTCTCTTCCTGACCGGCTGCGTTTTCCTGCGAGATCGGCAGGCGGCCCTGCGAATCGTAAATCGTGGTGGTTGCGCGGCTCTCCAATTCACCCGCCGAGGTCACAGCACCGTTGCCGTCCACCTGCAATTTAAGGCCACGCACAGTGGCCACCTGCCTGTTGCCAAAACCATCATAGGTGTAGTGCGTGCGCAGGGTCAGCGCGCCATAGCCGGCCAAATTGGTTTCGGACGGATAAAGCAACTCGCCCGAGAGCACCGGTTCAACCGCCTCGTCGGTGAGCAAGCCTGTGGTCGCATCGTAGCGAAACGCCGAGGTGCGCGTGATGTCGTCCGCGGTGCCCGTTTCCTTGGACGAGACCACCACCGATTGGGTGAGGCGGCCCAGCAGCCACTTTCCGGCGCTCGTGTCGTCCTGATCGTAGCGGTTCGTGGTGGTCTTCTCAAATCCACTCGTGGTGCTGATCTTCATCGCCTTCACGTTGCCGTTATCGTCCATATCCTGGACTTCGGTCGTGGTCGTCGCAATTAGCGTGCCCGCAAGATCGTTCGTCGTGGCCACCGTCGTGGCGGCATAGGGCAGCACAACATCGGTGTGCGGATTCTTCTGCGCATAAGTGACGGAGGAGGAGGCCAGCGTCACACTCCCCAGCGTGGTGCTGCTTGATGCCACCATGCCGATGTAAGGATACTCCTGCTTAAAATCGGTGCGGCTGACGATACCGGTACGGCTGTCGGTCGTCTGCATCCACTCAAACCCAAGGCTGCCGCGCAACCGGTGCGAGCGCAGTCCGCCATAACGATAACTCACGATATGCTGCCCGCCGGCGCCATCGTCATTGAGCACCGTTTTGACCACATACAGCGGGCCGATGACATTCGCCGTGTCCGATGGTCCGCCCGTGCCCTTGGTGTAGAGCTTCAGGTCGGGGTCGGCATTGGGCTCGGTCAGTGGCGCATAGGTGATTTCAGCCACCACCCCGAATCCATTCGTGATGGTTTTGAGCCGGTCCGCCGGCTTGGCTTGGTTGAGCGCGATGCCCTTGGCCGTGTCGCCTCCCTCCTGCCAACTCCAGATTTGGTCAATGGCGCCATCGCCATCGAAATCGACAAAATCGGTGCCAGTGGTCGGATGACCGTTCGAGGCGATATGTCGGGGCAACTTGTAGGCGGTGGCACTGGCGCTCCAGCCGCTGCCGGTACCCAAGCGCACGTCGTAGGCACTGGACGAGGTTTCCCACGCTTTTATGACGTCCGCCAATCCATCGGAGTTGACGTCAAGGAAGGCGATGCCCTGCGGAGTATTGTCGTGAGTTAACTCGAACGGAGAATTGAAAGCGGCCTCCAACCAGCCATTGCTCTTGTTGAAATATGCTTTGTTTGGAATGCTCGTTCCCGAGCTGTTATTGAAGGAAATGATGTCGGTCAGACCATCGCCGTTGAGATCCACTGCCTCGGTCCCCACGGGCAGATTATCCTGTCCCGGACCGCCGGCGTTCAGCATTGCCGGAGGGATGCGCGCATCGCTGGCACCCAAGTCATACGTCATGCCGGTGTCCGTGCCCAACCATAGGCCTTTGACCGGCGTACCCGATCCATACCAGTTGCGCACCACATCGAGGCGACCATCGCCGCTCACATCCATCAACCGCGTGCCTGCGAGCCCTGCGGCCTTATTAACGTAGTTAGTGTTTCGTTCCCAGCCCGAGCCGGTGTTTCGCCAGCCGTCGCCTTCGCTCATATGCGTTGTCGCGGTGTTGCCAATGGCGGAACCCGTGACCGCATAATTGCCCAGTCCGCCGACAAAATCCGGCCGGCCGTCGCCGTCCACGTCAATGAACATGCCCCGGGTTCGTTCGTAGGTCACACTGTCGATGTTCACCGGATAGGACGAGGCCTCTTGCTCGCTGGTGAACAGGAGGCTCTTCAGGTTTTCAATCGCCGCCGCCATCAATCCTTCGGACATCGTGGGCGTGGGGAATGACCACCCAGACGGCGATGCGGGGCTTTGGGCAAACCCCGTCCCAGTGTTAAAGTAGACGACGCCGGTGATCATATCGACGAAGTCGGGCAGGCCATCTCCATCGAGATCGACGAATCGGGAATCCGAACCCGTGAACGTATCCTGCGCGAGCGGCTTTGGCGGGCGGTAGTCCGTGGCATCGCTCCCTCCGTTGGCGGAGACCCAGCCAGTCGGCGTGTTCAACCAGGCACCGCGCGCGGTAGTCGTGCCGTTGCTCGCCGCCCGATACTGCAACAGATCCGGCCGGCCGTCACCGTTCACATCCACGAAACCGGTGCCTTCCCCGTCGCTTTGCTGATGGCGGCCGAGTAAGGCCGGCGGCGCCCAGCCGGCGTCCAGTTGCGTCCACCCGCTCCCAGGGGTTTCGTAATCAAATTCCAATAGCGGATATGCTGAGGCTGCGCCGGACGCATTATATGCCTTCTCCTGCACACTCATCAGCAGCGAGCGGCCTTTGCCATCGCTCGGCGCCAGATCGCGGTTGGCGTAGTTCAGCACGTATTCACGCATTTTTGTGGTGCCGTAATACATGGCGATGGTCTTGAGCCGCAGGTTGCGCGCGACCGGATGACCGAAAACATAACCGCGAGAAATGTCGTTTCGACTTTCATACACGAATTGCACCGAAGCGTAGTGATCACTGGCGCCGTTCTTGGTGTAATTGATCCGCTCGATACGGTGGCCGTCGGCATCCTCCGTATATATGAACTCCATGTAATTGCCCACGGTGTCGGAAATCTTGTTCACCGCCCACGCGAATTCCTCGTCCCGGCTCGTTTGGGTGCCAAGCGCAGTCTCGTTCTTGGCATCAACCGCCGAATCAGCCGTATGGCCGAACTCGATGGTCAGCCCCGCTTTCGTTTTGACCTCGAACCAGGCCGGCCCCGTTCCGGCCGTGCCGTTGGCCACGATCTTCGAGACAGAGTCGATTTCCGTCCGGTATTCCATGCCATCGGCGCCGTAGCTGCCGGTCCCGATGGCGATGAGCCGCTGACCATCCAGATAAAACCGGTCCGTGCCGCTGAAATTTACGCCGGTGACATTCTCATCCACCGCCATCGTTTGCGGCCCGCGCGAGATCATCGAAAGCCCCGACATCGACCAGCCGAAGCCGAGCCAGCCCGCACCGCTCTGACTGGAATAATTGAGCGCTAACTGCGGTTGCATTCCCGCCGTGCCCGGCACCACCCAGAGTGGGATGTTGTAGGTGGCGGCACCGTTCTTATCCACCCCCAGAGTGCCCGTCGTCAGGCCCACGGTCGGCGGCGGCTCGGTGCCTCCGCCCGGCCAGTTGGTTAGTGAATTGCCCACGCTGGCTGAGAGCGCATCGGCCGTGAACGCCCCCGAGCCTTTGGCTTTGCGGTTGTATTCGGCGCCGTTGTTCCAACCATCCGAATCGGCATCGGCAAATCCATCGGTTTGCGCCCTTGGGTCGAGGCTGTTGTCGATTTCCCACTTGTCCGACATCGCATCCCCATCTGTATCGAACTTGAGAGGGTCGGTGTGTGACGTATAGAGTTCGTAGCCGTTGGTCAGCTCATCGCTATCGAAGTCAGCCGTCGCGGGATTACTTGAAACCTGGTCTGTCCAACTCAGTCGCCAAAAATCCCCCACCCCGGTGGCGGCGAAACCAAAGTTCATCACCGCATCCGTCCCTTCTTCCATCACATCCAGATTGGTCCAGAGCTTCAGGTCGGTGGTATGCTGTAAAAAATACGTGTGCCCACTCTTCGCCCACCAGGACATTTGGTAGGAGTCAGGCACCGTCGGGTGCACCGCCACTTGAAATCCCGAGTCCGGGTCATCCACCGTTTGCGCCATCGAGACCACACTGCTCAGCGCCACGAATGCGGCCGCCCCTCGCAACCAACCGATTTTAGAAGTCATGGCTGGGTAGCGGGGCCGTCTGACTCGCGCCAGTAGTTCACGGTGATCGTCTTCGGCTTCAGCGCCTCTTCCGCCTGTATTCGCGCCTCTTCCGCCGCTTGCTGCGTTCGCTGGTCCGCCGCTGCCTTGAGTTGGGTGCGGTTCACCTTGTAATAGGCGTGCAACGCATCGAGCAGTTCCAAGTCCGTGGCGCTCGCCATCGCCCCGCCGCCCGCTACTTCCACGAAGTCATAGCCCGACTTCCCGCGCAATGACGCCAAGGCGGCTGCGTGGGCACCGGATCGCGTCAAATCCGCGGCCAAGCCGGAGCCGAAATTGAACACCATGACTGTGGCCGCGTAGTGCGTGTCCTCGGTGCGGTAATCGAACTGCATTGGAAAGAAACTGAAATCTACATTGCTCAACGCTCGATGCAGGCGCTCACCGTCACTCTCCGGATCAGTCCAGACGAGCTCGGTGACACCCTCATACACGTAGGCCGTCAGGCTGAGGAACACCTGCCGTCGTGTATCCGGTTGCTCGCTGAAATTTGGTAAAACTGCCGTGGGCAAAACAGTGGTGCGCGCGACCGGCGGGGCGACCCGGTTATACACCATCGTGTCCTTTCCGATCTTCAATTCCCATGTCTTTTGCACGCTGAGCACTGTTCCATCCGACAACGTCTGCGCCGATATCATCGGACTTGGCGCGCAGGCTATGCCTATCAGCAAAAGTGGGAAACGAGGTAACTTCACAAAGAAAATCTGAAACCCAGAATTTATCATACAATTGGAACTGGCCAGCCAATAGATGCAATCTATGGCGGCTGAGTTTAAATAGGAATGACCCCATAAAACCCTAAGTAGCGGGGGTTTTTATTGGCAAGCTAAAACCCTAATTTATAAGGGTGAAACAAAAGCGTGCGCTGCAAATTCTGCGTCAGAATATACGCTATGCACGGCTCAATCTGGATCTATCACAGGAAGCGTTTGCTGAGCGTGCCGGATTAACGTTGAAGCATTTTCAAGATATCGAATCGGGCAGGCGGCAAGGTGTAAGGCTAAGCACAATCCTATGCATTGCAGCGACCCTGAAGCTTGAAGTATGGCAGCTTTTTAAGGAAGCATCAGTCCCACAGCCAACGAGAGAGCGGGCTCATAGACGCGCACGGATTAAGCGATAAACTTCCGCACGTCGCAGGCCACAAAGCGTCGATTTCATCCTATTTTCGGGCAACGCGCGGTCTGTTTTGATAGTATTAGCCTGCCTTCATTTCTTGTTAAAATCGCACTCGCTCCGCGATATCCGGTTGGTTTTTCTGCCAGAGTCGGACCGGTTGGTTTTCGATTTCGCGGGCAATCACGACCAAGTGCAGGCCTATTTGAAAAATCGCCGCTGAACATGGGGGCGTTCTAGACGCAACACTCCTGTCCATAATCAAGGCATGGACTTCTGTGCCCCTCCAAGATCGATTTTGGTGGTCAAGTTAATCTTAGTGATAAGACGTGGATTCAGGCTTCCGCTCCCATGGGTGAGTCTCTCTACGCTTTCTCATTCCTACTGGTTCGTCCTTTCAATCTTCTCCGAGTGTGAAGCGGTAGTCATTCTGGAAACTATACTCGAGGATTCCCGTGTGCTTGTCGGCAAGTGCAACGAACTTGTCACGCCAATGGAAAAATCGAAAATCTGGAACGCGAACTTGCTGAATTCGTCCCACGACCAAGTGATGCTTCCACAACATAAGACCCTGCTCCTTATACTTCACCTCATACTCATCATCCACGAGCCGCTCCTTAAGGCGTAAGGCCGCCGAGTAATCACGAAACTTAAAACAGAAAAACAACGTATATGTCGCCGGCCAAACTGGACGCCAAAGCTTTTTCCCGTATACTTGCCGGATATCTGCAAGCATAGTAGAGCCAGAATAGGGCTTGCCGTGTAGATCGACAATAGTGACCTCGATATCCGAACGCCACTTAGCTATTCGATTTTCCTGCCATCCTGCGACTGTCATCTTTCCAGGGGCAGCCTTCGACCAAAGATCGTAGTGCAGCGCATGAAATGAGTCCGAATCGCAGTTAAGCTCTTGCCCGGCGTAATTGCTTAGCTGGACGTCAAATCCCTCGACGCGTCGTATTTCGCACTGCAGGTGGTCGATCTCTATCCACTCTGTAAGCATAGTTTTGCCCGTCACAGATGAGCCGCGCTCACCCAAAGCGAGGCCGGAAATTGGAGCGTAGCTATCATGTTTGAAAAAGACGGCCGGTGCGTGTTGGCTTGGCGATTAGTTAGCCCTTCTTTTCATGCTCGGAAGACCCAAATCCTCCTAGAACAGCACCATTCCTTTGCGGCTCATTCTTGATGCGTTTTCTAAAGCTAGATTTTGCGGCTTTGAGCTGCATTGCCCGTTCACGCTGTGCGTCGAAATCAATTGATGGCCTACTTATGATGCGCGATATCACAGCGCTCGCTTCTTGAACGGAAATCCTAAAAAACTCCCGATTGGGACTAACGCGAAATGCATTTAAAGCACGATGCACGTCACCTTCTGCGACTATAGGATCTCCTACAGGGAAACATGCTTCTGCTTGGAAACGAGCGCCAACTCCAGTAGGGTTACTAAGCTCTTCGATCCTCTCTTCCAAATCTCTTTCGGTCTGACCGATCTTCACTATGTCCGGCATAAGTGGATTCGATAAAATGTAAATATAACCCCGGATTTCCTCGAACGCGGCGATTACAAAGCCGCATCTGGGGCAGACCACGGAAAAGTAAGTCGCAGTATCGCAGCGCACTGTCTGTGCCGCCTTACAGCCTGTGCAACAAAACGTAATATTGTGCATGTTTTCCGACCGTTTCAGATAAAATACGCGCGGGCGAGCGTGCAGGAAACTATTAGAACTGCTGAGAATGTTGAGCGGTGATAGGCCATATAAAGCAAGGCAGCGAGGCCTAGGCGTTAGGGCATGTGGTGATGGCCGATGCTGAGCTGAAGTGGTGCCCAATACCGCTTTAGGGACCCCAAGCCCCTCAGCCTAGCCCTCTCTGCCTCGCCCCATTGGCACTAGCATCTCGTTGAACCAAGCCGCTAACGCGGCGCAGGGATGCGGGAGTGACATGGGGTGAGTCGGATTACGGCGAAGAGTGGAGGGAACGGGCGGAGGCGGCAAGGCTGGAGGGCATGGCCATATCAAAATCCAC
>JAGNQV010000138.1 GCA_017988885.1 Opitutaceae bacterium | reverse complement strand
CCCGCACCTGCGCCACGAGCTCGAACGACCGCAGCCGCGCCGACTGATCATGGATGGCGGCGGTCACCATCAACTCATCCACGCCGGTGCGCGCGATGAAGGCGGCGAGGCCGCGCTGCACCGTGGCGGGCGATCCCACCACGGCCTCGCGCAAAGCGTGCGCCACCCCGTTGCGTTCGAGCGGACTCGCAACCGCGGCCAGATCATCTACCGGTGGGGGCAGCAGGCCGGGCGTGCCGCGCCGGAGATTGATGAAACTTTGCTGCACCGAAGTGAACAGCCGCGCGGCCTCGGCATCGGTCGCGGCGGCGAAAACCCCGATGGCCGCCATCGCATAGGGTTTTGCCAGCGTCAGCGACGGCTGAAATTCGCCGCGGTAAAGCTGCAGTGCGGCCGCGAGGTGATCGGGCGCAAAATGCGAGGCGAACGCGAACGGCAGCCCGAGCATCGCCGCCAGTTGCGCACTGAACAGGCTTGAACCCAGCAGCCAGACCGGCACCCGCAAGCCGGCCCCGGGCACCGCTTGCACGGCCTGGCCGGGTGTCACCGGATCAAAATAGTCCTGCAACTCCTGCACATCCTGCGGAAATGTGTCGGCATTGTTGGCCGTGCCGCGCCGCAGCGCCCGCGCCGTGGCTTGATCGGTGCCGGGGGCGCGGCCCAGCCCGAGATCAATACGGCCGGGAAAAAGTGCCTCCAGCGTGCCGAACTGTTCGGCGATCACGAGCGGCGCGTGGTTGGGCAACATCACTCCGCCTGAACCCACGCGGATGGTCGCGGTGCCCGCCGCCACATGCGCGATCACGACCGCGGTGGCGGCGCTCGCGATCCCCGGCATGTTGTGGTGTTCGGCCAGCCAGTAGCGATGGTAGCAGAGACGCTCGACGTGCCGCGCGAGGTCGCGGGCCTGCTGCAACGCACCGGCCACGTTGCCACCCTGCACCACCGGCGCGAGATCGAGGACGGAAAACGGAATCATCGTCCCACCCTGTCCAAGAATGCAGATTTTGCCAGCGATGGCGCGCGCTGCACGTCCCGCCGGATTCCCCTCGCATTGGCGAAACGGCTTGGTAGCTCTGGGCGCATGGCCACCACGCCCACCCAATCCCTCACCCCGGAACCCGGACAACCCTGCCCCTGCGGCAGCGGCCAGACCTTTGCGGTCTGCTGCGAACCGGTCCTCACCCGCCAAAAGTCCGCCGCGTCCGCCGAACAGTTGATGCGCGCCCGTTTCACCGCGCATGTGGTGCATGACTTCAAGTTTCTCCATGACTCGTATCGGCCGACTGCCGGCAAGCCCTACGTGCCCGAGGCCGGCGAACCGTCCGTGACGTGGACGAAGCTGGTCGTTCACGCCCACGAAATCACCGACAATCCCGACAAGGCGTTCGTGGATTTTTCCGCTTACGGCACCGAAGCCGGCACCGAGAAGGTGCTGCACGAAAAGGGCGAATTTCTACGCATCGACGGCGCGTGGCTCTACAACCGCGAGGCCCGGCTCGGCCCCGTGCCCTACAAGTCCGCCGCGCCGAAAGTCGGCCGCAACGACCCCTGCCCCTGCGGCAGTGGCAAAAAATACAAGCAGTGCTGTCTGCTGAAGGCGTAACTCTTCCGGAAATTCTCCCAGAGCCTGCCCCGCTCATGAGCTCCCCTGCTCCTTGGCAACGCGCCAACACCGACTGGTTCATGCAATGCCGGTGGGGGATGTTCACCCACTATCTGGCCGATTCCGCCAGCAACCTGAAGGCGATCGACCTGCCCGTCGCCGATTGGAACCGGCGGATTGACGCCTTCGACGTCGAGGGTCTTGCCGCCCAGCTCGCCGAGGCGCATGTGCCCTATTTCGTCATCACGCTCGGGCAGAATTCGGGTTACTACCTTTCACCCAACCGCGTTTACGACGAGATCGTCGGCCGCCAGCCCAGCCGCTGCTCAACGCGCGACCTCATTGCCGATCTCTCCGCCGCACTCGGCAAGCGCGGCATCCGCCTCATGGCCTATCTGCCCGGCATGGCGCCCGCGAGTGATGCCCTCGCCAAGGAACGCCTCGAAGGCGTGGCCGACGAGCGCAGCAGCGTCCTCCAGCGCAATTGGGAGGCGGTCGTGCGCGAGTGGTCGCTGCGTTGGGGCAAGGCGCTCAGTGGCTGGTGGATTGACGGTCCCTACGAGCTGAAAAAATACCAGCACCCCGACGCGCCCAACTACCGCAGTTTCGCCGAGGCGCTCAAGGCCGGCAATCCCGACTCCCTCGTCGCCTTCAACAACGGCCTGCGCACGCCGCTCTATTCGATCACCGAGTTCGAGGACTACACGCCCGGCGAGATCGAGCGCGACCTGCCCGTGGCGCCCGGCTGCCTGCCCGACTATTCACGGCTGGCCAACTTCGGCCGCTTCCTCGATGGCGCGCAGCTCCACGTGCTCACCATCATGGGCGAATGGTGGGGCAAAGGTCCCGTGCGTTTCCCTGACGAACTCACCATCGGCTACACGAAATTTCTGAACAGCAAGGGTGGCGTCGTTTCCTGGGACGTGCCCCTGACCACCGCCGGCTTGGTGGACGAAGCCTTCCGCCCCCAGCTCACCGCCCTCGGCCACGCCCTCCACGCCAGCCGCTGATAAGGTGGGGCTCACGGTCAGGAACCGCCTTGGTTGTTGCAGTCTAGAGTCGCTGTCCCCGGTTGCCTTGAGGTGGACCGGCACGTCCCTGTGCCGGTTGAGCCTGCACGACGTGCAGAGGGACCTGCGCGTCCACCCTGAGTCATCCCGGCGTCAGCGATTCAGGCTATAACCATCTCTCAGCGCTCTCTGCGCCCTCCGCGTTAAAACTCCGTCTCCTCCCCTCCTCACCCCGCACCTTTGGTTGGACACCCGCTCGCCCAACGCCTTCGCTGCCACTGCATGCAAGTCCTCATCATCGGTGGCAGCGGTCTCATTTCCACGGGTATCGTCAAGGCCCTCAAGACCCGCGGCGCGGACATCACCGTTTTCAACCGCGGCCGGACCGACGACCGCCTCGGCGCCGACGTGCAACACCTCCACGGCGACCGCAACGACTTCCCGGCCTTTGAAGCCGCGATGGCCGCCACTGGTCCGTGGGATGTCGTGATCGACATGATCTGCTTCCGACCCGACCAAGCCGCCAGCGACCTGCGGGCTTTTGCCGGCCGGTGCGGCCATTTCATTTTTTGCAGCACCGTCTGCACCTACGGCAACACGCAGACCGTCATGCCCACGCTGGAGACGACGCCTCAGGCGCCCCACTCCGCCTATGGTCGGGACAAGGTGTCCTGTGAGCAGCTTTTTCTGCGCGCCCATGCGGAGGGCAAAATGCCCGTGACGATTTTCCGTCCGTCGCACACCTACGGTCCCGGCGGCAACATCATCAATAATCTCGGCTGGGAGGCGACCTTCGTGGACCGCCTGCGCAAGGGCCGGCCCATCATCGTCAGCGGCGACGGTCACGGACTTTGGCAAAGCACGTTCTCCGAGGATGTCGGCGTGGGCTTCGCCTGTGCCGCTGGCAAGAAGCAATGCTTCGGCGAGGCCTACAACATCGTGACCGATGAAGTCTTCACGTGGGACCAATACACGCAGCGCACCGCCGCCGCCATCGGCGCCCCGGCGCCCCGCATCATCCACCTCCCCACAGACCTCTTGATGACCATCGACGCCGGCCGTTACCACGGCGCCCTCGGCGAAATCTTCCGGTATCACGGCGTTTATTCCAGCTCCAAGCTCCGCCGCGACGTGCCCGAATATCGCCCCGCGACCTCCTACGAGGATGGCATTCGCCGGACCGTCGCCTGGATGGACCAGCACAACCAAGTCGTCTCCGCCGACACCGACCCCTTCGAAGACAAACTCATCGCCCTCTGGGAACGCTTCGAAGCCGACGCCATAAAAAACCTCTCACCCAAGGTGTGAACGCAAAGCCCCGACACCCCTCCGTGTCTCCGTGCCTCCGCGGCAAAATTTTGGCCTTGGACGTTGGATGTTGAGCGTTGGAAGTTGGATGTTCGCGGCGCGCCGCGCTAGTTCTTCGCGCGGACTTCCAGCAGCACGGCGGAGCCTAGATTTTTCACGAGGTAGGCGTAGGTCGCGTAGCCATAGCCATTCGCACCCCAGTCCGCGCCCCAGGAATTCTTGAAGATGAATGTCGTGTCCTCAATGCGGCCCGTTTCACAGGTGTAGCCGACGAGTGTGACCGCGTGGCCCGAGTCAGGCGGCGGTTCCTGTGAATTGAGCAGCGCGGCCCGCATGTTGTAAAATCGCGGCCACGCGCAGCCGATGGCCACCGGCACGCCAAGGTTCAACGCCTGCACGATGTTGTTCAGTTGCGTCGCGTTGTCCCGGCCGGGAATGTTTTGCACCGCCACCTGGGCATGGGCGCGCGCTTCCGCGATGATTACCGGTGTTGGGTCCGCCGTCGTGTTCGTGGTGCGGCCAATCGTGTTGGGCATCGAGCTTTGCAGCGGGATGCCGTAGCTGCGCAGCGCGGTCACGACCTCGGTCAGCGCATAACCCGTGTCCGCGTCCTCGTCATTGGCCAGTTCTGCCGCGCTCGGTCCGACACGGTGGATGGTTTTGGCGGTCGCCCAGATCAGGTATTCCTCGGAATATTTGTCCGCGTGGCCGGTCGCCTCGGCATTGAGGTATTCCAGCGTGCTCACCACGGCGAAGACCGCGCAACTGGGCCGCCGGCCCTGATTCTTCGCATAGAGCTCCAGCTCCCGGAAGCGTGGACGCAGATCCACCTTCGGTTGCACCCGGGCCGGCTGGCCAAAATCCTGCAGCAACTGGTCAATCTTTGACCGGGAACGGGCCTGCGCCGCCGCCTTGCGGGCCGCCACCTCCGCGGCGAGTTGCGCCCGGCGTGCCTCGGTCGCCTTCTGCAAGGCCTCGTCGCTCGCACTCTCCGCCGCCGGATCGTAGCCGAAGGCCTGCTGGAGTTCAGGGGAAAGATCGCGCAGTTTTACCGAGGCCATGCCGCCGGCGTGGGTGATCATGAGGGTGCGTGGATTGACCGTCCGCACGGTCACGGCGCGGTAGGTGACCTTGCCCGCGGTGAGCGCATCCAGCTTTGCTCCAGCCGCGAGCGGCACCGCCGCCGCCACCCAACCGCCGGCCACGCCCAACGCGAGGAACAGCGCGGCCATCAGGCGCCAGCCGGAAATTGAGCGATTTAGAATCATGGCGATGACCCACAGACATAGCGGCCTGCCCGCTCCGGTCGATAATTCTGTTTCGACCTGAATATCGGAGCCATGCAATTCAACCACGAAGTGACACGAATGAACCCGACCCTGAAATCTCACCGTGTCGGTCTAAGTAGAGAGAGCCGCATGACGCTCTCATCGGAGTTACCCGGCCTTTCCTATTCGTGTGAATTCGTGTCCATTCGTGGTTAAAGTCCTCCCAACAACAAAACAAAGGACTTCGCTTGCGCCGCAAACTGTCCCTTACTGGCGGGCTACACCGCACGCATGTCCCGCCTCAACTTCACTCTCGAACACACCGCCACCGGTTCCAAGGCGCGCGCCGCGAAATTCCGCACGCTGCATGGCGAAGTCCAGACGCCGGTCTTTATGCCGGTCGGCACGCAGGCGACCGTGAAGGCGCAGACGGTGGACACGCTCAAGACCACGGGCGCGAGCGTGCTGCTGGCCAATACCTATCACCTGCTGCTCCGGCCGGGACCCGAGGTTTTCAAAAAATTCGGCGGCATCCACCGCTTCATGCAGTGGGACGGCCCGGTGCTGACCGATTCCGGCGGCTTTCAGATTTTCTCCCTCTCCACCGACCGCGCGATGCACGAGGAGGGTGCACATTTCCAAAGCTACGTGGACGGCACCACGCACCTGCTCTCACCCGAATCCAGCATCGGGATGCAAAAGATCATCGGCAGCGACATCATGATGGTGCTCGACCAGTGCATCCCTTCCACCGCGCCCCACGCCCAGGCCAAGGCGGCGATGGAGCTCACGCATCGCTGGGCCCGGCGCTCGCTGGCCGCGCGGGGCGATTCGCCCCAGGCGCTCTTCGGCATCGTGCAGGGCGCCTGTCATCGCGACCTCCGGGAAAAAAGCGCCGCGTTCCTGCGCGAGCTGCCCTTCGATGGGCTGGCCATCGGCGGGCTCGCCGTGGGTGAAACCCACGCGGAGCGCTACGAGTTCACCGGCCTCGTGACCGAACACCTGCCGCAGCACCTGCCCCGCTACCTCATGGGCGTGGGGACGCCGATCGACATCCTCGAGGCCGTGCACCGCGGCGTGGACATGTTTGACTGCATCATCCCCGGTCAGCTCGCACAGCGCGGCGTGGCCTTCACCCGCCGCGGCAAGGTTCAGCTGCGCCGGACGGTGAACAAGCTTTCCGAGGGACCGATCGAGGCCGGCTGCGCCTGCGCCACCTGCCAGCGCTACTCCCGCGCCTACCTGCACCACCTCGCCAAATCCAGCGAAATGCTGGGCTGGCACCTGATCGGCATCCACAACCTGCATTTCTACCACCAATTGATGCGGGAGATGCGGGAGCACATCCTGCGCGACGACTTTCTCGCCTACTATGAGGCCAACCGCACCGCGCTCGGCCGCAACGACGATGAAAATCTCATCCAACCGGTCAAAACACGAAAACCCGCCCGGCCGCCCCAGCTCGGCGACTACGACATTCTCACCGGGCCGCAGGGGTTTTCCAGCATCCGCCAGATCAGTTCCGGCGAAGTCATGCACTCGGTGAACGCACCCAGCGAGGAGGCGCAAAAACTCTACGTCGACCAGTCCCACCTCGCGGCGCGCTTGCGGCGGAAGGACGCCGACGCCGGCGAACTCGTCATCTGGGACGTCGGCCTCGGGGCGGCCTCCAACGCGATGGCCGCGCTCCGGTGCTTCGAACAGACTCTCGCCGACCACGGCGCGGAGGCCGTGCGCCCGCTGCGCATCGTGAGCTTCGAACGCGATCTCGATCCGCTGAAACTCGCGGTCAGCTTTGCCACCCACTTCCCGCACCTGCACCACGGCGCACCGCACGCCATCCAGCAAATCGGCCGCTGGGCGCACGCTTCCGGGTTGCTGCACTGGGAACTGCGCGAAGGCGATTTCCTGCAATTCCTGGAATCGTCGCCCGTCCCGGACCTCATTTTCTACGATCCGTTTTCGGCCAAGACCGATACCGGCCTTTGGACGGCGGCAGTCTTTGCCCGGATTTTTCAACACTGCCGCCCGCAGCCGGCGGAACTCTACACCTATTCGGCGGCGACGGCGGTGCGCGTGGCGCTGCTGACGGCGGGTTTTTACGTGGCGGCGGGGGTCGGCACCGGGCCGAAGTCGGATACGACCCTGGCTTTCACGCGCGCCGACGGTGCATCCTCACATCCCGGCAAACCTGCCCTGCTCGGCCGGGACTGGCTCGCGCGCTGGCGGCGGAGTCAGTCAAAATTTCCCGCCGGGCTGCCGGAGGCAGAAAAGCCGGCGTTCGAAGAGCGGATCGAAGCTCACGCGCAGTTCACGCAGAAGGACTGAGCGGCGGCGGAGCAGGCTCGCGCGCAGAGGGACCTGCGCGCCCACCCCGACTTTGATGCTGCCAGGCCCCACTCACCGCGCCGGAGCGCACGGTCCACCTTGTAAAGGCCAAGGCGGGATCTGGAAAATCCCGCCTACAGCAAAGCTATCCCTTGGTCACCGGGATATGCGCGGCGCGCCGCATGATCTCTTCCTTGGCCACGCCTTCGCGTTGGGCGATCACGTTGAGCCGCGTCGCCTCGACCGAGGTCAACGCCGTAAT
>JAGNQV010000137.1 GCA_017988885.1 Opitutaceae bacterium | reverse complement strand
CAGCGGAATGGATGATGGTGGCGGCAAGTGGGCCCCGCTTGACACTTTCGGCAATCAGACCAGTGTTCAGACCAGTCTGGAAAACACCATGTCCGCCACTAAAACAGTCGGGGCCTACGAAGCCAAAACCACGCTCCCGGCGTTGCTCGATTTTGTCGCCCGCGGGCGCGAGGTCGTCATCACCAAACATGAGCGCCCCATCGCCCGCCTTATCCCCGTCACGACGACCACGCCCTCGGATCGGGACGTCTTTATCCGGATTCGGAGGTTGCGGGGCCGCATCTCCCTGCCCAAGGGCGAGACGGCGCGCGATCTGATCGAGGCCGGCCGCCGGCTTTGACGATGAACGCGCTGGTGATTGACGGTTCGATCACTCTGGGCTTTTTGCTCAAGGACGAACAGGAGGCGATCGCGTTGAAGGCGCTCCATGCCTTGGAAAAGGGGACAAAGATTTTCGTTCCCGCCCACTGGGGGGTCGAGGTGGCCAATGGCCTGATCATGGTCGAGCGCCGCAAACGCGCTTCGCAAGCTGACATTACCGAAGCCCTGGGACTCGTCGCCGCGTTGCCGGTCGCCAGCGACGAGGAGACGACCCGACGGGCCTGCAGCGACACCGCCGCGCTCGCCCGGCAATACGGCCTTACCATTTACGACGCCGCCTATCTCGAACTCGCGATGCGTTGCGGCGCGACGCTGGCCACAACCGACAAAGCACTGGTCGCGGCGGCGAAAACCGCCGGAGTTCCGATTCTCGCCTGACGCAGCCCGCGCCCGTCGTCGGGCTGATCGCGCGCACCATCCCCGCCAAACCCAACCACCGCCTCCAGCCATACCGCCCAAGGCCGCACGGCGCTCACGCGCAGTCGCCTTTATCCCGATCTTACGCCACGAGGGGCGCCGGAGCCTGGTGGTTGGTTTTGTTTGCTACGGAGAGCCACTCTTGGACAAAGGCCGTAGTTTCAGGCGAGACATTGGCGTTTTTATATCCTCGAAGTTGGGAAATCTCCAGTTCCCTGCCCCGCCAACTTCCCCGGGGCAGTATCAGCAGCGTGGCTCGCTCAGGTGATAGCACGCGGTAAACGCAAGCATGCGTCTGTATGAGATGACGCTGCAACGCCAGCGTTCCGACACAGTTTCGTTGCACACGGCCTTCCTCGATAAGGCCGGGGGCATCTGTGAGCGGCTCAATGACACCCGCTTGACCGGGAAACGGAGGCGCAGGCACCGGCAGGTCGGATCGGGCGGGCATGTGTTCCAGAGAGCGATTCCATTGCGAAATATCCGACAGCATTTCGAGCGGCTGTCGCTTGCCAAAGCCGAGACCGACCATCTCGCAAAAGGTCTCCCAGGAAGCGGTCACTTCCTCCAATTCATCCGCGCTCGCGCGGGAAATAGCCGACAGCAACCGCGCACTCAGCACCGGGCTGATTCCCGGCGAATCAAACACGCGCAGCAATACCCTGTTGATCCGCAAGTGCGGCAACAAGCGCGCGAACGGCCGCTTCATCCAAGCCCGCTGGAGAATAGCGATGTGACCAAGCGTGCAAATGCCGGGGGCCATGCTCGCCAGAGAGCGGACGATCCCTGTGTCTACGGCGGCAAAAGCCACCGCGCGATAGATATCGACCTGTTTGCACTGCAACAACCCAGGAAGAGAATACGTGGCGCGCGGCGTGTTCGCTGTGGCCAGAAGCACCGCCAGCGCAGGATTGATTACGACGAGTTGAGCGGCTTCCGGACAGCGCGCGAGGAGCCGCAGCAGTGGCAACCGGGACGCGGGATGAAAGTTCTCCACCTGTTGCCAGACAGCCGCTGGGGTCTTCCAAAAGTAACGCAGCGCGGACAAATCCCCGCGCAAGCTGTGTTTCAAGCCAGGAACGAACAATGCCGGGCAGAGCACCTGGCCGTCTGGTTGCTCAATGGTTCGGCGGTGCCGCACCACCTCCACTTCACCCCGCATCTCGGCCAACACGCGGACAAACCCTGTTTCACAATCCCGGCTCAACGGACACCAGACCAGCGACGAGGCGAGCCGGGCCATGACCATATAATCTGGTGGCCCGCCGATGCGGATGGTCACCGCTTCACAGGGGTAAGGAACCGCAAAAGTAACCAGCAAGGCCGAGCCCACCCGCTCGGCATGGCGTGGGTAATGATAAAAATCGTCGGGCAGGATGAGACTTTGCGACATGGATTGGGTGTGGTGGGCAACGTCGCCATATCTTCATCCGCGTCAGAACCGTAACACTTTTCCGGTTCCTCGCCGGGAAAGCGCAATAGCCCACGAGAACGGATGAAATTCAAAACCTGTTTTTGTGCGGTGCGGTGAAGCCGTTCTGATAGAGAAGATACAGCGTGATACAGAGGGCGACACGCTCACAGTGAACCTTGTTCATGATCGTAGTGATATTGAAGGTTATCGGGGGTTTTGGGTTGGCGGACAAAATGGTAGGCTGGGTAAAAATGATTCTATGATTCACTCATGACGGTGGGTGAGGTGCCAGCCACAGCAATGGGAACAGAAATACACCCCGAGAAAGTCGGGGCGGTGACGACGGAGGCGCTGAACGCCATATAGGAGTCGGTTCCGAGTGGTGCGCGCGCTTCGCTTGGTCGGATATCTAACCTTCCGGCATGCGCGCGTCGCCAGACTTGAAAAGAGCAGAGTCATTTCAGGGGAGCTTGAGGATTAAATCGGCGGGATAGGCGAAGGCGGGGTTTCCTTGGTCAGCGTCCAAACACCCGGCTCCGTTTCTTCCATCAGGACATAATCACCCGTCTTGATGACTTGCTGGCGGTAGAACCCCCCAATCAGGCCGCGTTCGCGCAACTTGTTTCCTGGTTGAACAAGTTCGGTTTCGAAATCCTGACCATCGGGAAGTTTGATTTTGAATGTTTCGCCCAAGCGGATGTGTCCGCGCTTTCTCGCAGAGGTCAGGGTAAGCAGATTCTGATTGATCTCGCCTTGGGTTATTTGGGTGCGAATACGGCGCAGGCGTTTCGTAACTGGGCCATCCAAGTCGGCCATGAGACCCTTCATACTTTTTATATCTTCCGGGCTCGCTTCCGTTTGATCCGCAAACCCCAAGGTTTCCGTAAGGATTTCATGCATCCGTTTTCGGATGGATTCCAGCCTGACCATGCAATCTTCGATGTCCCTAGCATCACCGCCAACTTGCACCAACCAGTTCGTTTCACCTGATTCTGCGGCCTCTTTTGCTTGGGTTAAGAGAATCTCGATCATTTCGTGCCCAATGGAGTTGATTTTGGCGAAGACTTGGGCGAGTTCTTTTGGTTCGAGAGTATTGTTGCTCATGAGAGGCAGTAAAACCACATCTCAATAACTGTCAAGGGTTATCTTTAATACATACCTAACTTTATTGAAGTGCGCTTTCTTTTTCGTGGTTTCGCAGACGTTGGTATCAAGGCCTACAAGCGCGTAGCCGAGGTCGATCTTGGTGGCGGTAATGTTGGCTTGCCCAGAGGGAAGCAGTAATTACTTTGTGCTCATGTTTATTAGGATCGTCCCTATCGGAAACTCGCGTGGCATCCGCATTCCCAAGGCGATGCTGGAGACCTGCGGTTTTGGCGAAGAGGTTGAACTGCAGGCCAAGAACGGCGCGCTGATTTTGCGCCCGGTCAATACTCCGCGGGCCGGGTGGTCGGAGGCTTTTGCCGGCATGGCGGCGGCCTTAGATGATTTTCTGGTGCAGGAGGACTCACCTACGGTCACCAAGTTCGATGCGGAGGAATGGGAATGGTGATCCGGCGCTTTGACGTGTGGTTGGTGAATCTCGATCCGACCGTCGGCAGCGAGATCAAGAAGACGCGTCCGGCCCTGGTGGTGTCGCCGGATGAAATGAACACGCACATCGCCACGGTGATCATCGCGCCGATGACGACGAAGGGGCGCGACTATCCCACCCGCGTGCCGTGCACCATCCAGGGGAAATCCGGCCAGGTGGTGCTCGACCAGCTTCGCACGGTGGACCGGTTGCGGTTGGTGAAGAAACTGGGCGTCGTAGAACCGATCACGGCGGAGGCTGTGTTGGCTGGTTTGGCCGAGATGTTCGCGAAGTAGCAAACACCGGCCCGCAGAGACGCGGGCCCTCCATGTAGGTAGCGAGCTTGCTCGCTACGTGGCGCGCGAGCGCGCCACCTACGGGGATACCCGTTTCAAGTGCTCGATCAGCTCCGCGGTGCCGTCGGCGATCGTGACGAGCGGGTGGTAGCCGAGATCGCGGCGGGCGGCGGAGATGTCGAACCAGTGGTCCGTGGCCATTTCCTTGGCGACGAAGCGCGTCATCGGGGGCTCGCCCTTCAACGGGAGCACGCGCCACAGGCCTTCCATCAGACCGCCGGCGGCATAAGCCACCGGCAACGGGACGTGCTTGGTGATCGCGGGGAGGCCCACGCCGCGCAGCAGCTCGTTGATCCAGTCCCAGAGGATGACGGGTTCGCCGTTGGTGATGAAGTAGGCGCGGCCGCCCACACCAGGCTGATCGGAACCTTTGTAACCTATTAGGTTACAAGTGGCGAGGGCGCCCTCGGCGAGGAGGTGGGCGTCGACGACGTTGCTGATGTGGGTCACATCGACTTTGTTTCGGCCGGAGCCGATGATCTTGAGGCGGCCGGCCTTGGCCAGGGCCAGCACGCGCGGCACGACGTTCTTGTCTCCCGGCCCCCACACGAGGTGCGGCCGCAGCGCGACGGTCGCCAAGGTCGGCCCGTGCGCGGCCAGGACCTCGCGCTCGGCGGCGGCCTTGCTGATCGGATAGGCGCTGGGGGCCTCGGTGCAGAGGGGGGCCGACTCGTTCACGCCGGCGAGGTCGCCGCCGTTGTAGACTACACTCGGCGAACTGGTGTAGACGAGGCGCGGCACACCGGCTTGGCGGCAGGCGTTGATCACGTTCTTCGTGCCACCGACGTTGACGGCAAAAAATTCCTTGTCCGGGCCCCACACGCCGACGCGGCCGGCGACATGGAACACGGTTTCGGCACCCTGGCAGCCACGGCGCAAGGCCTCGCGGTGGTCGAGATCGCCGGGGATGACCTCGGCGCCCAGCGCCTCCAAATGCGGCAGCGGCCGGCGGGCGAGGACGCGCACGCGCCGGCCCTCGGTGAGCAGGCGCTCGGCGATCTTGCCCCCGATGAAGCCGCTGGCACCGGTGATGAATGTCGTGAGGTTATGCCGGACGATGAGCATGGCTATTGCTCCAGAAAGCCGGGCCAAGGCATTTCACAGAAGGAAACGGAGATAACTGAGGGGTGTGTTTGGCTCCGTTCCCTCTGTTTCCTCCGGTGAAGTCCGGATTGTGTCTTCATTGTTTCAGGGCGTCGCGGGGGACCACGCGCTTGTCGAGCTCGTAGCCGTGTTTGCCGTCCGCCCAGCGGGCGAGGGCCAGGCGATGGATCTTGGCGTTGTGGCGGACATCCACGGGCAGGCGTGGGTGCAGATACGCGAGCCGGATGAGGTCGGTGTGGGGATGGGCCGCGCCGAGTTCGCGCAGCTCCCGCACGAGCTTGCGGCGCAACGAGGGCGTGGAGACCGCGTCGCGCGAGACGGGCTCGACCACGATCGCCGGGCGCCGACCATCGTGGCCGGTGGCGATGAGCGCAGTGCGGGCGACATCGGGGTGCGTGTTGAAGACGGGCTCAACCTGCTCGGTGTAGAGCGGGCCATGGTGGGTATCAACCCGCTCGGCCTTGCGGCCGCAGAACCAGAGGCGACCGAGGGCGTCCAGGTAGCCGAGGTCGCCGAGACGATGCCAAGTGGTGGACGCCCCATTTTCGATTTTCGATTTTTGATTCTCGATTTTGGCCAAGGCAGTGGCTTCGGGGAGTTGGTCGTATTCGCGAGTCACGACCGGGCCGGAGACGATGATTTCGCCGATTTCACCGGTGGAGAGTTCGCTGGCGTCGGCCAAGGAGGCAACTGGGGCGTCGGTGATGGCGATGATCTTGATTTCGACCTCGCGCACCGGCCGGCCGACGCAGGTGCCCTTCCCCGTCGCGGTCGCGGCGGCGGTTTCGTTGAGCACCTCGATGGCGCTGATGCTGGCGACGGGCAGAGACTCGGTCGCGCCGTAGGGGCTGTGGGCAGTGCCGTTGGGCAGGATCTTTTGCAGGTCCGCGAACAGGCTGGGCGGCACGGGCGCCCCGGCCATGAGCACGCGTTTCACCGACGGCAGGGTGAGGTTGTTCCGCAGGCAGTGGTCGCTGATGATCCGCCAGAGGGTGGGCGAGCCGAAGGTGTTGGTCACTTTTTCCTGCTGGATGGCGCGGACGATCTTCGCCGGGTCCACCGTGGCCGGCCGGCTCGGGTCGATCTCCGGGACGACGGTGGTCATGCCGAGCGCGGGATTGAAGAGCGCGAAGATCGGCAGCATCGGCAGGTCCACCTCGCCGGGGGTGATGCCGTAGGTGTCGCGCACCAGCCGCACTTGGGCCTCGAACATGCCGTGTTCGTAGCACACGCCCTTCGGTGCGCCGGTGGAGCCGCTGGTGAACAGCACCGCCGCCACCGACTTGGCGGCGCTGGCCACTATTTTTGATTTTTGATTCTCGATTCTCGATTGTCCGAAACCGAGCCGCGCTGTGGATGAGCCGGAAACCCAGACGCGAATCTCGACCGACTTGAAGGCGGCGCGGAATACGTGGCTCATCACCTGGGCAAGCGGGATGCCGAGCAGCACGCGCGGTTGCGATCGGGTGACGCAGGCGAGGAAGCTCTGACGGCCCATGCCGGGGTCGATGATCACCGGCACGGCACCGAGCTTGAAGAGGGCGAAGGCTGCGGCGATGAGCGGCAGGCCCTGGCGGACCATCACCAGCACGCGGTCGCCGCGGCGCACACCCTGCGTGGTAAGCCTGCACGCCCACGCATCAACCTCGGAATCGAGCTCACGGAAGGTCAGCGTGAGATACTTGATGTCACCGGCGAAAGTCCGGCCGCGCGGGATCTTGACCGCCGGCTGATCCGGCTGGCGCGCGGCCATCAGCGGCAGGTGGCGGGCGATGTTGGCGGAGTCGGGCACGAGGGGGCACGGCGGTCACAGACCGCCGCTACGGGTTTAGCTCCGCCAAGCCGGCTCGGCCTTGATCAGTTTGGCCTGCCAGGGCAGCAGGACCTCTTCGATGGACGAGGGGTCGCGGGCGAGCTGCACCAACTGAGTGCGGGTGGCGATGAGCGTGGGATCAAGGTGGAGGCCGGCGGCGAGGCGGTCGCGGTCGGCCTTGATGCGGTCCTGGCGGGCGAGCTCGTCGGGCGTCATCGGGTTGTAGTCGCGGCGGCGCTCGCGGCGCGGCAGGGTGTTGGGGTCGGTGGTGAAGCCGCGGCGGATGGCCTCGGCTAGCGAGGGAAACAGGCGATCGTGGCGGCGGCCGAGGTTGACGCGCATGACCTCCTCGGGCGGGGCGCCCTCATCGGCGGCGCGGGCGAGGCGGCCGAGCAGCTCGTTGCCGACGACCTTGAAGGGAGGGGTGTTGATCTTCTCGGCCCAGCCCTCGCGCCAGTGCCAGAGGGCGTGGAGCACGGCGAGGCCGCGGCCGTGGAGTTTCTCTGAGCCGTTGACGCGCCAGGAATTCTCGTCGGACGCGGCGAAACCGTCCTTCGCGACTGACATCTGCCAGCGGCAGCGCTGTTCGAGCCAGGGGAGGCGATCGAGCCGCACGAGGTCGGAGCGGAGCTTGTCGCGGAGGGCGAAGAGGTGGAACACATCCATCGCGGCGTAGTCGAGCATGTCCCGGTCGAGCGGGCGCTGTGACCAGTTGGCCTTCTGGTGGTC
>JAGNQV010000014.1 GCA_017988885.1 Opitutaceae bacterium | reverse complement strand
GTGGGCGGCTACAAGTTCACCAGCACGCTCGGCATCTACAACGTGACGGACCAGCAGTATTCGGAAGGTTCCTTCGTGCTGGCACCGGCCCGCAATTGGATCTTCTCCAACACGCTCTCGTTCTAAGCTGGTGGGTCGTTTGTTTGGTTTAATCAGGGCGGAGTCCTTCGGGACTCCGCCCTTTTTCGTTTTGAGAAGAGATGGTCCACGATAGGACTGCCGGCGATCCGCCCTGTATCTCAGGAAAATTTCGGGCCTAGCCGGCACCGCAGATGATTGAGTCGGCAAGCCTCGGACCTGCTAGCGGGACGTGATTGGTCAGAGCTGGGGTAGCTTTACGGTGAGGGGCGGTTCGGAGGGGCGGTTCTGTTATACCAATCGCCTTTTGCGATTGCGGACCCGCAGGTCCCACTGCGCGTCGAACCGGCCCCACCGGCACAGGGACGTGCCGATCCACCTCAAACCTTAAACCGCCAGCACTCGTTCAAAGGAGTAAAACCAACGGGCGTTTGATATTAGAGGTCGGGCAAGTGTTCCGGCCGCTGTCCCAGCCAAGATTGTTACGGCTTTGCCCGGATGACTTCATCCCAATCATACACTCCCTCGGTGATGCCGGCCGGGGGAACGCGTAAATATTCCTGCGGGTTCCACTCCCCGTTGAGCAGGTTGGCGATGAGGCGGATATTGCCCGGCAACTGCACCGCTTGTTTTCCCGCCGCCGCGGCTTTGGCTTCGAATTGCGCGGCGTAGCCGAGATGACTGGTCTCGGGCAGATCGATGAAGACCGCCTTTTGTTCGTCGTGATCGGGATGCATTTCCTGCCAGACGTATTTGGCGTCTTCCTCGCCATATTTCTCCACGAGGGCTTGGTAGGCATCGCCCCTTTCCACATTGGTTTCGCCGCCATCGCTGGTGCGCAAGAAATATTCGCCTCGTTCAATGTAGCCCGCGGAGGAAAAAGGCGTGCTGGGCGCGGCCCCGAAGTGTTCGGTGAACTTTGCCCGGGAACCGAGCAGGATCGTGCAGCAGTCATGCGCCCGGGGAATGATCAAGGGAGTGAGGCGGGCCTGCAGGCCGACCGTGGCATTGCCGCAAAGGCCGTAGAGCAGGAGAATCGCGTCATACTTTTTCCCTGAATCCTCGGTCGCATTGATCCGGGACTGAATCAATTGCCGCAGGCCGGTGCTGCGGGCATGCTCGCCGAGCTCCGTGAATTCGGCATCGATCACGTGTGGCGAGCGGGCGAGGCACCACGACACCTCGCGTTGAAAAACATTACAGGAAATGAGCTTCAGGTGCATGCGACAGGAAATTGGTCCCACTCTACGCGCAATACGCACGGCGGTCCCCGCATTTCTTGTCAATCTTTGCTCCGGTTTCGCCGCTCTGTCAGCCGGGTAGTGGGCGAAATTTCAATATCGTTACGACTTGGAGTTCGACTGGAGCGCGGTCCGGGCGCGGGCGAGGGCGTTGGCGAGTTCGGTGCTCTTGATGGGTTTGCCCAGATAATCGTCCATGCCGGCGGCGAGGCATAATTCGCGGTCGCCTTCCATGGCATTGGCGGTGAGGGCGATGATCCAAGGCTTGCGATTGGTCCCGGCGGCTCCGGCACGGATCTGGCGGGTGGCTTCCAAACCGTCCATCTCCGGCATTTGCACATCCATGAGGATGATATCGTAGGCTTGGCGGCGCAGGGCGCTCAACACTTCCATGCCGTTGGCGACGGCATCGGCGCGATAGCCGATGCGGGCGAGCATGTGCAAGGCGACCTTCTGGTTGACGGCATTATCCTCGGCGAGCAGGAGGTGCTCGGTGTGCGTCGTGCCGATGGCCGTCACATCGATCCGGGTCGCAGGGACCATGGGGAACGGTGCGGCAGAACTGAAGACCTTGACCACGGCATCGTAGAGCTGGGAAGGCTTGGCGGGCTTGGCGATGGAGGCGTCGAAGAGTCCGGGCTCCGCCTTGTCGTGGTTGCCGCCAATGGAGGAGAGCAAAATTATTGGGAAATCGCCTCCGCTCGACAAGGCCCGCAGGGCACGGGCGAGCATGACGCCATCCATCCCGGGCATCTGCATGTCGAGGATGCCGACGTCGAAGCGCTCACCGGCCTGCAGGAGGGCGAGGGCGGCGGTGCCGCTGGAAACGACGGCCGCCGACATGCCCCATTTGTCGGCGAGGGTGGAAAGGATGCGGCGGTTGGTGGCGTTGTCGTCAACCACAAGCAGGCGCTTGCCGCGCAGCGCGGGGCGTGACATAGCCACGAAGAGCCGGGAACCGGCGTGCACGGGCTCGACCTTGACGGTGAAGAAAAACGTCGAGCCGAGGCCGGGTTCGCTTTCGAGCCACATGCGTCCGCCCATCATCTCGGCGAGCTTTTTGCTGATGGCGAGGCCAAGGCCGGTGCCGCCATACTTGCGGGTGGTTGAGGCGTCCACCTGCATGAAGGAGCTAAAGAGCTTGTTCTGGGCCTCGGCGGGAATGCCGATGCCGGTGTCGCGCACGGCGAACGTAAGTTCGCAGTGCGTGGCATCGAGAGTGGCGGCGCGGACGGTGAGCTCGACCTCACCCTTTTCAGTGAACTTGAGGGCGTTGCTCGTGAGGTTGACGAGGATCTGCCGCAGGCGGGTGATGTCGCCGCGCACCTCGACCGGCACGCCTTCACCGATCTCGTAGAGCAGATCGAGGCCGTTTTGGGCGGCGCGGTGGGCCAGTAGGTCGAGCGTGGACTCGACGCATTCGCGCACGCTGAAAACTTCGCTCTCCAGGTCGAGCCGACCGGACTCGATCTTGGAAAAATCCAGAATGTCGTTGATGAGCGTGAGCAGGCTTTCGCCACTGGAGCGCACGATCTCGGCGAACTCCTTTTGTTGGGCGGTGAGCGGCGTGTCGAGCAGCAGAGAAGTCATGCCGATGACGCCGTTCATCGGCGTGCGAATCTCGTGGCTCATCATCGCAAGAAACTGACTCTTGGCGCGATTGGCCTCCTCGGACTTAAGCATGGCCTGCTCCGCCGCCTGGCGCGCTTCTTGCAACTCCGTGATGTCCGCGAGCACACCGAACCACACGCGGGTGCCGTCGGGTCGGGGGGTGACCGAGGAGCGGGCGTGAATCCAGCGGATGGTGCCGTCGGGCCTGACGATGCGGAAGGTGTTGTCCCACGCTTTGGGGCCCGCAATCGCCGCTTCGAGGTTGGTGCGCACGGCGCGGCGTTCATCGGGGTGGACGGCGGTATAAAGCACGGCAGGGCGTTTCATGACCTCGGCGGGGTCGCGGCCAAAAAGATCGCGGTAACCGGCGCTGAGGAAGGCAAACGAACGCTCGTTATCCGGCGCGACTTCAAATTGGAAAATCACACCGGGAGCCTGTGTCGTGAGCACCTTCAACTGTTGTTCGCTGGTGCGGAGCTCGGCGGTCATTTTTTCCGCCAGCGTGAGCGCCCGTAAACGACTGAGTCCGAGCAGGAGGACCATGCCGGCCAGCAGGACGCTGACGAGGCTGCCGCCCAGGCCGATCAGCACCGGGGTGCGGCGTTCCAAGCCGGCCTCAAACTTCGGCGTGGTGGAGATTGCGAGCGTCCATTGTTGGCCGCCAATGACCAGGGGTCTGATCTGATGAAACATCCGGCCGCCAAAATTTCCCGCCTCGGACACTTCATGGGCGGAGACCAGAATATTGTCGGCATCGAGCAACAGGTGCTGCTGGGAAAGCTCCGCGCCCTCAAACACCTCGACATCAATCAGGTCCTCGGTGCCGCCCATGATGGAATTAAAAATGTCATCAATGATGAGGGGGGCATAAACCAGACCGATGAGTGCGCTGGCCCGATTCTCCGGGTTGAGTGGTTGGGTGGTATGGCGATAGACCGGCACGACATAATAAAAGCCGGGGCGTTTGGTTTTATCTTGGAGCAGGATAAAACTGGCTGAGAGCGTGGGCTCGCCGGTGCGGATCGCCTTTTCAATCGCACGGCGGCGCAAGGGTTCGGAGCCGGCGTCGAAACCCCAAGCCGCGCGGTTCGGTGCCAGCGGCTCAATAAATTTGATGATGTATAAGTCAGGCGCGGTGCCGGTGCTTTGCACGGCGAAGTCGGGCGCGTGGTCCGCGCGCTCCGCCGCGATGAAATTTTCCAAGTCCGGCCGGAGCACGCGTTGGATGAAACCAAAGCCGAGGGTGCCGGGAAACTCGACGGGCAGATCGCGGGATTCGACGTAGGCGCGAAATTCCTGCCGCTCGACCGATTGGCTGGCCGCGTAAACACCGCGGGCACCCTTGAGGCCGTAAATCGGGCGGTTCACCCGGCGCAGCACATCATCACCCAGCCGCTCGGCCAGGCGGTCAAACCGCAAGCGGGCGGCTGTCTGGTAGTGTTCCCGTGCCTGATAAACGCTGTAGGCGGTGAGGATCAGCCCCAGCAGCAGCGTGACGACGGCGGGTAAAAAGTTGAACCGCGTTGAGCTGGAGCCGGCTGCGGGAGCACGGGCCGGAGAGTCAGACTTGGCAGAAGAGGAACCCACTGGAGAAATGTTCGCCAGCAGCCCTGAAAGCACAAGCCGAAGAATAAGCTCAGCGAACTTCCAACATCCAACGCTCAACATCCAACTGCCACTGGCCAATGTCGAACACCCGACTTCCAAGGTCGAAGGCCGGGAATTGCACCTTGAAGGGGAGCGGGCTTGACCTTTCGCTGGCCGGGCCGAGCAGGCGCCCTTATGAGTATCGAACTGACCAAGGAAGAAACCGCCAACATCATGCCCTCGCTGCAGCGCTACGGTCGGGAGGAGCTCGACATCGAGCTGGGCGAATTGCGGGCGAAGCTGTTGCTCGATTGCATCCTGCAGGAAATCGCGCCGTTCGCCTATAATCGCGGCGTGAGTGATGCGGAGAAATATTTCCGCGGCAAGGTGGAGGATCTGCCGGCGACCTGTTTCGAGAACGGACTGACCTATTGGACGAAAAAGCGGAAGTGACCGGGAGCAGGGAATCCAGAAATTAGGAAACCCGGAACCGGAGATTTTTAACCAGGGATGGCTCGGATTGACGCGGATTCAGATTCATCGCGGGTCCACGGTCGGAGCAGATTAAAAAACAAAGCAGCCGTGTCTGAATGGAGTGAGGCCAGTCCGCAGCCGATGTGGCCGCCAGTCGTCCACCGCTGCGGGACGCAGGTTGGATTCCCCGGAGTGCTTCAGATGACAGGAAGAAACCGGTTTGACAGGAAGTTTAGGTGAGACAAGTTGGTGAGACATGAAAACCGCGTCGGTCCGTGAGATTCGCAATGCCTTTCCGTCCGTGCTCAAGCACGTGAAGAACGGGCATACCGTCGCGATCACCTCGCGCCGCAAGGTGGTCGCGACCTTGTCGCCGCCGCCCCGGGATACGAAGTCGGCCGGAAAACCCTGGGCGGATTTGGATGAGCGTTTTGAAAAACTGATGGCGCAACCGCCCATGAAAGTATCTGCCGTGGAATTGCTGGCCGACGGGCGGGAACGTTTCTAAATCCGATGTCGGCCACTTACGCAGATACGTCGTTTTTATGCGCGGTTTATCTGCCGGAAAGTAACTCACCACGGGTCATGCAATATCTGGCCGCACATCGACGTCCGCTGGGTTTTACCTCGTTCCAGCTCGTGGAGCTTAGGAATGCCATTCGTCTGGCGGTATTTCGCCGTTACCTGAACGGACAACAGGCCGAAGCGGCTCTCGCTCAAATTGAGATGGATCGGGATTCAAATGATTTTGAGGAGATTTCGTTGATCTGGCCCGATGTGGTGGAAACCGCTGAACGTTTGAGTATGGCGCATACGGCCCGTCTGGGAATCAGGACGCTCGACCTGCTCCATGTCGCGGTCGCAAAAACAATCGGGGCCAAAATCTTCCTGACCTTCGATGTGCGCCAACACGCCTTGGCCAAGGCGGCAGGGTTGAAGGTCGGGCCGTGAGGACAGTTGTTTGCATCGATTAGCATGAACACCGACATTATTGGGCATTGGTATTTAAAGGACTTGGGTGGGCCCTTTCATAACTTCCTCAATAACTCACCTGAACAGCGGAAAGAGGTGGGAGGTATCCTAAAAGAAAAATACGGAAGGGGTTATTTTCATGAGAAATATCTTTCCGGGAGGGAAGAGGTTGAAATGAGATTGCATCAACTTTTTCTGGAAAGAGGCGGCCGGCCGGAAATTAAACATCCGATCTATTGTTTTTTAGGATCACATCCTACGGAGCTGATCTATGAACATCGTGAAGACTATGAATTTAAGTTCTTCAAAATTTCAGATATCCCCTGCGAACTTATTACCTTCACCTATCCGGGTAGTATTACTTCGATGCAAATCGCCGACCGAAAAGAAGCTGCGGAGTTTCGATCGCCGTATCACGGTAAGCTTTTCCTGAAAGAAGAGATTAATAATGTCATCGTTCAATACGGCATGCCCGGAGTCGATTTTGTGCCGACCGGCAGGAGGCAGTATGATGTCTTGGTCGAGGCCCAGATCTGGAGCACGTCGATATTTGAGCGGGTGAAGGAAGTTACCGATGTTACCGCCTCATGGCTGCCGTGGATAACCCACCCAGCAGAGGATAGACGTGGTCTGAAGAAAGACTAGAGCGCGGAACGCTTGGCAGAGTGAAACTACTGGCCTGCGCGGACCGGCTTTTGTGGCCTCACTGGGTCCGTCAGCACGGCGTAGGTATCGGGGCGGCGGTCGTTGAGCATGTCGGGTTTCCAGACCCAGTCCTCGGGGCGGGTGAACCAGTGGGCGATGCGTGGCGCGGCCAGATCGATCGTCGCGAGCGCGATGCCGGGGTGCCGGCCGGCATCGGCTATGATGGTGGCGTCGGGACCGATGATGCTGCTGCGGCCGATGAGCATGCCAGGGCGCCAGGCCTTGCCGGGGGGGCAACCGAAACACACGGGAACGAAATGGATGCCGTTGTGGATGGCGGGCGCGCGCAGGAGGATGTCCATGAACTCGCCGCCCCAGCCGCCCATCACGTGCGGCCAGAAAATAATCTCGGCACCGTTGAGCGTGAGACAGCGTGCGCTTTCGGGAAATGAATTGTCGTGGCAGATCTGCACGCCGATGCGCGCACCGGCGACCTCGAAGACCGGCCACTCATCGCCTGGCACCGTGCCGTAGTTGCGCTCATTCTCGATGCAATGGACCTTGAAATACCGGCCGATCACGCGGCCTTTGGGGTCGAACACGACGGCGACGTTGCGCACGTGGCCGTCGATCAACGCGAGAATGGGTGCAATGACGGCCATCTGGTGGCGTCGCGCGAGGGGCGCGATGCGCCGGATGGTTTCCTGCAGCGCCTGGCGGACGAGGGCGGGAGTGTTTTTCCGCGTGAGGGTGGCGCCGAGGACGTTGAAGGTTTCACCAATGCAGGCGATGTCGGCGCCGCGCCGGCCGGCGGTATCGAGCCATTTTTCGGCAAGGGCGAAGTTGGCGCGTTGGCGGCCGGCGTTGGTCTTGCCGGGGGCGACCGAGGGCAGCTGCACGGCGGCGATGGTGAGGGGGCGTTTCATGACGGAGAGAGATGAGAGGATGTTGGGCCGATAACCCATCGTTCTCGTCATCTTAATCTTTCTCGTTCTCCCGGAATGATGGGAAAGGGAGAACAATTGAGATTAAGAGAACGAGAACGATTGGGATAATGAGAACGATTACTAGGTGACGAGTTCGAGTAACTCGAGGGTGTGGTCTTCGCGGCTGATGAGCAGGCGGGTGCGGTCGAGCGGGAGCACGCGGTTCAGCGGTCGGGCGAAAGAGCTCACCGGTTGCCAGTCGGCGTCGAGCGTTTGCACGCCGGCGCGCGTGGCGACGAACCATTCACCGGATCGGGCCGGCGCCACACCCAAGACCGGAGCACCGGCGTGATACGAGCGCAGGACGCGGCCATCGGTCAGGCTGATCGCGGTGACAAATCCGTCGGCTCCGCCCGTGAGCGCGACGGACTCGTCGTCCAGCCGGCCGGTGGCACAGGCGTTGAGGCTCATGCCGCCCTCGAGTTTCCAAGCCCAGTCCTTGTGGGCGCTGGAAAGCACGCCGCAGCCGAGTTCGGTGGCCGCAAAGATCGCGCCGTCGGGATAGGCGTCGAGGTCGGCCCACTCGAAGGCGAGCGAGCGGCCGTTGAGGAAGGGAATGACGCGCTTGAGCATGCGGAACATCGGTTGGTTGAAGCCGCCGAGGTGGTAGACTTCGCCGCTGGGGCCGTCGCCCGGCACATGCGGATAATACAGGACGCCGTGATTCCAGCCGCAGCGCGCATAAATGTCGCTGGGGTCGGGCCGGGTGGCGGGTGATACGAGCAGGTCGAAGATCCAGGGGCCGTCCGCAAAACTGTGGCCGACGATTTCGCCGTCGGCATTGAGGAAAACCAGAATCGCATAGCCACCGAGCACGAGCCAGCCGCGGCCTTGCGCGTCGCGCTTCCAAATCGCGGCGCAGTGGGCGGAGTTATACCAGCCTTGCAGACAGTCTGGGCGGGCCTGCATGTGCCGCGCGACCTGCCAAACGGCCCGGCGCGAACCATCGGGATGGAACAGTAGAAAATCTCCGCCGAGCAACCCGACGCAGAGCACCGGCGGCCCCGACGGGTCGAGGGGTTGCGCCGAGATATGGGTGATGTTGGTGGAAAAGGCCGTGCGCCAGCGTTCGCGACCGTCGGCGCCGAGCACGATGAGTTCGTGTTTGGCGTTGGACAGGATGATCTCCGCGCTCTTGTCGCCGTCGAGATCGGCGGTGATCCAGCGCTCGATGGCCGGGGCGCGGGTTTGATCGCTGCAAACTTCGAGCCGGTGCAGCACGAAAGGGCGCCCGGCCGGCGGCGCGGGGATGTGCACGTGCAGCGCCTTGATGGCGCCATCGAAGCTGGCGGTGCGGGTGTGCAGGCGATTTTCCGCGTCGCGATACCGTTTGTAGGGCCGGTCGGGGCCGGGATTCATTGGGCAGGCGGCAGTGGAGCCGTCGGCTTTCTCCGCGGTCACCGTGATGCCGTCGGGGAGCGGATTAAAGGTGCGCAACGTCGGGTCATCCGGACAGTCGCCGAGCAAGTGCAGCGCGGTGAGCGGGCGCGGCTCGGGCAGGGTGAGGGTCAACTGATAGTGCGGGGCGACGGGCCACTGGATCCAAGTTTCGCGCGAATAACCGTCGGGCATGACCGGATCGAGCAACTCGTCGGGTGAGCCGTTGACCGGGAGCGGAGCGGCGGTCACGCGCACGGAGCGCAGCACTTCTGGCACCCGCGTGCCGCAGTCGAAAGTCCAGGCGCTTTTCCAGCCGCGATCGGCCGGGGCGGGGCGGGTGGTGGCCGAGGTCAGCGCGGGCCGCAGCGTGGCGAGCCAGGCGGCGAGGGTGCCGGCCAAAGCGGAACAGCCGGCGGCGGGCAGCGGGAGCGTAACCGGGGTGCTGAGTTTTATTTCACGGGCGGCACCGTCGAGGCCAAGCATCACGGTCGCTGCACCGGCGCCGGGCGCATCAAGTTGGAGCGTGAGCGAGTTGGCGGCGAGATTGAGCTGGAGGCTGATGGGCACGTCGCTGCGGGTGCGCCAGCCGATGGACTCCAAGTTGAGCGTGGTGAGGCCCGCGAAGGTGAGCGAGCCGGCATTGGCCCAGACACTGGCGGCATTCGTGCCAGCACCGGGCAGCCAGACGGTATCGACTTGCACCGCGGCGGCGCACCAAGCCTGGGGCGCACGGTTGCGCAGCACGAGGGCGCTGCGTTCATCGAGGCGCTGGAGGTCGAGCGTTTCGGCGGAATCCTGGGTGCGCACGTAGAAAAGATTCTGGAACGAAGCTTCACTGCCGGCCGCGTGCGCGCCCGCGCGGCGTTGGCGCAGGACGTAGGGCGAACACGCGCCCTGGTCGGTATCGACCTCGCAAGTGGCGGCGACCTCCGCACCGGCCACGAGTGTGAAACGATGTAGGCCCTGATCGGTGTGCCAGCGGCGTCCGTCCAGCGTGGCGTAGCCGGGGGTGCGCCACGAACAGGTGAGGGAGTAGGGTCCGTCGGCTTTGAAAGCGACGTGGTCGATGATGACAAAGCAGCCCTCGCCGGCTTTCGACCAGAACAGGTGCCGCGTCCAATCGGTGTGATGATAATTGGTCAGCCGCGTGACGGTGAGCGCCGTGGTGGGGAAATCCGCGAGGGCGACGCGCTCCGCGATGGGTTGCAGGGGCGTGTTGTTGGCGCCGTCGCTGATGAGCAGGCCGTTCTTGTCGTGCAGGGAGTGGCGCGACGTGTTTTGCACGAGCCAGACGTGGCCGGCCTGGTAAAAACGCACAAGGCAGTTGGCCGCCTGCATGTGCCCCTGCCAGCGGAAGCCGCCCTGATAACCCTGAATCAAGAGGTAGGCGTCCTCGCGGGTGTAGCCGCCGCGCAGGGCGATTTTATCGAAGCCGCGCTCCTGTGGGAGGCGGTTGAGGCCCACGGCTTCGGGCAGCTCCCAAGTTTCCGGCGCGTTGATCATGTGCCCTTGCGGCTCGATGTGCACCGGCGGGTGGTTGCTGATGCGCAACTGATGATCGGTGACCGGCAGGCACGCGAGGTTGTGTTCGGCGGGCGGCGGGACCGGTTGCAGTTCGGGGCCGGTGTCGAATTTCTGCAAGAAAACCGGCGCGTAGTGCAGGAAGTAGTAGCGTTGCGAGACGGCCAGATTGGGCAGCTGGTGGAGCACCCACTTCAACCGGCCGTCGCCATAGTAGAAAGCGCTGGCGGCGGTCTGGAGGGTGGCTTCCTGCTGCAGATACATGCCTTGGCTTTCGCCGTAGCCGCCCTGGCCGGCGCCGTTGCCGTTGTTGTCGTGCAGGGCGAGACAGCGTTCGGCCACGAGGCGCGCATTGCCACTGGTGAAGAACGCGTGCCGCTCCTCGCCCAGCGCGTAGCGGTAAATGGTCGCGATGTTATTGAGCGAACTCTCGTCGTCCTGATCGCAGATGCGGGCGGCGGCGAGGGCGTCGAGAAATGCGTGGCACTCGGCGATCCACCGGTCGCACACCGTGCGTAGCTCCGGCGGCGGATTGCACTGGTCGCGCAGGTAGCGCGCGAGCAGGAGAAATTCGTAAGTGCCCTTGCCTTGGTGGCGGTGGCCGAAGGGCGGTTCGCCGGTCGTCATGCGCCACCATTCGGTTTCGTTGCCCCAGGCGGTGAGCAACAACAGTTCGTCCGTGCGGCGGATATCCTCGGCGGTCATGAAGCCGCCCGCGATCAGCAGCGGAATCGCGCGCATGAAGCGTTCGGCGAGGTAGTGCCAGTCGCCGTAGCCGCTGTGCATGGTGGCGTTGAGCCGGCGCAGCGCATCCACCGCGCTGTGGGCGTAGCGTGCGTCGGCGGTCCAGGACCACATCAAGGTGTAGGCACCGATGACGCGGATGGGTTCGGTGTAAAACATGAGGCCGCGACTGCGCAGCGCCTGCAATTCGGCGGAATCGTCGAGCGGAGTATAGGGCCAGGTCGCGAGTTCGGCGGCGAGGGCGGGAGCCAGTTCGACCGCGAAAAGGAACGGTAATTCGTGGGCGGGACCGGCGGCCTGGAGGGCTTGAATGAGTTTATCCACCGCGCGTTCGACGCCGCGCAGGGTGCTGCCGCCGGCGAGGATAAGATTGGCGCCCGTGCCGTAGGGATTGACGAGCGTGCGCAGATCATAGCCGTCTCCACCGGGGTAAGTTGCGTCGGTCGAGCAAAGGTAGTTGGCGTAGAGGGGTTGGAGCGTGCGGTTGGTGTTGAGGTTGCCGAGCACGATGAGCGGCCGCGCGCGATACGCGGCGGGCAGGGGCGTGCTGCGCTCCGGCATGAGGGCGAGATCGGTGACGCACTCGGGTGTCGCGGCGCCGCGGGCGGCGAGGGCGGCGGCGATTTTTTGGGCGAGAGCCGCGTAACCCGGGTCATCGCCGGCGGGATGAATGATGACAGTCCTTCCGGCCAGCGCGGTGGAGCGGGTGACAGTGCGGGGCAGGAGACTGACGGCGGGGTCGCGGGGAGCATGCATGGCGGGGAAAAGGGGCAACGCAGCCAAGAGGAGGGAGGTGCAGCCGACAAACTCTAAGTGTGCGCGTGGGAGTAATATTGAAATATTCCCAACGGCGCTGCCCGGACCAATTCGTCCGACCATTACGCCGTATACCCACCCGTTTCTGGTTTGTGCTTTGCGGTCTGATCAGCACGAGTTCCCGGGCGATGAATGAGGAAAATCCTTCGCTTGTGCTCGACACCCCGGAGGCCCGGGCCGCCTATCGGGTGACCGATCCGGCGCTGCGCGCGCTGGCGCTGGAACTGCTGGCCACACCGGATGAGGCGGTCATTGATCTGGTGACCCCCAATCCCGATCCGGGGGCGGATTGGTGGCGGGCGGCGGGTCTCGGGTTGTTTTTGCACTGGGGCATTCACAGCGTGGAAAAACTCCAACCCTCGTGGGCGGCGATTCGCGGCTATCCTCACGGCACGGAGGACGCACGCTGGCACGGCATGGGCTATTTCGGACTCGCGGAGCGTTTTGATCCGCAGCACTGGCGGCCGATGGCTTGGGCCGCGCAGGCGAAAGCGGCCGGTTTCCGTTATGTGGTGCTCACGGCGAAACATCACGACGGCTTTGCGCTCTGGCCATCACGGTGGGGTAACTTTTCGACGCGCCAATACTGTGAAGGGCGTGACTTGCTGAAAACCTACACCGAGGAAGTGCGCGCGGCGGGGTTGAAGGTCGGCCTCTATTTTTCGCCCCAAGATTGGCATTACCCGGGTTATCCGCTGGCGGATGTAAATTTCGCTTTCGCCCAACGTAACCAGCATCCGCCGATCACGGACGCCGCCGCCAACTCAGCGCACGCGCAGGAATTTTTCATCTACACGATCGCCCAACTCCACGAAGTGCTGACGGGCTATGGTGAAATCAATGAACTGTGGTTTGATGGTCTGGTTTGGCCTGGAGTGACATTTCCGACGAAGGCAATCTACCGCTGGATTCGCACGCTGCAGCCGTCGATCATGATCAACGATCGTTGGGGCCGCGTGCGCACGCCGGACGGGAGGGATGTCTCCAGCATCAAGTTCGGCGATTTCACCACGCACGAATGGTCGCGGTTGACGGAACGGCCGGCGGGCTCGTGGGAATTTTGCCGGGGTTGGTATGGCCACTGGGGTTATGCAGGTCCGTTTGCGGGCGAGGTGGGCACGGAGCTGGAACAGCTCGGAAAAATCCGCGACTGGGATGGCAACTACCTGCTCAATCTCGGCCCGCAACCCGATGGGCGTTTGCCCGATGGGACGATGGCGGCGTTTGCGGAAATGGCCGCGTGGATGCGCATCAATGGCGAGGCGATCCACGGCACGCGGGGTGGAGCAGAAGGCGCGGCCAATGTGCCGACGACGGTGACGCCGCAACGCACGTATCTGCACCTGTTCGCAGACTGGCACGAACCGGTGGAGTTGGCGCGGCACACGGCGATTCGCTCGGTTCGTCTGCTCGGGCGCGAGGGTGAACTGGCTTACACCGGTCAAGGTGATCGCATCATCATCCCCGCCGTGGGCGCGGGCTACCGGATTGTTAAAGTGGAATGGGCGCCGGCTGAATCGCGTTAGTAGCTAGCGCCGCAGCGGGCATTGGGTCAGGCTACCGTTTGCGCCCGGTGGAGACCCCCAGCCATTTCGTCAGCGCTTCCGCCAGATTTTCTATCCGGATTGGTTTGGTGAGAAAATCATCCATGCCGCAGGCGAGACAAGCCGCCCGGTCCTGTGTGCTGGCGTTGGCCGTGAGGGCGATGATCGGCAGGGCATGACCGTGGAGTTTGGCGCGGATGCGCCGGGTGGCCTCAAGCCCGTCGAGTCCGGGCAACTGGCAGTCCATCAAGATCGCATCCCAAGGGGCGCTGGTGGCAGCTTGGACGGCTTCGAAGCCATCCTTGGCCAGACTCGCCTCAAGTCCCAGTTGTTTGAGGAAATGGATGATGACCCGTTGATTGATGCGATCATCCTCCACCACGAGGATCCGGCCGGAAAGTTTAGGGAGGGAGAAACGCCCGCGGCTCGACTCTGTCTGCAAGCGCTGGCTCTCACTGGCCGAGGCCGGTCGAAAGGGTATGGCAAAAGTAAACGAGGCACCCGCTCCGAACTCGCTTTGCACGGTGATTTTACCGCCCATGCCTTCGGCCAGTTTTTGGGAAATGGTGAGACCGAGACCGGTGCCGCCAAAACGCCGGCTCATTGAACTATCGGCTTGGGAAAAGGCCTGGAACAGCCGGCTCATGGTTTCCTGATCCAGTCCAATCCCCGTATCAATGATGGCAAAGCTGAGGATTTCTCCGGTGGCAGGGTGGTCTGCGGGCAGGCGCTTCACGCGCAAAGTGACGGAACCGCGTTCGGTAAATTTGATGGCGTTGCCGAGCAGGTTGAAAAGCACTTGGCGCAGGCGGGTGGGGTCACCGATCAGTGCGCCCGGGAGGGTGGCATCATATTCCATGACCAGCGCGATGGACTTGGCTTGGGCGCGGGGCTGGAGCAGATCGATCACTGAGCGAACGGTCGGTTCCGGGGCAAAGGCGATTTGTTCAAGCTCGAGCCGCCCGGCCTCGATCTTGGACAGGTCCAAGATGTCGTTGATCAGGTCCAGGAGCGTGTCGGCGGATTGGGCCGCAGTTTCGAGTTGCTCGCGTTGCTCGGGGGTGAGGGGCGAATCCCGCACTATGCGCAACATCCCCAGGATGCCATTCATCGGAGTGCGGATCTCATGACTCATGGTGGCGAGAAATTCGCTTTTGGCCCGGTTGGCCGATTCGGCCTTGGTGCTGGCCTCGCGCAGTTCGGTCTCGATGACTTTGCGCTGGGCGATCTCGGCGGACAGCCCCCGGTTGAGCTGGTCGGCGCTGTCCTTGGCCATACCCAGCGATTCGACGAGGGCGCCGTTTTCGTAGCCGAGCCGGATGGAGCGATGGAGGCTGCGCAGTTGCTGATGGGCCGCTACAATCGTGTAGCCGATATAGGCGACACACAGCACGGCGAGGGCGGGGCTCCGGAGTGAGGCGTCGGCAAAAAATGCCGCCATCAAGGGCACGATGGAGCAGAGGAAGTAGGCCATGTTGGCCGTAAACATCGGCGCCAGCAGGCGCGCCGCACCCGTCGTGAGGCCAGCCAGGACGAGCACGGTGAGCAGCCGGTAGCCGAAACGCTCGACAGAGAAAAACATCCAACCCGCGGCCCCCCAACTGAGACCGGTCAGTCCACTGACCGCCACAAATGACCAGGTCCAGCGGCGGAGATGATCAAGGCGCTGGGCTTGGCGAAAGAACAAGGAGCGGTTGAGAAACCGCAGCAGATTGCAGGTGAAAGCCACCGACATCCAGAGCATGACATGGGGGACGGGAGCCGCCGCCGTCATCGCGTAGCCATAAACCAGCACCACAAAGGCCCCGACCCCGGCGCCATAGAGGGAGTCCTCGTAGGCGGTGCGCACCAACTCCGCTTGCACCCGCTGTTCAAGCGGGATCAGCGGGTTTGAGGTGTCCTGGTTTTTCCCGGGGCTGGTGCTCACTCTCTCCAGAGAAAACGCCAGTGGCGGTCCATGGCGAGTCCGGAGAACAGGTTGGTTTTGAAGGGTCAGAGGTGATCGCTGGCCGGAGCCGCCCTCGCGGGAGGCAATTACCATTGGCCTGATTTAACCTGCTTCGCCCGCAGCTGCCGAAGGGCGGCGTGGTTGACGATGTTGCCTCCCCGTGAACCGCCTGCCTCCCCCGGCGTGCTCAGGCCTTCTTTACGAAGCAGGCTTTCAGCGCCATGGCTGCACCATCGATCTTGCAGTCGATCTCGTGATCACCGTCGACCAAGCGAATATTTTTCGCCTTGGCGCCTTGTTTGAGCACACCGGAAGAACCGCGCAACTTGAGATCCTTAATCAGCACGACGGAGTCGCCGTCAGCCAGCACGTTGCCGTGGGCATCCTTGACGATTCGAGGCGCATCGGGCGCGGTTGCTTTGCGCCATTCGTGCCCGCAGGTGGCGCACTCCCAGTGGTCAGGAAGGCTGAGCACGTCGTCCATGGTGCAGGCAGGGCAGGTCGGTTTGGTCATGCAGTTAAAATTGAAAACGACTTAGGTTGCTCGTTCAAGAAGGAGTGCATCATCGGCGTCGCTCCGGGCGCAGCTCACTTTATGGCACCGCGCGCGGCTTGCTGTGGCCCGGGCCGTGCAACAATCCGCCACCTGCGGAGCGGCCGGGCCACCTCGGACCTCACTTGCAAGAAACTGAGATGGCCCGTGGCATGGTCTGCGTAGGGCTCGTATTCCTGTCACGGTCCTACGGACGAATACGCAGGGCTGGGGCGATGCATCCGCCTGGCTTCAGTCTTTGCGGCGAGAGGGTTATCAGGCGGGCAGGCCGCGCGCGCTCCTAGCTAGGTGCGGCGCCGGCGCCAGGAGGCGAGGCCGAGCACGAGCGCGCCGAGGAGCGCGGCGTAGGTCGCGGGCTCGGGCACGGCGCTGGTGGCGGTGAGTTGGAGGGTGTCGCCAGCGAAGTTGAAACCGAAGGTGTAAGTGTAGCCGGAGATGCCGGTGCCGACGTGGAAATCGCCCGCATCGAAACTGTCAGTGGTGGCGCCGCTGTAACGAATGAGGTCGTAGGTGCCGGCGCCAAAATCACCGAGGTCGGAGAGGTTGAGCGTGATACCGTTGGCGGAGGCGGAGCCAGAGAGCGTGCCGCCGGAGACAACGATGAGGTCGCTATCCACGCCGGCGATACCGCCGGGACTCCCGAGTTGGAAGTCGAGGATCGCACCGTCGTTCAGCGTGAGGCCGTTGGTGAAGGTCATCGTGCCGGGGGAGTTGCCGGGGGCGAGCGTCGCACCGTCGGCGAAGGTGACGAGTCCGCCGATGGTGCCCGACCCACCGAGGGTGGCGCCGTCGGCGACGGAGACGGCGGTGTTGGCGAGGGAGCCGTTTACGACGAGGGTGCCACCCGTGACCGTCGTGCTTCCGGTGTAGGTATTGTTGCCGGTGAGCACGAGGGTGCCGGTGCCGGCTTTTTCGAATGAGATCTGGTCGTATTCGCCATTGACGAGTAGGCCGCCATAGGTGCTCGTGACCGAGTCGAATTGCACGGTCAGGGAGCCGGCTCCAATGCCGTCAGAGTTGTTGGTGATCACGCCTCCATTCGCCACCGAGCTGATGCGACCCACGGTGGAGTGGGATGCGAGGTAGAGTGTGCCGCCCGTGCCCCCGCCGCTGGCGTCGAAGGTGATGTTGGTCCCCGTTCCGAAGACATTGCTTCCGTCGGAGCGTTGGATGCTAGTATAGCTTTCGTCGTGCAGCGTGATGTTCGCTCCTGCGAGGGCATTCAGTGCTTCCACGCGAAGATAGGAGTGATCATAGAAGTTCTGGTTTCCGCCCGTGACGATCGGTAATGTCGTCGGTGCCTCAAGATCCTCGACGACATCTAGAGTCGAATATCCGTAAAAATTCTGAGTTCCTCCGGTGATCGAAGAATTACTAAAGTATCCTCCCAGAATCAGCAAGCTGTTGGTGAAATTCTGGGTGCCGCCGGATAATTGCGCGGTCGAGGCAAAGGTGGCGCGACTGCTGAAATAATTTTGGGTGCCACCGGAGATCGAGACTGAGGACTTTGCCCCCGCATAGAAATTTTGGGTGCCGCCGGTGATTCCCGCGACGTTTGATCCGGAGATGTTGGGAGAAACGCTCAATCCGGTGAAATTCTGGGTGCCCGCGCTGAGACTGCCCCCGCCTATGATCTTAAGGTTGGCTCCTGCTTGGAATGTTTGCGTGGTGCCCGCTCCGATCGCATCGAGGGCGCGGATTTCGAGCGTTCCGGTGTAGAAAGTCTGCGTCCCCCCGCTGATCGAATTCGTCGCTTCGGCGATTAGGACGCCGGCGGTGGAGGAGAGACCCCCGGAAACACCGAAGGTCTGCGTGCCCCCGCTGATGCCGTGACTCGCCTCCACCCGCAATTCCGCCAAGCCGGTTATGTTTTGCACACCGCCGCTGATGGCATCGCTCGCCCGGGCGTAGAGCGTGGTCCGGCCGACGGCCGCCCCGCTAAGATTAACCGTGCCCCCCGTGATCGCGTGGCTGGTGTTGGCTTCGAGGTAGGCTGGCGTGAACGAATCATTGGACGCCGTGAAGTCCAGCGTGCCGCTTTTCAGGCCGTTGCTCGCGGAAATGGTGAGCGTGCTGCCATCGAACAGGAAGGTGCCGCCGTTAATGCCCCCATCGGTATCGACGAAGACCGTCACCGGATACTTCACCTCCCAATCGCCGGAGGTGAAGTTGCCCGAAACCGATGTCGTGTAGTCCGCTGCGATCGGTGTCTGGGCCAGCGCCGGGGTCGCCGCGAATAACAGACTGCCGAGGAGCCCCATGAGGGCAACGCGGAGCGAAGCGGAAGTGCAGGTCATCATGTGCGTGCGATGAAGGACGGCGGTCGCCCTGGAATCCCATCGCCCGCGAAGCACGCTACGCGCCTATTGAGCAATGCGGGCGAGCAGAGCGGAACACGGGGCAGACTCAACGCCAAAGCCTGAGGAGAATACCCTAGGAGCCGCGAAATGTGGAGATCAGGAAAGCAGGAACCGAACGCCGTGCCGTCTTAAGACCGGTCAGGCATTTTCCAGTATTCCTGATTTCCACATTTGGTTCGAGGCGCGTGGAATCGCGCGGTTCGCTAACTTAAGCTAAAGCCATTCGACGGGCTCAGGCCAGGCAGGCCTTGAAGGCTGTGGTGAGCGCGGTGCGGTCGAGGTTCCTGCCGATAAAGACGAGCGTGTTCTGGCGGGCTTCGTCCTTCGTCCACTCGCGGTCGAACTTCGCGTCGAAGAGCATGTGCACGCCTTGGAAGACGAGGCGCTTGTTGCTGCCCTTCACGGCGAGCACGCCCTTCATGCGGTAGATGTCGCCGCCCTTCACGCGAAGGAGTTCGCTGATCCAGTCGTTGAGCTTCTTGCCGTCGAGATCGCCGGGGGTGCTGATACCCACCGAGGTCACGGCGTCGCTGTGCGTGTGCGCGGCGTGAAAATCCTGCTGCCAGACGGGCTTCACGAAATCTTTTGCGACATTGATGTGCAGCGGGTGCGAGCCGCAGGCCTCGAAGACGACGTAGTGGCCGGGCGCGTCGATCTTGAGCGGGAACTTGCCGTTGCCTTCATTGAGCAGGAGGCGCTGCAACGTGGCGCCGGGCACGGCGGTGTCGCCGGTGGCAAGGCGGGTTTCCCAGTCGGCGAACAGGGTGACGGCCTGGGCGATGAGCCCGGAGTAATCTAGAGCCGCGGCGCCGTCTTGAGCGCCCGCAAGCGGGCTGCCTACCGGGAGGATCACGACGTCGAGTTCGTTCTCGTTGCCGTGGTGGTGATGGTCGTGGTCGCAGTTTTCATGCTTATGATTGTGACCTTCATGGTCGGGCTCCTCGTCACCGTGGCCAATTTCCAGTTCGTGCGTGCCGGCGGGAAGGGGATAGACGCCGGCCCATTCGAAGGGATATTCCTGCTCGAGAAACTGCGGATCGAGCTCGGTGGCGCGGGAGAGGTTGAAGCCGCCAACGTCGATGACTTGGTCGAGTGCAATGGCGGCGTTTTGCGTGCGGTGGATTTTCGCGACGGCATTGATGCCGCGGATGCGGGTTTCAAGGGCATCGAGCTCGGCGGGGGCGACGAGGTCGGTCTTGTTGAGCAGGATGACATCGGCGAAGGCGATCTGCTTGAGGGCTTCGTCGTCGGTGCCGAGGTGCTGGGAGATGTGTTTCGCATCCACCAACGTCACGATGGCGTCGAGGCGGAAGCTGGCCTTCATCTCATCGTCGGTGAAAAAGGTCTGCGCGACGGGCGCGGGGTTGGCCATGCCAGTGGTCTCGATGAGGATGGCGTCGAGCTTGTCCTTGCGCTTGAGCAGGCGGCCGAGGATGCGGATGAGATCGCCGCGCACGGTGCAGCAGATGCAGCCGTTGTTCATCTCGAAGAGCTCCTCGTCGGAGGAGATGACGAGCTGATTGTCCACGCCGACCTCGCCGAACTCGTTTTCGATGACGGCGATCTTCTTGCCGTGCTGCTCGGTGAGGATGCGGTTGAGGAGGGTGGTTTTGCCGGCGCCGAGGAAGCCGGTGAGGACGGTGACGGGAATGGAAGAGGACATCAGGAGGGAGAATTCAGGATTCAGGAGTCAGAATCCACAATCCGCAAAGATGCAAGCGGGCGGCGGGGAACGGTTGAGCCGCGAACGGCGCCTTGGGGTCGGGCACGGCCGTGCGTTTCCCTAAAGGTTGCCGCTTCACACCGTGAAGTCGCCTTCGGGGTGGTCGTGCTTGGGCGAGCCGTCGCTGGACTGGCTTTCGCCGGTGCGGTCGATGCGCACGCGGCGCAGTCGGTCGGCCTGCACCTCAAGCGCGGTCAGCCGGTAGTCGGCCAAGGCGAAAGTTTCGTCGCGCTGCGGCGCATGACCGAGGTGGCGGGTGAACCAGCCGGCGACGGTTTCGCGGCCCAGCCACTCAAGCGGCCAGCCGGTCTCGGCCTGCAGCTCACGCATCGTGAGCGCACCGCTGACGACCACGGACTGGGCGCTGCGCTCGAAAACGGGGCCGGTGCCGATGTCGAACTCGTCGCGGATGTCGCCGACGATTTCCTCCAGCACGTCCTCGAAAGTGACGATGCCGGCAAAGCGCTGGGCCTCATCCAGCACGATCGCGAGGTGGGTGCGGCCGCGGCGGAAGCGCTCGATCATTTCGGGGATGGTGGCCTTGAGGCCGAAGGTAAGCGGCGGGCGGATCAGCGGCTCGAACGAGGCATCGGGGCCGAGCGCCTGCAACTGCCAGAGCCATTCGCGGATGAGCAGGATGCCGCGGACGTTGTCGAGGCTGCCGGCGACGACGGGGAAGCGACTGTGGCCGCTGGTTTGCGCGGTGCGGAGATTTTCCGCGAGGGGCTTGTCGAGCCACAGGACGACGCACTGGTCGCGTGGCAGCATGATCTGCTGGGCGTGGGTCGCGCGCACGCGCAGCGACTGGACCATGAGCTTGGTGACGAGCGCATCGTTGGGGTGCGAGTGGCGCGCGTGACTGAAGACGTATTCGAGTTCGTCGGCGCTGAAGCCGTGGCCGCCTTCGCCGGTGGGGCCGAGGCCGGCCCAGCGGAGGAAACGATTGGCCGTGCCATTGAGCACCCAGATGAAGGGAAAGAAGAGGTAGTAAAACACCAGCAGCGGCGCGGCGATCCAGAGCGTGACGCCCTTGGCGCGCTGGATGGCGAGGGACTTGGGCGCCAGTTCGCCAAACACGATGTGGAGAAACGTGATGATGGCGAAGGCGAGGGCGAAGGTAACGGAATGGATCGTGGTCGGGTCGGTGAGGCCGAGCCGGGCAAGCAGCGGCTCGATGCGGTGCGAGAGGAAGGGCTCGCCGACCCAACCCAGTCCGAGACTGGCGAGCGTGATGCCAAGCTGGGTGGCAGAAAGCGCGGCGTCGAGATGCTCAGTGGCGCGCAGGGCGAACTTCACGCGCCAGCCGCCGCCCTTGCGCACGAGCGGTCGCAGTTGGCTGGAGCGGACCTTGACCAAGGCAAACTCGGCGGCGACGAAGAAACCGTTGGCGGCGACCAGCCCGAGAATGACCAGGGTTTCGAACGTGATACCGAGGAAAGTGTTCATCAACAGTGCCCAGCTTAGGTGCTGGGGGGCGGAGTGCCAGCTCGGGATTTAGAGACCCAGACATAAAGTGCGGGCAGGATTACAAGGGTCAGCAGCGTGGAACTGATGATCCCGCCGATGACAACGGTCGCCAGCGGCCGCTGCACCTCGGCGCCGGGACCGGTCGCGAAGGCCATGGGCACGAAGCCCAACGAGGCCACGAGAGCCGTCATCAGCACGGGGCGGAGCCGGGTGAGACAACCTTCTTCCACGGCGGCGTCGATGGGTTTGCCCTCAGCGCGGAGGGTGCGGATGAAGGAGATCATCACGAGGCCGTTGAGCACCGCGACACCCGACAAGGCGATGAAACCCACGCCGGCGGAAATTGAGAGCGGGATATCGCGCAGCCACAATGCGGCGATGCCGCCAGTGAGGGCGAGTGGCACGCCGGTGAACACCAGCATGGCATCCTTGGCGCTGCCAAAGCTCATGAAGAGCAGGCCGAAGATCAGGAGGAGTGCGACCGGCACCACGACCTTGAGCCGGTTGCTTGCCGAGATGAGCTGTTCGAAGGTGCCGCCGTATTCGAGCCAGTAACCGGCGGGAATTTTGACTGTGTCGCGCACGCGTTGCTGGGCTTCGGTGACGAAGCCGCCGAGGTCGCGGCTGCGCACATTGGCGGTGACCACCACGCGGCGTTTGCCATTCTCGCGACTGATTTGATTGGGGCCGGGGGCGACTCCAATCGTGGCGACTTCGCGCAGGGGAATGAAAGCCAAGGCATCGGAATCGCCGGCGAGCAGGTCGCCGGCCTGCAGCGCAGCGGGTAGCCCCCGGGCGTCAGCGGCGGGGAGTTTAGGCAAGGGCACGGGCAGGTGGCCCAGGGCGGCGAGATCGGTGCGGAGCGACTCCGGCAGGCGCACCACGATATCGAAACGGCGGTCGCCCTCGAAGACCTGCCCCGCGGTGGAGCCGCCGAGGGCGGTCGAGATGACATCCTGCGCGTCCGCCACGGCGAGCCCATAACGGGCGATGGCCTCGCGATCGAGGTGCACGGTCAGAATAGGCAGGCCGGTGGTCTGTTCGATCTTCACATCGGCGGCGCCGGGAATGGCCCCGAGTGTGGCTTCGATTTCCTTGCCAACGGTATGCAACACATCGAGGTCGTCGCCATAGACTTTCACGGCAACGTCGGCGCGCACGCCGGAAATCAGTTCGTTGAAACGCATCTGGATCGGCTGGGTGAACTCGTAGTTGTTGCCCGGAATCTGCATGACAGCGGCTTCCAGTTCGGCCACGAGAGTGGACTTGGTCTTGGTCGGATCAGGCCACTGTTCGCGCGGTTTAAGCATCACAAAGGTGTCGGCGACGCTTGGGGGCATCGGATCGGTGGCGACCTCGGCGGTGCCGAGCTTGGAGAAGACGCGGTCCACCTCACCGAACTCCTTCAAACGGGATTCGAGTGCCGTCTGCATGCCGACCGCTTGCGTGAGACTGGTGCCGGGAATGCGCAGGGCGTGCATCGCGATGTCACCTTCGTCCAGACTCGGGATGAACTCCGTGCCCATTTTTGAGGCGGCGAGTCCGGCGAGGCCGATGAGGATCACGGCGGCGAGCGCGGCGGCCGGGCGGACTGACAGCGCGAAGCGCAGGATCGGGCGGTAGAGCGATTTCGCGCCGCGAATGGCTAAGTTGTCTTTTTCCGAAACCTTGCCGGTGACAAAGATCGCGACGGCCGCAGGCACGAACGTGAGCGACAGGATCATGGAGGCGATCAGGGCTGTCACCACGGTGAAGGCCATCGGGTGGAACATCTTTCCCTCCACGCCGGTGAGGGCGAAGATCGGGATATAAACCACGGTGATGATGAAGACGCCGAAGAGTGAGGGTTTGATGACCTCGGCGGTCGCATCGGCAGCGAGGGCGAAGCGCTCGGGCTTGGTCAGCAGCCGGCTAAGCCGGTGTTGCTCATGACCGAAGCGGCGCAGGCAGTTTTCGATGATGATGACGGCCCCGTCCACGATGAGACCGAAGTCCAGGGCACCGAGACTCATCAGGTTGCCCGAGACTTTGTGGGTCACCATGCCGGTGATGGTGCAGAGCATCGCCACCGGGATGACGGCCGCCGTAATGAGCGCGGCCCGGAAATTGCCCAGCAGCAGGAAGAGGATGACAACCACCAAGAGGGCACCCTCGATGAGGTTCCGCCGCACGGTGGCGATGGTGCGGTCCACCAAGGAAGTGCGGTCATAGACGGTGTTTGCGACCACGCCCTCAGGCAGGCTGCGATTAATCTCCGCCAGCTTGGTGGCGACCCGGGTGGAAACCGCGCGGGAGTTTTCCCCGATGAGCATGAAGACGGTGCCGAGAACCACCTCCTGGCCGTTCTCGGTGGCCGCGCCCGTGCGCAGTTCCTGGCCAAGAATGACCTCGGCGACATCGCGCAGCCGCACGGGCTGACCGCTGCGCCGGGCCACCACCACGGCCTCAATCTCCGCGATCCCGCTCACTTGGCCGGGCACGCGGATGAGATATTGTTCGCCGTGGCGCTCGATGTAGCCGGCGCCGACGTTGGCGTTGTTGCGGGCGAGCGCATCCAGCACATCGCGCAGGGTCAGGCTGTAGGCGAGCAGGCGGTCCGGGTAAGGCGTGACGTGAAACTGCTTCACGAAACCGCCGATGGTGTTGACCTCCGTGACGCCGGGCAGATTGCGCAACTGCGGCCGCACGACCCAGTCCTGAATTTCGCGGAGATCGGTCGGGGTGAAGGTGGAGCCGTCAGGTTTTTTGGCGCCGGTTTCCGGCTCAACCGTGAACATGAAAATTTCGCCGAGGCCAGTGGCGATCGGGCCCATGGTCGGTTCAAGGCCGGTCGGGAGCTGGGATTTCACCTCTTGCAAGCGCTCATTGACCAGCTGACGGGCGAAGTAGATGTCGGTGCCATCCTTGAAGACCACCGTCACCTGCGAGAGGCCGTAGCGGGAGAGCGACCGGGTGTAGTCGAGGTTGGGCACGCCGGCCATCGCGGTCTCGACCGGATACGTGACGCGCTGTTCGGATTCGAGCGGTGAATAGCCGGGAGCCTCGGTGTTGATCTGCACCTGGACGTTGGTGATGTCAGGCACGGCGTCGATAGGCAGCTGGCGGAAACTTTGAAGGCCGAGAGCGCACAACCCAAGGGTCACGATCAGCACGAGCCAGCGATGACGGATGGAAAAATGAATGAGGGCGTTGAGCATGACAGAGATTCCTTAGTGGTCGTGCGACGCGCCGGATTTGCCGATGTCGGCCTTGATGAGGAAGCTGTTCTCGATGACGTAGCGTTCGCCGGCCTTGAGGCCTTTGAGCACTTCGACGTAGCCGTTGTCACGTCGCCCGAGTTCCAGCGGCCGGGCCTGGTAGAGATCGCCGTGCTGGGAGAAGACGACGATGAAGTCGAAAAGAGTTTGAAGGGCGGACTCCTTCACCGCGACGGGCACTGAACTCTCGGCGAGCGTGATATCGGCCTTTACGAAGAGGCCGGGGCGCCAGCGCTGCTCGATATTCGGCAGCACGACGCGGGCGACGAGAGTCTGTGATTCCGCCGAGCTGACGGGAGAGATCCAGGTAATGGTGCCGGTGGCTTCCGCGCCCCCGTCGTCGGGATGGATGACGGCAGTCTGGCCGGTTTTAATCCGTGCCTGATCACGCTTCGGGATGTTGAGATCCACCCACACCTCGGACAAGTCGGCGATGGTGTAGAGCATCGCTCCATCAGCGACGGTTTCGCCGGCGGTAACATTGCGGTCCACGATAACGCCCGCGATGGGCGCCTGCACCTCGATGGTGACGAGTGACTGATTGGTCTCGACGAGGGCGACGATCTCACCGGCAGCGACCGGATCGCCGAGCACTTTGCGGGCTGCGCGGACGACGCCGCCAAAGCGCGGGATGACGCGCGCGACTTTGTCGGCGTTCAGCCGGACCTGTCCATAGACGGCGAGGGTGTCGCGCATGAGGGCGGGTCCGGCAAGCTCAGCGACAACTCCGGCGCGCTGCGCGGCTGAGGCACTGATGGTGGTCTGCATCTCCGGAGCGTCGAATTGCCAGCGATGGGTGCGGCCCGCATGTCCGGCCATGATGACATAGGAAAAGGAGTGAGGCTCATACACCTCGGCATCACCGCGCAGATAATCGCCCTCGGGCGCGAAGGTGTAGACGTCGGTCACACCGCCGGGACGTTTGAGTTCGACCGAAAGCTGCATGCTGGACACCGGCACGGGTTGGCCGGACTGTGTGAACCAAGCCCGGAATTCGGGTGGGACGCCTTGCTCGAAGATGGCGAGTTCGAGCGTGAAATCCCCGTCAGTCAGCAGACGACCGCCATGCGGTCCGCGGGCCGCGGTGGTTTCTGCGTGAGTGTCATGATCATGGTCGTGATCGCCCTCGGTCGCGTGATCATGTTCGGCGTGCATCAGGAAGTAGGCCAGACCGCCACCGAGGGCGAGGAGGACGAACAGGGAGAGGAAAAGTTTTTTGTTCATGGGAAAATCTAGGTGAGATGGTGAAAGGGTCAGGGTTGGCTTGCCGGAGGTTGAACCGGGGCGCCGATCAGGCGCTCGATGGTGATCAGGTGCAGGTGGAACGCGGCGGCGTTGGCGACCATCTGGCGGCGAAATTCGACGAGGGTTTGTTGGGCCTCGAGCAATGCTGTCAGCGGGTAGCGCCCTTCGCGGTAGCCTTGGTTGATCAGCGTGAGAGTTTCCTCGGCCGTGGGGATAATCTCGCGGGTGAGTTGCGCCAAAGCCGTGCGCGCATGGAGCATCTCCTGATAGACGCCGAAGAGGGTGGCGCGCAATTCGAGCCGCTGAGTCTGCGTAGTGGCCGCGACCTGGTCGCGCCGTTCACGGGCCTCACGGACGGTGCCGGCGGCTGGGTCGCGCACGGCCAACGGGAGTGAGACACTGGCAACGAAGCCAAAGTCGTCACTTTGCGCCACGCGGCGGAGGCCGCCGCTAATCCGCAGGCTGGAGCGACGCAGGCTTCGGGCCAGCAGCTCCTGAGACTCCCGCCAGCGTGCCTCATCGCCAAAGCGAGTGAGGAGAGGACTCTGCTCCAGTCGGGCGGCGAGATCCTCAAATTCCGGCAGCGCGGGTAAAGTCTGCAGGTCGGCGTGGACCGCTCCGAAGCTGGGCCGGTTTTCGCCGAGGATGGCGGCGAGGGATTGGTGGCAGACGAGCAGCTCGTGCTCGGCGTGTTCCACCGCGAGATGCAGGCCGGCGAGAGTGTTGCGCGCCTGGTTCAACTCGACGGGTGAGGCGGCGCCGACTGCCACACGGGCTTGCACCGCGGCGATGGTCTGTTCACCCAGTTCATGGGCGCGGCGGGCGACGGTGAGCCGCTCCGTATCAGCGACGGCTTCGGTGAAGCGGCGCGCGACCTCGGCGAGAATCTCGATGCGCTGCACTTCGACCTCCGTGCCGGCGAGCCCGCGTTCGATCCGGGTGGTGGCCACGCGGCGAGCCCGGCTTTCACCGAGCTCAATGAGTTGACTGAGTTGGAGCGTGGTCTCGAGACTTTTGACGCCGGAGAGCGCGCCGGTGCCGAGAATGTTTTCCACCTCGACAGACAATTCGGGATTGGGGCGGATTCCTGCCTGCAGGATACGGGCCTCGGCGATGTGGGCTTCGTAAGCTTGCGCCTGCAGGGCAGGGTTTTTTAGCAGAGCGGCGGCGAGTGCTTCCCGCAGGGTGAACGAGGGCGCCTCCTGGGCGTGCACGCCGGCGGCGAGGAGCAGGCCCAGGCCGAGGATGCGGTGTGGGTGGTGAAGGAAATAGGAGGGAGACATGGCAAGACAGGGAAAGGGAGCGAAGCGTGAGAGAAAAAGCCCGGCGACGAACGCGCGCGGGCGTCGTCAGGGCGCAATCAACCGATGCAACCGTTCGCGCAGGAACGGATCAGGCGACGCTCGCGGGAGCGCGCACGGGCAGCGCCGCCCGATGCCGGAAGGACCAGGTCGGAATCAATTCCGGTGGCGAATCCGAGCGTGCCGGCGAAACCTGCAGGACGATACTCGTCTCCGCAGGATTTTCTACCAAGCAACCAAGGCAGGCGCACAAGGTTGGCGCCGTTGCTTTCAGGGAGAGGGAGGTGGACTTGTAAGCGCTGTGCTCAACGAGATCGCAGTTGTCCGCCGCTTGGCTGTCCGGTGTATGTTCATTCTCGCAGGCCATTGACTCGGGCGCGAGCCCGGCCGTTGCCAGATCACAATGCAGCGTGGCCGGCAACCAGAGGGCCAGCAGGAGAAGCGGAATAAATCGGGCAAGACGCGGCACGGCTGGCAACACACGGGAGCCGCGAATGAGTGTCAAGCGCCCGGGCTAAAAGCGCCAGGTCCAGGTGCCCTTGAGGGAGGCGTCGCTCTGGGTGGGCCGGAGGTGTGCGTCGGTGGTGTCGTAGCCTTGGTTGACCACGAGGTAGAAATCATTGCCGGGGTGCGGGGTCCACTTGAGGCGGAAATTAACGCCGAGGGAATTGGAGAGGTTGTCGTATTGCCCGAGCAGGCTGAGCTGCAGGTCGGGACTGAAGGTGTAGCTGACGCGGGCGCTGCCCGTGCGCACGATGAATGCACCGCCCGGTAAACGGATATGGTTCAACTGGCCGGAGAATTTGAAGGAGAGGGCCGGGCTGGGCCGCAGGCCGAGGGTGGCCTGATAGGCGTCGGCGTGCCCGTTGAGAAATCCGCCGTGCCGCCAGCGGACATAGCCATCAACCGGGCGGGAGCGGGAGGTGCCGACTTCCAGTTGGAAATCATCCCAATCGTGCGCGCCGGCGGGCACGCTGACGCCGGGTAGAAGGGTGAAGGTGGTGTCGTAGGTTTCGCGGTGGCGACCGAGCCAGAGGTTGGAAAAATCCCCGCCCCGGGTTTCGAAATAAAAACCGGGCCAGATGTCGTAGTCCAACCCGCGCCAGTCGAGATCGCCCACCCAGTTGTATTCGATGAACGGCTCGATGATGCGGAGATATTTTTCCTCGGCGTAGGTGTCGTGCCAGGCGACCACATGCATGGCGGTGATCCCGGTGCGGGCCACAAAACCGAGGGCGGGGTCGAAGTTCTGGTCGACGCGGCGGAAGTCGGCGAAGACGGTGAGTGGCTCGTTGGGGTAATCGATCTTGAGGGTCGCGGCGGTGCCCTCGCCGCCGGCGCGATCGGAAGACGAGGCCTGGAAGCCGGTGCGAATGCGCAGGGTCTTGCCGCCCGCGAGGTGGGTGTTGGTGTAGTTGAAATCGCCGCCCACCAACGAGGCATCGCCCTGGCCGCTCGGATCGCCGCGAGTGGCGATGAGGCCGACGCTGGATTCGGCGAGGACCTCGCGGGCGATGCGGCCGACAAAAAGATTGCGGCCGTCCACGGTGGGTGAATCGCCGGTTTGCACATCGAGCAGACCGAGCGTCCACGGTCCGGCGCGGCCGGTGACTTTGGCACCCGCGATGAGGTCAATCGGCGTGCCGTCATCGGCGCGGCCGATGCGACGTGAGAAAAACGGCAGCGGGTTTTCCTGCAAGCCGGCGAACGTGAAGAGCGAGGCGTCCTGATTAAAGAACGAGCGTTTCTCGGGGAAAAACAGCGGGAAGCGGCTGAGGTTGACCTGGCGCTCGTCCACCTCGGCGTCCGCGAAATCGGTGTTGAAGGTGAGGGTGGCGGCGAGCGAAGGCGTGGCGTGCCAGACGACGTCGAGGCCGGGTTTGAGCTCGAAACTCTTCTGCCCGGGCGCCGGAGCGGTGCGCGACGTGATACTGGCAAAGGGTTTCACCTCCAGGCCGCGGCCTTGCTTGAGGCCGGTAAAACCCTGGAGCTCACCGGCGTCGGGCAGGGAGTAAACCTTGCGCGCGCGGATATGGTTGGCCCAACGCACGGTCTCCTGTTTGCGACGGATGGTGCGCTCGACTTCAAACCCCCAGGCGGAACTGTGCGGATCGAAGGCGAGC
>JAGNQV010000136.1 GCA_017988885.1 Opitutaceae bacterium | reverse complement strand
GCCGAAGCGGCCATGCTCGGCCAGCCGATGTTTCTGCCCAAGCCCATCGTGCTCGGCGTCCGGACTCACGGCACGCTGCCGCCGGGCACCACCGCCACCGACCTCGTCCTGACGTTGGCGGAAATGCTCCGCAAACATGGCGTCGTGGGGAAGTTCGTGGAGTTCTTCGGCCCCGGCTTGAGCAGCCTGGGTATTGCGGACCGCGCCACGTTGTCGAACATGTCGCCCGAGTTTGGCGCCACGGCGACGCTGTTTCCGGTGGACGCGAACACCTTAAAGTATCTGCAATTGACCGGGCGGGGCGCGAGCGTTGACCTCGTCGAGCGCTACATGCGGGCGCAGGGCTTGTTCCGGAGCGACGCCGATGCCGAACCGAACTTCAGCGAGGTGATCGAGCTGGATTTGAGCAAGGTCGAACCCAGCGTCGCCGGCCCGAAGCGACCGCAGGATCGGGTGGGATTGGCCGGTGTTCGCGAGTCTTTCAAATCCGTAATGAACGGTGTTCCCGCCGACGTGAGTGCCAAGGTAATCACCCGACTGAACGCCGAAAGCCGCGCCGAGGCCGGCGTGTTTCTCAAAGCCCCGCCGGAACCTCTGGAGCAGCCCAGTGCGGCCGCCTCGGTGACGCACGGATCCGTGGTCATCGCGGCGATCACCAGTTGCACGAACACCTCGAACCCCTCGGTCATGATTGCCGCCGGCCTGCTCGCGCGCAATGCGGTCAAAGCCGGCTTGCAAAGCCGGCCCTGGGTGAAAACCTCATTGGCTCCCGGCTCGCGCGTCGTGACCCGTTATCTCGACCAGGCGGGGCTGACCCCCTATCTCGAAAAACTGGGGTTCAACCTGGTGGGTTATGGTTGCACCACCTGCATTGGCAACTCCGGTCCGTTGCCCGAAGAAGTTGCCCAGGCCGTGGCCACGAGGAATCTGGCGGTGGCCGCCGTGCTCTCCGGCAACCGGAATTACGAAGGGCGGATTCACGGACAAGTGAAGGCGAGCTACCTCGCCTCGCCGCCACTTTGCGTGGCCTACGCGCTCGTCGGAACGGTGTTGTGTGACTTGAGCACCGACTCGCTGGGAACGGGCCACGATGGCCAGCCGGTTTATTTGAAAGATATCTGGCCAACCAACGCGGAGATTGCAGCGCTGGTCGCTTCGTCGGTCGCCTCGGATCAGTTCGAACATGAATACGGCCGCATCTTTGAGGGCGACGACAAGTGGAAGAGCATGCCGGCACCCACGGGTGGCTTGTTCAACTGGGTCGGCGATTCGACTTACGTGCGCGAGCCGGATTTCTTCCTCGATCTCGCTCCGAACCCGGCACCGCTGACCGACATCGCCGGCGCCCGGGCGCTGGCCGTGTTGGGGGATTCGATCACCACCGACCACATTTCTCCAGCCGGTGCAATCACGGCCGATTCGTCCGCCGGAAAATATCTGATCGCGCAGGGTGTGCCGCCGGCGGAGTTCAACAGTTTCGGCTCCCGGCGGGGCAATCACGAAGTCATGATCCGCGGCACCTTCGGCAACATCCGCCTGCGCAACTTCATGGCCCCAGGCACCGAAGGTCCCTGGACCGTGCATGTTCCCAGCGGTGAAAAAATGAGCATCTACGACGCGGCGGTTCGCTATCAGCAGGAGAAAACACCGCTGGTCGTCATCGCCGGGCGCGAGTATGGCTCGGGCAGTTCGCGCGACTGGGCGGCCAAGGGCGTCGCTTTGCTCGGCATCAAAGCGATCATCGCCGACAGCTACGAACGCATTCATCGCAGCAATCTCGTGTGCATGGGGGTGCTGCCGCTGCAATTCAAGAACGGTGATTCCGCCAAATCACTGGGCCTCACCGGCGCGGAGATTTTCTCCATTACCGGCCTCGCCGCCGGGATCACGCCGCGCCAGGATGCAAATGTTTCCGCGGTCCGGCCGGACGGCAGCCGGGTGGACTTCGAAGTGACGTTACGGATTGATGCGCCAGCCGAGGTCGAATACTTCGTCAACGGCGGAATCCTGCCGATGGTGCTGCGGCAAATTATGGCAAGCTGAGCGAATTCATGGACGATCAGGGACAACGTCAAACAGCCGGGAAGGACCCGGTATTGCCCGCGACCCCTTCAGGGAAGGATCGCGTGATCGTGGCCCAGCGCATCCGCCTGGGGGTTTTGCTGATGCTTCAGGCAGTGATGGCCATCGAGCTGCTCCTGCTGCTCCATGAACAATTGTGGATCAGCAGCGCGTGGCTGCTCGCCATCATGGCCGTCACCAGCGCGCCCTTGATTTTCAGCCGTCGGCTGCCGGTTCGGATTCCTCTGGAGTATGAAGTCATGGCGATCCTGTTTGTGTTCGCCTCCCTATTCCTCGGGGAGTTTCGAAGTTACTACGAACGCTTTTGGTGGTGGGACATTGCCCTGCACGGGACCTCGGGTTTGTTGCTGGGAATCCTCGGCTTCTTGCTGGTCTATGTGCTGAACGAAAGCAAAGGCATCGAAGTTCACATGCGGCCGGCTTTCGTCGCCCTGTTCGCATTTATGTTTGCCGTCTCGGTCGGCACTTTTTGGGAAATATTTGAGTTCGGCATGGATCAATTGTTTGGCACGACCATGCAAAAGCCCATGCTCGGCGACCCGTCGGGGCTGACCGATACGATGTGGGATTTGATCCTTGATGTCCTGGGCGCCACGGCAATTTGTTGTTTTGGCTGGTGGAACATGAAACGCAACGCCCGCCCGTTCCTCGACAAATCAATACAGCGATTATATGCCAGCGAACCCCCTCCGTCTGAGTGACGCGCCAAAAACCGACCGCTTAACCGGCCCAAACCTCAGATCCGCGGGGTCCAATCCAAAGGGGCAGGTCATGCTCCAACCTTGCCGCCCAACCCTTTGTCCTATTTTTCGACTCCGTGAGTCTCACCCCACTCAGGTCTTCGAGTAAGGCCGAATAACCCTGATCGGCAAAAAGCCCGTGCGTAGCGCATCTATACTCATCGCGTTCCTCTCCCTATCGGCCGTCGCATATTCCGCTGAGAGTCCACTCGTTCAGGAAAGTCGCCCGGTCAAAACTGCGACCGACCCAAAGAAGACCGTCACGGTGCCAGAAGGCATGGTCTGGTATGATGCCTCTCGACCGACCCGCGGTTTGCGATTCCCGCCTGGGACCTATGTGCTCGAGGCAGAAGATAGCGATTATCTTTATTTCCACTCCAGTGCTCCTCTCGAGATGCGCCTCTTCAAGGACGGAAAGATTGTCGACGGGCATGACATTCCCGGAGGGATCATGCTTAGTAAGAGGTTACTCACCCGCATCCCTGCTGCCGGATATATCGATGATGAAGGCGCGTCGAAGATAATGGTCTGGAAACTTGGAAAGGATTTTCTCCGACGCGAAGGCAAAGACTGGAAAAAGAGTTTTAAGTGAAGAGGCCGAACTCCGAGGGTTCAATCAGTAGGAATACGAAGGCGCAGAGAGACTCGCGCCAGCCTGCCCCCTATTCAGCCGGCGGTTTCATCCAACCGTTGCGCCACCTGCTTCTTCAACAGCGGATGATACGAGAGCAGCCGCCCTGCGTGCAAAATGGCAAACACGCCATACGGCGAAGGCGATGTCGCCTGCAGCGTCGCCGCGTCCGGCAAGTGCACCTCGCGAAACTTCAACCCACGTTCCGCCGCCAGCTCCCGCATTTCGCCCGCGTAACGATCGACATAGGGGCACTGGTCCGTCCGCACCACCACCAAGCCCTTGCCCAAATTCGCGCAACGCTTCGTCCAGTCCTTCGGCAGAGTCGGTAGCGGCCCCGGTTTGAACTGCAGTGCGAGCAGCTTGAAGCCGGGTGGCGCTTCATCGACCACACTGAAGCCCCGCTTGAGCAGCAGTTCCTCGCCCGCGAGCCAGTTGCCCGAACTCGTCACCATCGCGACGCCCCGCATGCCGGCTTGGCGCGCAGTGTTGACACAATCTGCCAGCAGCAAGGAACCGAACCCGCGACCCTTGCTTTGTCCGATCACCCACAGGCAGTGAATGACCATGTAGCCCGGCGCATGCAGTGTCCGCCACGCCAACTCACTCGGAATATATTCGATGAAACCGCGACCCTCCGATTGCAGCATTTTGAACTGCATCCCTTCCGCGAGCCGCTGCCGCAACCATGCCTGCTTGCGTTGAAAGCCTTCGGTTTTCTGATTGCTCTGCAGGCAAAAGAAACCGGTCTCAGCCAGATTATCCGGCGTGACGGAAACCAACCGTGGCGTGGGGGCTTTGGCCATGTTGCATAGGATGGGCATACCACCGAGTGGAGTGCAACGCCGGCTGAAAGGCAAAGACGGCGCCAACTGCTCGCAGATTGGGTCCGGATAGGCCCAAAGAACCTGTGTGAAAATAGGAACCTACGGTAATGGGTCAGTTTGACCGTAGGCGAGCGAGCTCGCTCGCGCTTTTTCCTAGCGGGCACCTGCAAGCAGGTAGCCTACCCACGCAAACTGACCCACCACCGCAGTTTCAATTTTTATGATTCCTGCAAACAGCCACTCAGGGTGCTTCCAGAAATAGCAAAACCTCCGCAGCGGGTTCACCGCCCATTTTGGCGTGGACCAGCAACGGAATGCCATGCGGCCCGAGGGCGCGTTTCATCTCGGGAAACTCTCCCAATATTGCCTTTACGATCGAGAGCCGGCCGAGCATGGCGGCGGCAAACAGGTCGATGCGCGCGCCATGCTCCAGCAAATAGACCGCGATCTCTCTCTGTCCCGTGTGCGCCGCGGCGCCGAGCGCCGTCTCCCAGTCTCCGCCGCCCCAATCCCAGGCGGCATTGATCAAGGCGGGCTCCTTTTCCAGCAGCGCCCTGACCTTGTTGAAGTCACCGTGCGCGTTCCCCACGAACGCCATGACGTCATCCGGACTTATCTGAGGTTTCTTTTCCATATTTTTGGTTGGTTGTATCTGGTGTAATAGCTACTTGGCCTGTGAGAAACACAATGTGTAGCCATCACGATCGGTTACATGAAATTGTTTATGCCCGTAATGGGTTTCCTCCAATTCGCCGGGCTGGCCACCGCGGATGAAGATGGCATCGCGCAAGGCAAGCACGTCGGCGGGATAGAAATAAAACGTCACGTCCTTGCCGTGCGGCCGGTCGTGTTCCGGCCGGCGCTCGTCGTTCTCAAATTCGGCGTTGAGCATGAGCCGAGTGTCGCCGCATTTCAGCTGCGCCCAGTAAAGGTGTCCGTCGGGTTCCCATTGGGCCTCGACCTCGAAGCCCAGCACGTCGCGGTAAAACGCCACGGCGCGGCGCATGTCGTAAACCATCAGCAGCGGAGTCATTGGACCAACGGCAGGCTGCGCGGATTTCTCAGAAGTAGTTTTCATGATCAGATTTTTGAAGTTTTGTTTTAGTTGATTTTTACCTTCGCCCGATGCTTCCGCACCACAGCCATGACCTCGGGGCTGGCCACGACGCCCTCGGGCAACCGCGCGCCTGCCGCGAAGAGCAATTCCGCCACCGCTGGGTAATCGCCTTCCGGATTTTTGCAGAACAGCGAGCCGTGCTCGCACCAGCCGATCGGAGGCGCGTCGAAGCGCTTGTCGTGCACATGCAACGGTGCACCCGCCTGCAGCAGCATCGCCACCGCCTTTGCCTGACCGTGCCACGCCGCCAAATGCAGCGCCGTCTCACCGCCATGGTGCTCCTGCTCCGAGACAGCCGCGAGATCCATGCCCAACCGGGCCATCACGGCGATTGCCTCCGGCAGTTCGCGCTTGGCCGCTTCGTGCACGATCAGCCTTTCGTCCGTCGTCAACCGGCTGATGAGATCGGGCTGACCGGCCAGCAACGCCCGCGCCGCCACCTCATCACCCCGCATGCATGAGCCCAGAAACCGATCCACCGTTCCGACCTCCTCCGGCGCGCCATGCGCCAGCAGCAATGCAGCTGCTTCGTCGCGGCCACCGCGCACAGCCAGCGCATACGCCGTGCGCCCGTCGCGGCGGCGGAATCGCGGATCGGCACCGTGCCGAAGCAAGAGCTCGATCATTTCCTGCTCCCAACTGTTGCGCACGGCCAGCAGCAGGGGCGTTTCGTTCAACGTATCGGCGTAGCTCGGCACATTGGGATCGGCCGCGCCGTGCTCCAGCAGCCAGCGAATGCCATCCCGCACCGCCTGTGCCGGCTTATACCAGCCCAACAGGAAATACAGCGGCGTGTTGCCCCACGGTTTTCCCGGACCGCTGAAGTCGGTGCCAAATTCGCGCAACACCGCCAATGCCTCCAAGTGGCGCGCTTCCGTCGCATGATAACGCGATTCACAATCGTTCGGATCCGCTCCGGCGACCAACAGCACCCGGGCCAGGTGCGGATAATTATTCACGCCCGTCGCTCCATAAAGTCCCGCCTGCGGCGAATCCGGCCAGATTGCATCGATCCAATGCGCGTTCGGATCCGCCCCCAACGTCAACAATTGGCCGGCGATCGCCGCCCGCGCCGCGTCGCCGCCCGTGATACGGCCAAAGCACGCATAAAGCAGCGGCTCCCAATTGCGCGGACCCGCCTTGGTCTTCACCGCCGCCGGCTCGCGATCGAGCCACTGCGCGACCATCGTTTCGTCGCCCAAGGCCGCCGCCACACTCAGGCTGCGCTGCCGCAGCGTCGGTCGTTCGGCGAGAATCGACTGCACCGTCGCGCCATCCCCGTCCAGCGCCGCTTGGATCAACCGCGCCTCGGCGGCCTCTTCCGTGCGCGTTTCCAAGTGCAGTTTCAGTTTCGGCCAGCTCTCAAAGCCATATTCCCGGGCAATGATTCGCTGCGCGTCATTCAACGCGAACGCTTCGATTTCCTCTTTTCCGATCCGCACCAGCGCCTCGGCTTGGCCGGCGTGCACGTTGTCTAACAATTCCTTGGCCTGTTTCTTGAGCTGCTCCAGGTCGGGGCGCTCGGGTAGCTGTTTGTTCATATAACCTCCATGCTTGTGCCTGTGGCCCGCGGGCAGGCAGCGTGAAGGTTGCTGCGACTGACATGATTGGCAGGTGGGCTCAGCCCTTTCCGCGGACCCGGTTGCATCCTGAGTGCAAAATCACTGCGGCACTCCAGCCCAGGTCCGTCAATTTAATTTTTGCGTTCGTCCTTCGCGTCTCCGGCAAAGACCGGGAATAAGATGTCGCCCTCTGATTCCGGCCACCGGGCCCCCATGGCTTGCTCCAGTCTTTCCGTGGCTTCAGCCAAAGCCAGCAGCTCATTGCCTTGGCGCGCAAACCGATAGAATCCCTGCAGCCAATTCCGCATCAACCTTCGTCCGCTGACTCCCGGAATCATCTCCCGATCCTTGTCCCATAATGCTTTCATGCCCCAGGTAAGTGACCATAAAGCCCGGTGGCCCGCCAGCAAAGTCATGGCTGGCGCGTAAGTGCCCGCCGCCCACGGACGCCCGGCGGCCGCCCACCCTGCCTGATAAGCTTCGTCCATCTGCCGGGCGATTCCGGCGGGCATCGGGCAGATACACCGCCAAAAGACCGCATCGTAAAGGGCGTGTCGGCAACCGGCGTATTCGAAATCGATGAAGACAATGCCTTCCTTCCTCACCAACACATTTGAGGGCGCCATGTCTCCGATGGTGAAGGCCATGGCGCTTCCGGGATTCTCTAATTGCCATGCTATTCGTGCATAATCCGTCTCCACGCCCTGCGACCAAGTCACCCCCGCCAGCTCATATATTTCCCGAATAGCCGGCTCGAGCCTCATGAAGCTTTCGCTCTGCTCCTTGGTCAGATCGAGATCATCGCAGTCGGTGGGTCGCGCCGTCGCCGCATGCAACCGACTGAGCGCATACGCCGTGTTGACCAAAGCTGTGTT
>JAGNQV010000135.1:4126-7913 GCA_017988885.1 Opitutaceae bacterium | reverse complement strand
GTTTGCACGCTTGGCGAATACCAGATCAGGAGAAACACGCCCGACGCCGTCGCCAGCAGCAACATGACGTTGGCCGCGGCCCCCAGATGCGCGAGCGGGTTGACCTCGCGCGGCAACCATCGCTCCAGCCACGCGTCCAGCCGCGTTGCCCAACGATCGCCCCAGGCAATCACGCGGGCGCCGCGAATGGGATTCGGCGGTGGCTGGGCTCCGGGTGGCGGCGTCTCCGGCGTCGCCCCCATCACATCCGCCAGCACCTCACAATCCACGTCAGGGTGTTCGTGAGGGGCCGACATCGGATTCTTGGATTAGGGCCTTCAAGCCGGCACGCAACCACGCGCGGTGGCGTGGATCCAGCGTGAAGCGGTAGGCAATATGGTTGGTGCGATCCACGAGCATGAGGAGATTCGCGTGGTCGATGATCCCGGTCTGCGGGTCCCGCACGGCGGAGAACTGCAGATCCCTCAGCAACCCGTGCATGGCGGCGGGATCGCGCCCGTTCACATAGCGAAACTCGGGATGGGTGAAGCCCCGCGCTGCGGCCACGGCCGCCATCAGCTCCGTGGTTTCGTATTCCGGATTGAGGGACAGCGCCACGACGCTCACGGTCGCCCGCTCTTTGGCGGACAACTCCCCTAAGATTTTCTGCAGCTCCAAAAATATCTCGGGGCAAGCCGTGGTGCACGCCGCGTAAACCCCCGTCACCAACACCACCTGTCCGCGCAAATCGGCTAACCGGAACGCGGACCCCTGCTGGTCCACCAACGGCACGTCCGGCAGCGCCAGATGCACCCGGATGCGCTCGCCCGGAAACGGCGGCAAGATCAGCGCGCGCACGGCATCCACCCGCGCATAATAGATCAATCCCCCCACGGCGCCTGCCACGAGCAGCACCGCCGCGCTCGCCGCCGCCCAATGGCGCCGCCACACACTCAGCCGCCTTAATTGCGCAAACTTTTGCCGCCAGAGTAGCACGGCCACCCCCACCACGAAAACCGGCTCAAACATCATGACGGTGACCGCCAGCCACGAGATGCCTCCGCTGCGCGGATCGCCCCGATAGCACCACAGTTGGAAGTCCCGCACAAAATCCCCCAGCCAGCTCCCTTCCGTCGGCCCGAAGATCGTCAGCAGCAGAAAACTTTCGTAGCCGACCAACGCCGTCAGTAAAAAGACCATCAGGCCCTCACCGGTTAAAAAACGCCCCGCCACGCCGAAACGCGATTCGGTCGGAGGTGCAAGGGTAGGATTTAAAGTGAGGCTCATGAAAATTCCGAAGGAGCGGCGGGGCATTACCCCGCCGCTCATTAAAAAAGAGCGGGATCCGTGATCCCGCCAGATCGATCAACGCACCGGCCAGACGTCCGCCAGCGCTTTCCAGTTGGCGAAGTAATACACCACGAAGCACGCGAGGAAGATCAGCGTGAGCACCATCGTGCCCTTGGTCGCATAGTGATCGTTGGCCAGCGAACCAGGCTGACTGCCAGCCAGTGCCGGCGGCGTGCCCCAGTCCGTCATCGACCGGTTTTCGATTTTCGCCCCAAAGAACAACGTGCCCACACAAAGCAGCACAAAGATCAGCAGGCCGATGAAGGCGAGAATACCGCCGATGCCGAGCACGCCGAGCCACAGGTGGGCCGCGGGGCCATAAACGCCCTGCGCATCAATATCCCAAGTGCGGCGGGCAACGCCCATCGAACCCGCGAACGACATGCCGAAGGCGAGCAGCGTGATACCGATGCCGAACAACCACGGCTGCACCCGCGCCCAACCGCGACCGATGAAGTCCCGCTGGAAAATCAACGGGATTACGTAATAGGCTAGGCCCATGAACGCGAGCGTGGTGCCACCCACCACGGTGACGTGGAAGTGACCGGGAATGCGCAGCGTATTGTGCGCGATGATGTTGATCTGCTGCGTGCCCAGCGTGACCCCCGTGATGCCGCCGAGGAACCCGAAGATCACCAAAGACAACGCGGTCGCCGAGAACGCCGGATTCCGCCACGGCAGCGCCGTCGCCCAGCCGAAGATGCCGCGCGTGTAGCCTTTCTCGCGCATCGCCACCTCCATGCCCGCCGGCACGGTGAACCCGTGCACCATCGAGGCCAGCACCGCCAGATACATGGCGTAGGAAGTGTTCCAGATTTTCCAAGTGGCCCCGACGCCCGGATCAACCAGCAGATGGTGCGCCGAGGCCAGGTTGATGAACAGGATGTAGAGCACGAAGGCCGAGCGGCAGACCGCTTCGTTGATCGGGCGCGCACCCAGCACGATGTGTGAGAGCAAATACCAGACCGTAACCATCGCACAGACGTTGACCTGCTGCGACTGGTGACCGAGGCCCCACCAGATCATGCGATACCACGCCGGATCGGGCTGAGCCGTCCAGCCCATCGAATAGGTGAACGTCGGGATCATCACCACCGCTCCGTGGAGCAAGGTGACCACGGCTATGATCGCCGCCGCCAGCGCGCCAAAGGTCACAATCGGCATCGAGCCGGTGTAAGCCCCGTCGCGCTTCGCCACATAAAGCGTCGCGAAGAAGTTATACACGCCGATCAGCGTGCCCACGGCGACCAGGATGATGCCCAAGTAAAACAACGGGTGCGCCAGCAACGGCAGGTAAGACGTCATCATGACGTCGGCTTTGCCGACGAGGATGATGTAATCCACCATCGCGCCGCCGACCAGCATCATGCCGAACGAGATCCAGGCCACTTTGCGTGAATAGAGCCGCGCGTTGAGCGGGGTCGTGCAGGCAAAGTAAAGGATCGCGACTTCAAAAAACAGGATCCACAGGATCAACATGTTGATGCCGTGAAACGTGATGATGCGATAAAACCAGTCGGCCGGCAGCAAATGCACCGTCTGCCAGCGGGTCAGCGCCAGCAGCAGGGCCGCGATGCCGCCGAGCAGCAGGAAAACGATGCCGACGACGGCATTCAGTTTGATGAAACGCTGGGCGTCGAGACAGACGCTCAGGCCGGTGGTGCCGCACACACGCCCGGGCGTGCCGGGCGCGGCGAGATTATGGGATGGGGTGGACATGGCGGAGGCGGTTATTCGACGAAGATTTTGCCAGACATGCTGGAGTGGCCGATGCCACAGAATTCATTGCAGACGATGGTGAACTCACCCTTCGACGTAGGCGTGATCGTGAGCACGTGGTCATAGCCCGGCACCACTTGGAAGTTCATGTTCAGCGGCTGCAGCGAAAATCCGTGCTGCAGATCGAGCGCCGAGAGGTGCAAGCGGTAGGTCTCCCCGACCCGCAAGCGCAGGGCGGGATACCACTGCCACATGCGGCCAATCAGATAGGCATCGCCACCCGCGGGCGGCTCGACAATCGGCAACTCTCCCAACAGGGCGTTGTTACCGGGATTCTTGAAGGTGTCGACGCGGTTGGCCGCGACGAACTTCTCCGTGCGCGCCATGAAATCAGCCGGTTGCACCCGGTAGGCTTCGCCGGAGCTGTTTTGTTTACCGCGAAAATGCCAGTAAGGCATCATCAGCGACATCACGAAGCACCAGAGAATGGCGCAACCCAGCCAGATTTTTTCGTGGCCGGCCGGACCGTGAAACCACGGGGTAGTAAGAGGACGTAGGCTCATGGGAGGGAGGGGTCAGGGCAACGGATCGGATTTGACCATCAATAGCTCGATCCAACCCCAGACGGAGTAGGACAGAACCGGGATAAGGACGCCGAGCACGAGCAGCAGCCAGGGATTATCCATCAGCTTCTGCCAGGGGTGTTTTTTAGGTTCGTTATTCATGGGGATTGCGGGAC
>JAGNQV010000135.1:0-4026 GCA_017988885.1 Opitutaceae bacterium | reverse complement strand
ATCCAACCCCAGACGGAGTAGGACAGAACCGGGATAAGGACGCCGAGCACGAGCAGCAGCCAGGGATTATCCATCAGCTTCTGCCAGGGGTGTTTTTTAGGTTCGTTATTCATGGGGATTGCGGGACGAGTGAAAATCGCTGACGCCATGCGCTGATCCGGCGGACCATGACGGTGAGAAAAAATACGCCGCCCACCACCGCCACCAAACCGCCGAGGCCCATGACCGTGAGGCCGAGATATTCGCCGAGGGAGCGCACATGTTGCTCGACGCCGTATTGCTTGCGGCCCATCCCGTAGGCACCGGCCAAGGCAAAACCCAGCCCGAAGACCGCTTGGCCGATGCCAAACAGCAGTAATTGTAAACGCGCGCGGCGCAGGGGCGCGGGAATAATTCCCTCCCGGCCTGCCGCGGTGCAAAATTCGTAGGCCACCGCCATCAGCGCGATCGTCACCGCCCCGATCGCGCAATGATAATGCCCCGGCACCAGCGTCGTTGAACTCCGGATCAAGGCACCCAGCCCGAAGCCCATCAGCGTCAGCACCGCGCTGCCCGCCAAGCCCGTGAAACGGTAATCGCTCCGTTTAAATTCCGCGCGCTGCCGCCAGAGCTGCACCCCCAGTGCACCCAGGAAAACCAGCACGACCGGAAACATCGTCCAACGCATCAGGTGCGTCGCCATCGAGAAATAAGCCGTGCCTGTGGTGCCGTTGAAGGCCAGCCACGGCATGATCGTCTGCGGCAGAATCAACGCGAGCAGCAACGCACCCGCCATGCCCGGTGCCAGCGCCGCCCGCGCCGTGAGCCGGTGCTGCAAATGCAGCCAGAGTGCCAGCATCGTCGCCACATTCGCCGCCTGAAAAACATGACCGCCGCCCCAGAAAACCAATTCGTAATAGGGCAACGGCGCGGCTTGCGGCGTCGTCAGCCACGCCCCCGCCAAAGTCAGCACCCCGAGCACGTTGGCCGCCGCCGCCGCCCGCAGCGCCAAGACCGTGCCGGGATTCAGCGCCCGGGCATCCGCGCGCGCCGGCGTGACCACGGCCACCACAAAGAAAATCGCCACCGCCGCGAACCAACAAATGAGTCCAGCGAAAAAAATCGGGTGATCGATCACCGGCACGTAATTGGATAACACCGGCAGTGCGCCCGGCATGACCGCTCCCACCAGCAGACCAATCACTCCAGCCGCCGCCAGCGTTTGGGTCAGGAACGTCACGCTCCGCGGCAGCCGCGAGCCGAGCGCCCAACCCAGTATGGCCAGCGTGCCCGCTTGAAACCAGACCACGATCGCCAGATCCACATGCACGACCAGTGCCCGTTTGAAAAACAACGGATCCGTAAACAGCCAGCTGAGGAACGGCAACCGCCCGATCACCAGCGTCAGCGAGAGCAAGCCCGCGAGCACCAAGCTGCCGATCGCAAACAGAAACCAGCCGCGCGCCGCCGCCATGTCCGTCGCATCGCGCCCGCGCTCAACCCGCGCCACCTGCACGGCAGGCGGCGAGACGAGATTGGCGGTCAACGAAGGGGGCATGCGCTGTTTGTAACCGAGCCGCCCTCCCGCAGCCTTGATGCATGTCAATGTTTTGAGCTTTCCCCGCGACCTGCTCCCTTGAGCTACGTCAAGGCGCGGGCTTTTGGTTTCGGTTACTTTCCGGCGCAATGTCGCCAACCGATCCCGCTCCACCTCCTCCGCCATTGATCATCCAGGGGGGCATGGGCGTCGGGGTCTCAAACTGGCAACTGGCACGCGCAGTCGCTACCGCCGGCCACCTCGGCGTCGTTTCCGGCACGGCCCTGAGCTCCGTTTTTGTGCGTCGCCTCCAAGATGGCGATACGGACGGACACGTCCGGCGCGCGCTGGCCCATTGCCCCGTGCCTGCGGTCGCCGGCCAGTTGCTCGACCGCTACTTCATCGCTGGCGGCCGGCCCGCCGGCCAGCCCTACCGGCTCACGCCGCTGTATTCACTCGATTCGCCGGATCATCTGACCGTCCTGACCGTTATCGCCAATTTCACCGAAGTCTGGCTGGCCAAGGAAGGGCACAGCGGAATTGTCGGCATCAATCTTTTGGAGAAAATCCAACTCCCCACTCTGGCGTCGCTCTACGGCGCCATGCTGGCCGGGGTCGATTATGTGTTGATGGGCGCGGGCATTCCGCGCGCGATCCCCGGCGCGCTCGATCAACTGGCCGCCGGCCTCCCGGCAGAGTTGCGCATCGCCGTCGAGGACGAGACTCCGGGCACGGAACATCGCATTTGCCTGGACCCCGCGCAGATCATGGGTGCGCCGGCACCGGTGTTGGCGCGCCCTAAATTCCTCGCCATCGTCTCATCCTCGGCCCTCGCGACCACGCTCGCTCGCAAAGCCAGCGGCCGCGTGGACGGGATCATCGTCGAAGGCGCCACGGCCGGTGGCCACAACGCGCCGCCGCGCGGCACTCCGCAATTCAACGAACGCGGCGAACCGGTTTACGGTCCGCGCGATGAGGTGAACCTCGCCGCCATCCGCGATCTCGGCCTGCCTTTCTGGCTGGCCGGCTCCTGCGCCGATCAATTGCAGGCAGCTCTCGCCCTCGGCGCCGCCGGCGTCCAAGTCGGCACCGCCTTCGCCTTTTGCGACGAATCCGGCCTGACTCCCGAATTGAAGCGCTCCGTGCTCGCCCGTTGCGCCACCCAGGAAATTTCCCTGCTCACCGATGCCCGCGCCTCACCCACGGGCATGCCCTTCAAGGTCGTCGCTGTGCCGGGCACGGTTTCCGACGCCGCCGTTTACGCGCAACGTGAACGCAAATGCGACCTCGGCTATCTGCGGCAGCCTTATCAGAAGCCCGACGGCGCCGTGGGCTACCGTTGTCCCGCCGAACCCGTCGAGGACTATGTCCGCAAAGGCGGCCAGGCCGAAGACGCCCAGGGCCGCAAATGTCTGTGCAATGGTCTCATGGCCACAATCGGACACGGCCAAACCCTTCCCGCCGACGATGAGGAACCCGCCATCGTCACGGCCGGCGACACGATCCGCGAACTCCATCAGTTTTTGACCAACGGTAATCTCTCCTACCGCGCGGCGGATGTGCTCCGGTTCATTTTGGGCCAGCCGGTCACATCACCCGCCGGTTGATTTTCCACCGGCCACGCAGGTTGACGGTTTCGTCCGGATCATTTGCCGGGGCATAGAACTCGTCAACCGAAGGAGGGTTATAAATGCATTTGGCCGTAGTGGCAGTCCAGATTGCACCGCGGCCCGATGGGCTTCGCCATCAGGTGAAACGGCCGCCGCACGGGCGTCACAGCTGATTCGAGTTTTGCAATACCGCCATGATAAAGGTGGGCTGGCAGCTCCCTCTGCCAGCCATGAGCGAGACCTATCGTTTACGCCGGCGACTGACGGGCAGAGGGACCTGCCCGTCCACCTACCCTCATGTCAGCTCGCACGCGCCGCCGGCACAGGCGGCGGTTTCCTTGAGCGCAGTCTCATCGGTCCGCTCGCGCAGCTTGGTGTAGTCCACGGCGTGATAGGCCAGACGATTCCATTTCAGGATATCCTCCTCGGTGGCCACTCCTTCGCGGGGCGCCTGTGCGTAACGCTTGTCGCCATCCTCGGCGAGCAGCGCCACGCCCGTGAAATTCTCCCGGTGCTGCCAGATGAATTCCGCGACTTCATTCCACTCGTCCGGCTTCACCGTGCAGGTGTTGGAGACATTGTGCTGCAACCCCGGCGAACGTGTGACCGCGGCGCTGCCCGGCTGCACCCAATGCCGCTGCACCAACTCCACGAAGCGCAGGAAACCTACCGCGTCCACCTCGTCGCGCAGAATCGCATGGGCCGGCGCTTCCACCGCAAACGTCAGCACATCGTCCGTCTCCGGCCGATAGACCGAAGCCTCGGTCAGGTGCGGGTTGGCCGCTTTGAAATGCCGGAAAACCGCGTCGTGCCGGTTGGCTTGCACGCGGCGGAAATAATGCCGCGCATGGTGCGGATGAATGCCCGAGGCCGCTCCCAGCAGCAGCGAAGCCGTGCCTT
>JAGNQV010000013.1 GCA_017988885.1 Opitutaceae bacterium | reverse complement strand
GTCTCTGGGGTTTTAACCAACTCTTCAACGAAGGCGTATTTCCCCCTCTGACGCCCAAGGTCATGTATTATCGCCGCGTGGATTTCAACGATGTCACGAAGACCGAATACAATGCCTTGAAGACCGCATGGGGTCTTTGACCGAGGGAGAGGACGGCTATTCCTTCCCGATCAGTGGACGCAGCCACTCTGCCAGCTGCGTCCACGCTTTGCTTCGATGGCTGATCTGGTTTTTCTCCGCATCGCTCAACTGCGCGTAGGTTTTGACGAATCCTTCCGGCACAAAGAGAGGATCGTAGCCAAAACCTGAACCGCCCAGTGGTTCATTGCCCAGCCGCCCGTGGCATCGCCCCTCAAAAGTCCGCTCGACGCCAGCGGAACCAAGCAACAATAGCACACAGACAAACTGCGCCCCACGTTTCCCCTGCGGCACCCCGCGCATCGTTTCCGTCAATTTGCGCAAGTTCGCCGCCGCATCGTGCGCAGGTCCCGCATAATAGGCCGATTCCACCCCGGGCGCACCCGCCAGCGCATCCACGCAAATCCCGCTGTCGTCGGCCAGGACCCAAGCCTCTGCCGGCACGCGAGCCTTCAATGCCAGCGCTTTCTTTCGCGCATTGCCAACAAACGTCCCTGCATCCTCGACTACCTGCGGCATGCCACCCACCATTTGGGCCGATAAAATCTCCAGCGGTAATCCGCTGCTCCGGATCAAAGCCTGAAACTCCTCGGTTTTATGCGGATTACCCGAGCTTAAATAGAGTTTCATCGGCGGACATTCGTTCGGGATAGACCACCCGGCCTCGCGTTAGCATATCGTCGCCAAGGATTTGATGGCGCACCTCGGCCAGTCGCAGCGCATCCGCCAGGCGTTCGGTGCGCAATCCCGTCAGCATCGATCGTGCTTTCGCATCGGCCAGAATCAACGGCGCACGATAGACGAACTGATAATCAATCTGCCGGTCCCGTATCAACTGACTCAGCAACTGGAGCCCGCCTTCGAAATAAACCCCGCTGATTTTCTCCTCTGCGCATTTGCGACGGAAATCAGCGAAGTTCACCCGTTGGGTAGGCGAAGGCAGGCACCAGACCTGCACGCCAAGATCGCGCAATTTACGCACGTAGCCCAAGCCACCGTGGGGTGTCGTCACTACCACGGTCCGCCCACGATTCGCATCCGTGTAAAGCTGCGGCAGATTTTTATCGATGACCGTGCGCAACAATCCGTCGAAAACAAACCGCACCGGGCACCACGGCTCTTCGCCTGGGATCCGCGCGGTGAGCTGCGGATTGTCCTTCATTACGGTGCCAGCACCCACGGCAATGGCGGGAAACAGGCGTCGCCAGCGCATGACGTCCGCCCGGGCAATCTCACCAGTGATCCACTTCGATTCGCCCGTGCGGCAGGCAATGCAGCCATCCAGGGTAACCGCCGACTTGGCCGCCAACAGCGGGGTCCCTGTTGTAATCCAATGGTTGAAAATCAAATTCAAATCCGTGCATTCCGCCTCCAGCACTCCGGCGACGACCTCGATCCCAGCCGCACGCAAGATCTCAAACCCACGACCCGCATGTTCCGGATTTGGGTCGGTGGCGCCAACCACAACTTTCTTGATGCCCGCTCCGATAATGGCATCCGTGCAGGCCCCCGTGCGGCCATGCGTGGAGCAAGGCTCCAGCGTGACGTAGAGCGTGGCTCCGGGGCGCGGCAGTTTACCCCGTGCCAGCAAGGCCAGCCGCTCGGCGTGCGGCCCGCCATCCGGGGCCGTTGCCCCTTCCGCCACAATCTTGCCCTCTTCGACGAGGACCGCTCCGACCATCGGATTGGGCAGCGTCTTACCCCAGACACTCCGCGCCAACTCCAGGGCGCGGCGCATGAATTTCTCGTGATCAGCCTCGGACATAGGGGTTGTTTTGTTTTTCTTCGGCCACTGTCGTCTCCGGACCATGCCCAGGATAGACGATCGTCTCATCCGGCAGGGAATATATCTGCCCGCGGATGGACTCGGCCAGCTTTTCCCTACTGCCGCCGGGTAAATCCGTGCGGCCCACACTGCCCTTGAACAGCGCATCGCCCACGAGCGCCATGTTTCCCGAGGCGAGGTAGAACAGCACGTTTCCCGGGCAATGCCCCGGCACGTGCCTTACCTCCACGTTCATGCCTAATGCCTCAAAGACATCACCCTGTTTCACCCAGCTATCCACCTTCACCGCTTCCAACTGTATTCCAGGCATCAAAAAATCCTTCATGACCTCCGGAGTCTCGATCAATGGCTGATCGTCCCTGTGGGCAAACACTTTGGCTCCCGTGGCCCGGACCACCTCGGCCGCACCTTGCGTGTGATCCCAATGCCCGTGCGTCAGCCAAACCTCCGTCAGCCGGCATTTGTCTGCCGCCAGCAGCTCCTTTACTTCGGGCCATACGTCGCCCGGCGCGTCCACCAATACCGCTTCCCCGCGCGCCAGCTCGGTCAGCAGATAGGCGTTCGTCTCAATGGGCCCGGCCGGAATGACATACAGTTTCATCTTTCCGTGAGTCCATGCCGATTGGCCGCTCCTGCAATCGTGAAAAATTCCCCTTCCCCTTTCTATGGCGCATGGTTACCTCGTCGGCTTCTATGCAGTCACTCAAGTTCGCGGTTCTTGCGGGGGATTACATCGGTCCTGAGGTCATGACCGAGGCATTGCGCGTGCTCCAGCATGTCGCCAGCCAGGAAAGTCTTCAACTCGACTACACCGAGGCCGCGGTCGGCGGTGCGGCCATCGACCAGCACGGTGCCGCCCTCCCCGACTCCACGCTCAAAATCTGCTCGGCCGCCGATGCCATTCTCTTCGGCTCGGTCGGCGGCCCCAAGTGGGAAAAGCTCCCACCCAAGGAACAACCGGAACGCGCCGCACTGCTGCCCCTGCGCAAGCACTTCACCCTTTTTGCCAACATCCGCGCGGGCCTGCTTTATCGCGAGCTCACCGATGCCTCGCCGCTGAAGAGTGAGCGCATCCCCGACGGCATCGACATCGTGTGCATTCGCGAGCTGACGGGCGGCATTTACTTCGGCCAGCCCAAGACCACCACGATCCTGCCGGATGGCGATGTGCAGGCCGTGGACACCATGGTTTACCGCCGGAGCGAAGTTGAGCGCATCACCGCAACGGCCATTACCGCTGCCCGCTCGCGTAAAAAGCGCCTCTGCTCCGTGGACAAGGCCAACGTTCTCGAAACCTCCGTGCTCTGGCGCAAGACCGTCACTGATTACGTCGCCAAGCACGCCCCGGACATCGCGCTCAGCCACATGTATGTGGACAACGCCGCCATGCAGCTCGCCCGCGATCCGAACCAGTTCGATGTCTTCGTGACCGAAAACATGTTCGGCGACATCCTTTCTGACGAGATGGCCGTCATCTGCGGTTCGTTGGGCATGCTTTCGTCCGCCTCGCTGGGTGCTGGAAAAAACACCCGCGGTCTGCCCTTCGGCCTCTATGAACCCGCTGGCGGCACTGCTCCTGATATCGCCGGCAAAGGCGTCGCCAATCCTTGCGCGCAGATCCTCTCTGCCGCCCTGATGTTGCGCTACAGCTTCGGACTGGAGGCCATCGCCACCCGGATCGAAGCCGCGGTGAAACAGGCGGTCACCTCCGGCACGCGCACGGGCGACATCGCTTTCGGCAAGCCCTCCGTCGGCACCAAAGCCATGGCCGATGCCATCATCGCCAAGCTCTGATTTTCATTTTATCCTCTCCCTCATGACCTCAGCCGAGATCCGTCAGTCGTTCCTCGATTTCTTCAAGTCGAAGCAGCACACCATCGTCCCGTCGTCGTCACTCATGCCGACGGCGCCCAACCTGCTGTTCACGAATGCCGGCATGAACCAGTTCGTGCCCTATTTCCTCGGCGACCAGCCCGCCCCGTGGAAGCGAGTGGCCGACACGCAGAAGTGCATCCGCGCCGGCGGCAAACACAATGACCTCGAGGACGTCGGTTTCGACACCTACCACCACACGATGTTCGAGATGCTGGGCAACTGGTCCTTCGGCGATTACTTCAAAAAGGAAACTCTCGAGTGGGGCTGGGAACTGCTCACCCAGGTCTGGGGCATTCCGCCGCAACGCCTCTTCGCCACCGTTTACGCACCCGACAAATCCAAGGGCGATCCCTCCGACTTTGACCAGGAAGCCTACGACATCTGGGCCATAATTTTTACGGCTGCCGGACTCGACCCGAAGCTCCACATCGTCAACGGCAACAAGAAGGATAATTTCTGGCAGATGGGCGACACCGGCCCATGCGGCCCGTGCTCCGAGATTCATTTCAACTTGCTGCCCGACGACAATGAAGCCGAAGGCCGCAAGGGCGTGAACAGTTCCTCACCGCGCTGCATCGAAATCTGGAATCACGTCTTCATCCAGTTCAACGCCAACGCCGACGGCACCGTCGCTCCGCTCGCCGCCAAACACATTGACACCGGCATGGGCTTTGAGCGCGTCGCGGGCATCCACGCCACCTCGAAGGGCTTCACCGATTTCACCGCCGAGCCGTCCAACTACAACGCCGACGTATTCAAACCGACTTTCGAAAAGATCGCCGCCCTCTCGGGCAGGGCTTACACCGGCACCGTCCCGACCGAGCGCACCGGCCTGAGTGAGCCGCAGACGATCGACATCACCTTCCGCGTCCTCGCCGACCACGCCCGCTGCGTCGCTTGCGCCATTGCCGACGGCATTTTACCCGGCAACGCCGACCGCAACTACGTCATCCGCCGCATCCTCCGCCGCGGCATCATGTATGGTCAGAAGAACCTCGGCCTGCAGACCGGCTTCTTCGAACAGCTCGTTGCCCCCGTCATCGAGTCACTTGGCGGCGTCTTCCCCGAGCTCAACAGCCAACGCACAATGATCGAACGTGCGATCCGTGCGGAAGAAGAGTCCTTTGGGCGCACGCTTACCAAGGGCATGGAGCGTTTTCACACAGGTATTGGTGCTCACAAGCCCGATGGAAAAGTCCATTTTGGCGGCATCCCTTCCGTTGTTTCGGGCACTCTAGCCTTTGAGCTCTACGATACCTATGGCTTTCCGTTGGACATGACTCAGGTTCTGGCAACCGAACATAGCATGACGGTTGATGTCGCCGGCTTCGAGACCGAGATGGAAAAACAGCGCGAACGCGGCCGCGCCGCGCGCAAGACCGATATCATCGTCGCCGCCACCGAGGGCGAGACCAAGGCTGAGGCGACCAAGTTCACCGGCTACGAAATCGACGCGACTCATGCTACACATGTGAAGCTCATCGATGTGGTGAAGACCGAGAAGGACACCTACCTCGTGTTCGACCAGACACCCTTCTACGCCGAGATGGGCGGACAAGTGGGCGATGCCGGAGCCGCCTTGATCGACGGTGTAGAGTTCAGGATTTTTGACACCATCAAGGATAAAAGCGGCCGGCATCTGCATCGAGTCACGTCGGAGGAAGCTCCTAGCTCCACCCTCCAAGCTCCTAACGTCGGCGCCAGCGCCACGCTGCAAGTGGACGTCAACCGTCGACGTGCGATCGCCCGTCACCATTCCGCAGCGCATCTGATTCATTGGGCGCTCCGGAAAGTGCTTGGCACGCATGTCCGCCAAGCCGGCACGCACAAGACGCCCGACCGCCTACGTTTCGATTTTCTCCACTTTGAGGCCGTCACCGCCGCGCAGCTCAAGGAAGTCGAGCAGATGATCAACGGCAAGGTGCTCGATAATGCCCACGTCCATACTTCCGATATCGAATACGCCAAGAAGCCCGACGACGTCCTCGCCTTCTTCGGCGACAAGTATGGCAAATACGTCCGTTTGGTGGACATCGGCGGCTACTCCAAGGAGCTCTGCGGCGGCACGCATGTCGTCACTACCGGAGAGATTGGTCTGATCAAGATCACGGCTGAGATGGCCATCGCCGCCGGCACCCGTCGCATCGAGGCTGCCGCCGGTCAGGCTGCGCTTGATTTCGTCGTGCATGAGGAAGAGGCGCTCAAGGCGGTCAACGCACGGCTCCATGCCGGCCCGCATGATGTGCAGCAGAAACTCGAGTCCCTGCTCGCCCATCAGAAGGAACTGGAGAAGAAACTAAAAGCCTTCGAAGCCAAGGCCTCCGCCAGTCTAGCCGATGAGCTCGCCGCCACGGCGGTCACCAAGGATGGCCTCAAATGGGTCTCGGCCATCGTCACAGCCGACAATACCGAGGCCCTGCGCTCACTTGGCAGCCAGGTGCTGCACAAGATCGGTGCCGGTGCGGTCGTTCAGCTCGGCGCTATCCTGGATGGCAAGGTAAGCCTCGTCGCCTTTTGTTCACCTGAAGCCATTAAAGCAGGTCAGGCAGCCGGCAAACTCATCGGTGCCCTCGCCAGCCAGCTCGGCGGCAAGGGCGGCGGCAAACCCGACTACGCTCAAGGCGGCGGCGGCGACCCCACTAAGCTGGCCCATGTCTTGGCTCTGTAAGGCAGGCTGGCAGCCCAGCAAATAGCTAACACCACGTGGTATATTGTCCGACGCACTCTGCACTCATATACGCAACATGACCGCATCGCGGGGAGTTGCGAACCAAGTCAAAATATTCACCTTTTAGGCATGCCCGCGGCCACCCCCAACCTGCCTTCGCTTGTTTGCATACTGACTTTCAACGGATCCAATCAGCTTGCCGTGCGCAAATTGGGTTCCAAAGCAGGCCTGCCATTCACCGGCACCGACCTGGCCATGGCCACAGGCCGCTTGGCCGGTGCCTTTGCTCATTACACTGAGCCAGTCGTTTACTTCGATGCCGAAACTGGAGGCCGTGCCTACCAGGTTCTTTTTACCCAGACCAATGATCTGACGAATGACAGTGAAATCGAGTTTTGGTCCATTGAGAAACTGACCGCGAACCTCGCGATGCTCGCCCCCGCACTGGCTGGGCTGCTTGGCCGGCTTGAGCCGTATCTCATTAACATTCCCTACCTGCATCTCGGCGAAAATGATTTCATCAACAAGTTTCGCCCTGAAAAAGACCGCAATACCGCTATCTATGCACAGGACACCGCCGCCAGCGGGCTGTATCAATCGCAACTTTGCGCCGCGATCAAAGCACTCGCCCGCCGGCATGAGCGCACTGCCACGGCTCCGGTCATGCTCGACTTTGGCCCAGTGCGTTACTCCATCCCGAGTCACTTTGGGTTTTGCCTCGGCGTCAAAAATGCCATTGAGCGCGCCTATGAAACCCTGGCCGAAAACCCCGGCCATCGCGTGTTCATGCTCTCCGAGCTGATTCACAATCCATTTGTAAACGAGGATCTGTTACGCCGTGGTCTGCGCTATCTCCAAACCGACAAGGGAGTGCCTTACACGGTGGATGGCACTCCGACAACTTTACAACTCTGGGATACCCTCACTTCGGACGACATAGTCATCATCCCGGCCTTCGGCGCGACAAATGAAGACAAGGTCCGGCTGATTCGCAAAGGCATCGCCGTCAGCCAATACGACGCCACTTGCATGCTCGTAGAAAAGGTGTGGAAGGCCGCGCGTAACTATGGGCGGGAAGGCTACACCGTGATAATCCATGGCAAGGCCGAACATGAGGAAACCAAGGCTACCTTCTCCAACACTCGGCGCTTTGCGCCCGCCTTGATCGTGCGCGATCTCGAGGAAACCCGCTTACTGGCCGAGTTCATCGGTAACAGTGATCCGTCTGCGCAGGCACGCTTTGAACTGAGTTTTGCCGGCAAGCACACCCCGGGCTTTGCTATCGCCAGAGACCTCAAGCGCATCGCCGTGGTGAATCAAACCACCCTGCTCATGAATGAAACCCGGGCGATCATCGCATTACTGCGAGGGATTTATGCCCGGCAATATGGCACCGGCGAAGACTATGTCGGCGGGAGCGGTCGCAACGACACGCTCTGCTATGCAACTCAAGTCAACCAAGATGCGCTCAGCCAAGCTTTACGTGAGCCACTTGATGCCGCGTTTGTGATCGGCGGAAAGAACTCCTCCAACACCTATCAACTCTACCGGCTTTGTGAACAAACCCTGGGCGAGCGCGCCTTCTTCATCCAATCGGAGGCCAACATTCAGTCACGCGAAACGGTGGAGCATTACGTCTTCCCTTCAGCCAGACAGGGTCGCCCGGCAGGCCAAATTGTGTCTCGCCCGCTCTGGCAGGAACACTCCCCGACGCCTAAGCGCGTGTTGGTTACGGGTGGCGCCTCCTGCCCCGATGGCATCATTCAGCAGGTAATCACTCGCTTAAATAACCTGTTCCCAGCGGCCGAACTGCGCTCGATTGAGACCGTGCTCTCAGCCTTGGAGCTTGAGCAATCGGTTCATTAAACAGCCACGATTAATTTGCACGCCACGAGCAAAGGCCCGGTCCGTATCAGAATTTATAGTTCAAGCCAGCGCGCAGTCCCTGCATGCTGTTTAGGTCGAGCTTAGTGTAATAGTTGCTCCCTTGGCTGGTCAGATCTTGCGAATATTCACCGTTACTTTGATAAAACGCGCCCATGTAAAGGCCGGCACGATCTGTGAAAACATACTCGAGGCTAGCGTCTGCATAATAGCCTTTCAGCACGTCATCGCCGGTATCTTGCACCGTAGTGACAATATTATCAGCCGTGTCGGGTAGCAAAGTTTGCTCCACAGAATAGATCGTGCCGATGTAGATAAAAGCCGGTCCGGCACTGAAGCTGACGCGAAACTTGTCCGAGATACTGTAAGTAAGCGTTGGACCCACCCGGAACGTCACATAAGTGCCTCTGAGATTCCATGAATTACTGACGTTCGTATTGTTTGTCACGGCCGTGACAGTCCTCGAATCAGGCTTCTGACCGATTAGAACTGAATTGTCTGTCACCGTGCCATCTATCGCGACATTGTTGGATGGCGCGGTGTAGGGTGCCGCTGGCACCGTCTGACCATCCATGTTGTAAAGATCCGTGATCGTGGTGATCGTAGCCAACACATTATCGCGAACTCCGGTGTCGATACCGTTAATGCTCAAGCCTGCGAAAATCTTCCAGTCCACTTTACTCCCGATCTTACCCATGTCACGCGAGGCGATGAGCTCTGTGCCATAACTGTAACCTGGATCCCGGCTGCGATTGGTGTTATCCATAATCTGAGCGCTGTAGTTATGCATCGCAAGAAATCCGTCTGTTTGTAGCTGCCGGGGATCAATATAGGTCCATGTGTTTGTCTTCCCATCCACGGCATCCGTGCGCTGGTCACGGGCGACAAAGCCGTCATGGTAATTGCGGACAATACCGGTCGCATTGACGTCACCATTGCCTTGGATCGACTCAACGACACTGGTGACACCGGGCGAACCTGAAAAAGACAGCTTAGGCCCCGTCAATGCACGAAAGCCGACGCTCAGAGTCATTTTCGGCTCAACGTAATAGTCGTCCAGATTGAAAACGGGAATAGCGTCTTCGGGATTGGATTGGGCGGTGCAGAGTGAGGCCAAGCAGAGAAACACCAAACAGTATAATTGCTTCATGCGAATGTGGTAGAGGTCACTTATGGGACGGCACAAATTGGAAAAAGTTTCACAAAGATTCGAGGCAGTGCACTAGGAGTCAATGGGAGAAATACCGGCCACATGGTGCCATCTTGCCCGGACACTCCAACATCACCACTACTCGTTGAATTCATCAAACTTCTTCGCCGCAGCCTTTTCGGCACTTAACACGGCGGCGGCGGCCGGATCTATGGCTGCCTCACGCTCGCGCAACCGCAGGGCCTTGGCCCGCAATTCCTCCTCCCGCTGATCTAATTCCACCTCCTTCTCCTGCTGCGCCTGCACCTTTTCGAAAAGTTTGGTTTCGCTTTCCTCGAGAAACTGTTCGCGCTCGCGCAGGGCGTGCTTGCCCTCCTTCAGCGCGGTTTCTTGTTTTTCCAACTCCGTGCGCAGCTGCTCCAAGACGGCTTGCTCTTCCTTGCTGACATTTACTTCGCTTGGTTTCTGCCGCCGGGCGAGTTCCATCAGCTTCTCGCGGGCAACGACGAGGGCTTCCATCTCAGCCAAATCGCGTTCGCGTTCGGCCAGCCGGGCCTCAGCTTCGTTGACCGCCCGTTCCCGCTCGGTAAGCAACGTTTCCAACTGGCGCAGGGAACGCTCCAGTTCGCCGGCACGATCTCCTGTCAAAACTTTAGGTTCACCCCAAGGTGTGCGCGTGGACGAAACAAAGGACTTAATCGATTCTCGCGCCGCCGCCGATGCCGCCGAAACCTCAAAAGGGGCCCTACTCACTGCCAACCGCCGGCGCAGCGCCAAGGTCGGCACTTGCGGAGTTTTGACTGGGAACTTGATCGGTGAATCAGACGGAGCGGCCATGAGTGGTTATTTTTTAAACCACCCAAAGAGCCCTCCAAGCAAGCCGGATTTCTTTTCGATCTTTGTTGCTCCTGAGGATTTGACGTAAGGCTTCAGCAATTCTGCGACGCTTGCTTCCGCAGCCGGGTTGCCCAATGGCATCAGTTGACGCGATAGCGGCGAGCCCGCCGCCAATTCACGTTGCAAGACAGTCAGCTCCTCCTTGAACCATTCCGCAGCTTGCGCGGCGCGCGCGGCTGCATCCGTCCGGCGTGAGGATTGCGCCAAACATTCGATGAGATGCAATCCTTTCGAGCCAAGACGATAAGGCAGAAACTCCACCACGGCCTTCTCATCCACGTGCGAAAGCGCATTAAGCAGTTTCTTAAAATCGCCGCCAACAATGACGTTTTGCGACATGCCTTGTGCAAAGATGGCAAACTCCCCGAGCGTGGTGAGTTTTTCCAGTTTGCAGAATTCCAGCGTATCTCCGCCCAGTGCCGTCAGGCCAATGGGGAAACCTTCGGGGATCCCCAATTTCACCATGTTCTTGAGAAGTTGGTTGTCCTTTATCGCCGAAACCTGAGTTTGCTCCACCATCTCGCCAAAAGGCGCATCGAACGCCAAGGTCTCCTTCAGAATGGTGACAAGCAAATCCACGTGCCCTGGGAAGCCCTTAAGCGCGAGCATCTCCTGCAGTTCATCAAAGCTTAGTTCAACGTATTTGGCCGGGCTCTCATCCTTGCTCTTGATGGGCCAGTCCGGACCGTCTAGATTCTGCGCCAAACTGCTCATTGACGTATTGATCATGATCGATGCGGAAAATGCCGCTCGAACCTCGTTCCAGTCCTTTTCGGTATACTTTGTCGGTATGGCTGCCATGGGTGTTTGTCTTCAGAGGATTACGCGCTACCGCCTTGTCTGACAATCTCAGAAGCAAGCCGTCTAAAGTCGTTGAGCACGTTGTCTTGCGTCGCGTCAGCCGCCTCCTGCGTGACGAGAATGACCGGCAAGCCCAGCGCCACTGCTCTGCGCACAATCATGGCGTCGCGAATCTGGGTCTCGAAAATCTTGGCATTGGCAGCCACGCGCTTGGCAGAACGAAACTGATTCATACGCAATTGCATGCGCATTTTAGGCACCTCAATATCTACACCCGTTTTGATGGAATTGAAGATAATTCCCTGCACCTGCGCAGGAACGCCCATCGAAGCCTTGCGGAAACTCGCCGTGAGTTGGTGGAACTTGCCGAGCTTTTCCACCAAAAGTGTAAAACCAATCAAACTGAGGGCATCGGGATTAGCCGGGACATAAATCTCGTTTGAGGTAAAAATGCCGCATTGTGACGCGCGCAAAATGTTGGGCGGACAGTCGAAAAGGATAAAATCATAATTGGCTTCAATGGCGGCTACCTGTTCGTAAAACACCAAGTAGGGCGGACGTTTGGGATCGCCTGTATACTCACTCTCGAGATCCACGAGATTAAATGTCGTGGGCACCAAATCCAGCCCCGGGAGGAGCTTTTCACCGTCTTTCCCCTCCAGCACATCCTTGATGATCAGATCTTTGACTTGAGCGCGCCCTGGGTCAAAAATTGAAAAAATAGCCCCCTCGCCTGCTGCATTGATTTTATTCCAGCGATCTAGCTTCATCAACCAGATACTGGCGTTTGATTGCGTATCAAAATCAAACAACAGCACACGCTTGCCCATTTTGGCCAAAGCCGCGGCAGTGTTAACGATCAGCGACGTCTTGCCGACGCCACCCTTGTAATTGATGAAGCTTATTTTTCGCGCCATTGCAGTTAACTCAATTTATCTAAATTTATTCGAGCAGACGTAACATGCCTACTCTTTCTCCGCTCGCGAGTTAAAAACACACCTTCATATTTTTTTTGACTGTTTATTTGCACCGCCCCTGCACTGCTGCACGCAAAGGGTGCTCCCGTTTTATTCTCTTTTGTGAACAAGCAAACTCTACGCGCCCAAATTCTTAACCGCTTGCAAGCTGAATTGCAGTTGCAGACCTCCGCTGCCCAACTCGCCCGGGACGAAGCCATCAGCGAAGAGAGCCGAGCGGAAAACAAATACGATACTCACGGTCAGGAGGCCGCCTATCTTGCAGAGGCTCAGGCTCGTTTGGCAGCAGAAATCCAAGCCGCAATCTCCGTTTATGCGACATTCACCATGAGCGACTACAATGCATCCACCCCTATCGGCTTAGGTGCAATCATTACGCTTTCCGCCAACGGCAAGGACTCGTGGTATTTATTAGGACCACGCGCCGGCGGGCTCGAACTTTCCTTAAGCGGTCATGATGTTCTGTTGATCACTCCTCAGTCTCCCATTGGCCGCCTGCTCATCGGACGGCGCGCCGGGGATACGGTGCAGCCACCGGGACGTGGAAGCCCGGTGGCTTACCAAATTGTCGCGGTGCATTAATATTCAATCGGTCAGACTGAAAACCACCGGCACCGCCATGCGGAATCGCACTACCCGGCCCTGCCTCCGGCCCGGTTCGAAGCGCCATTTCCCTACGGCTCGCAGCGCCGCTTCCTCGAAAATTTTGTCGGTCCTCCGCACCGCCTGCGGATCGAGAACATGGCCATCTTCATCCACCGTGAAGGCGACAAGAACTTCGCCACCTTGCGCCCGCGCCTTGGCCTCCGCGGGGTAGATTGGCGCCATTTGCACTTTAACACGTGGAGCATTATCCAGCATGGCCATATCAAATGGCACCCCACCCCCGATCCGGAAACCGAAACGGTCGCCATTTGGATCGCCCGGTAATTCCAGGGTGATGAGTTTAGCATGATCAGTTCGCAGGCTATGGACAACCGGCGAGGCATTAATGATGATAGCGCTGGTATCACGCTCAAGTAGTGGTTCATCGAGTTTCGCACGGTGCAGCTCATTCTTCGCGTTACTCTGTAACATCTCCCCGCCTTCTGTTTCCTTAAGCGGGATTGGATCATCCAAATTCACCTGAAACGGCGGCAATCTGTCATCAATTTCATGAACGGTGTCGGTTGTGAGGCTTGCCCGTTTTGCCGTAAACCCGAGCAGCAAGATGGCATGAAATGCCATCGCGACAATTACCGGTATTGTGAAGCGTTTGTTCATGATGTCCTCCTGTTTGGTTCATAAAGAAATACGCTCAACGGAACCATTTCTTAGCCATTCGGTAATTTTATCGCGTGCAAACAGTGTCTCTGGGGGATTTAGTAAGGAAATCCCAACAATTGAACTCTGGCGGCACTGGAAGGCCCATCCTCCGCGGCACGTTACGCTGGAAAGCCCATTGACACCCCCAAGGGGTTTAAGCAGAAAAGTATACAACTTCTCCAGCCCTTGTGAAAAGCCTACCCTTTCGTTGGAAACTAACCCTGCTGATCACCCTGATCAGTGGCATGAATCTGTCTTTGGCGTTTGTAGGGCTTTATATCCACGATGTTTACGCATTTCGCTCCGAGATGCAGGGACGTTTGGATAACACCAAAAGGGCGATGCTTGAGCGAATAACGCCCATCTTGGCGCAAAACCCCGACACGGCCGATCTTCCCCTCAATCTCCTTGCAAGTGATCCACAAATTCTCGCCGGTGCTGTTTATTCGCCGGATAACAAGCTGCTCGCACGTTATACCAAAGCCGGCAGTCAGGAGTTCATTCCTTCTCCCAATCGTCTAAAGCAGATTTTCTTCGATGACCGTTCTGTTGTTTTCGGCGCAATTCGCAAGGACTCGAGGGTTTATGGCACTCTTTATCTCAAGGCCCAATTAACCCAGGCCGACGAGGAACGGGTCGAAAACCTGCTGCGCGGCACTGGCATCGTTTTCCTTATTTCTGCCTTGGTTGCGTTGGCTGTGGGTTATCGCCTGCAGCGCGGCATCTCGGACCCCATCACCAAACTTGCTGCCGCTGCACGACTCATCTCCGAGCGCGGTGACTACTCTGTCCGTGTAAGACAGGCCGCTTCAGGTGAAATTGGTGAATTGATCGGTTCCTTCAATCTCATGCTCGATACGGTCGAGCAACGCACCATCGAGACGGAACAGGCTCGCTCCACAGCAGAACAAGCGCGGGAGAAAATTCATCAGATCAATCTTCAGCTTGAGGACGTAAACCATTCCCTTGAAACCCGCGTGGAGGAGCGCACCCGTGAACTGGCGAATGCGGTTAAATCCGCGGAAGATGCCAATACGGCCAAGAGCGGCTTCTTGGCAAAGATGAGCCACGAATTACGCACGCCCCTCAATGCCATCATCGGTTACAGTGAAATTCTGCTCGAAGACGCCCAGGAAGAAGGCGAAACCGCCACTGCCGCCGACCTCGACAAGATCCTCACAGCGGCCCGCTATCTGCTCGGTCTTATCAATGACGTCCTCGATATCTCCAAGATCGAAGCCGGTAAGATGGAACTTTACATCGAAACCTTTGAGATCCCGAAGCTAATTCAGGAGGTGGCCAGCACCGCCCAACCGCTGATCGCAAAGAAGCACAACACACTCTACATCGAATGCGCACCTGATGTCGGCGACATGCAGGCTGACTCGACCAAAGTTCGCCAGATGCTCTTTAACCTCCTGAGCAACGCGAGCAAGTTCACCGAAAAAGGCGGCATCACCCTCGCCGTGAGTCGTGATACGGACGGCGAACACGTGCTCATGAAAATCTCTGACACTGGCATTGGCATGACACCCGAGCAAATGAGCCGGTTGTTCAAGGCCTTTAGCCAGGCCGATGCCTCGACCACCAGCAAGTTTGGTGGCACCGGCCTGGGCCTCGCTATCTCGCGGCAGTTTGCACGCATGATGGGTGGCAACATCACCGTGGATAGCACCCCCAATGTAGGGACGACATTTACCATCCGCATGCCCTTGCAGGTGCAGGATATCCAACACCGCCTAATCGAGGTTGATCCCGCGACGGTGCCAATGAATACCGTGCCGCCCTTTCCCCACAAACTGCCCGTCGCTGCGCCGAATGACGCACCATTCGATGTGCTTCTCGTGGAGGACGACCCACCCACCAGGGATATGATGTCTCGTATCCTAGAGCGCCAGGGCTGGCGGGTGCGTTCGGCGGCTAACGGCCTGCTCGCTATTAATGTTCTGGAACAGGTTGTTCCCGCTGCTGTGGTGCTCGACTTGAAGATGCCCATCATGAATGGCTTCCAGTTTCTGCAACGGGTGCAGGAGCACGAGGCCTGGCGGCATCTGCCCATTTTTGTTTTTACCTCAATGGATATCACCCAGGAAATCCGCATCCAACTCGGCGGCCGCGCGGCGGGAATTTTCCAAAAAGGCAACTATTCCCGTGATGAGCTCATCCAACGCGTGCAAGAAGCAGTGCAGGCCCACTTGACCGCGCAGAAAAACCAACAATCCTGATCCTTACTTCCCATGCCTAAAATTCTTCTCGTTGAGGATAATGAAATGAACCGCGACATGCTGACCCGCCGTCTGGAGAAGCGCGGCTACACCGTCGTGGTTGCCGTTGATGGCGCCGCTGGCATTGCCCAAGCCAATGCCGAAAAACCCGACCTCATTCTCATGGATATGAGTTTGCCCATAATTGATGGCTGGGAAGCCACCCGGCAAATCCGCACTATGCCAGTGATCGCCGCCACTCCTATCATCGCCCTCACGGCCCATGCCATGTCGAGCGATCGGGAAAAGTGCCTCAATGCCGGATGCAATGACTTTGACACCAAGCCCGTCGAACTAGCCCGTCTGATCGGCAAAATTGAGGAGCTGCTTAAAAAAGGCTCAGCCCCCACGGCCACCCCGGCTTCATGAGTCTAACTCCAGACTCCCGTCCTCCGGGCAGCGAAAACAGCCAGCCAACGTCTCTGGCCTCCTATTTCAAAGCCATCCAGTCGCGAGACATGGAGGCCTTGAACCGGCTGCGCCATTCTCTGCGCACCCCGCTCAATCAAATCATCGGCTACTGCGAGATGTTGATGGAGTCAGCCGAAGAAGACGGTAATTCCTCCATCCTGCGGGATCTCAAACGCATTCATACGTCAGGCGGTCAACTTCTCGCCCTGATCAATGATGCCTTGGCGCCGTGGAAAATCGAGACCGGTAAACTTGATGTCGAGACCATGCGCCGCGATATGCGCACCCCGCTCAATGCCATTATCGGCTACACCGAACTTTGCATCGACGAATCCGAAAGCAATATTCCCCTTTCCGAGGACCTAAAGAAGATCCTGCGTGCGGCTCAAAATCTTTATCACATTTTTGAAGACGCGTCTTTTGCCGACCAACTGCCCACCGATCAGTCTCCTCCTGGCAGTGGCTTGGCCGCCGCCGCCATCCTTGGCACGACCAACAACCTCCCCAGTCAGGCCACTTACATCCATACCGCTGCCGATCTGATTGCGCCCGCCCAGCAGCTGCCGACGGCGCGCCTGCTCGTCGTTGATGACGACGACATGAATCGCGAGATGCTTAGCCGCCGGCTGCAAAAACTGGGATATGAGGTGAGCGAAGCCAACGATGGCCGCTTGGCGCTCGATAAGCTCCGCGAGGGCAACTTCGACCTCGTGCTGCTCGATATTCTCATGCCAGTGCTCGACGGCTTTCAGACCCTTGAGTTCATGAAAGCCGATCAACGCTTGCGCCACCTGCCGGTCATCATGCTCACGGCACTCGACGACGTGGAGAGCACCGTGCGCTGCATTGAGGCGGGTGCGGAAGATTTCGTTCCCAAACCTTTCAATCCGGTCGTCCTGCGTGCCCGTATCATGGCTTCCCTCGAAAAGAAACGGTTGCGGGACCAAGAACAGGCCTATCTCGCCCAGCTTCAAAGCGAGCGCGCCAAATCCGAGCGTTTACTGCTCAACGTCCTGCCCCGTGCGGTCGCTGATCGCCTCAAGGCCGGCGAACGCACGATTGTCGACAGCTTCCTTGAAACAACCGTGTTGTTTGCCGATATCGTGGGTTTTACTCGGATTGCCGCCCGTAACTCCCCTAACCGCACGGTCCAACTCCTCAACGATCTGTTTTCGAATTTCGACCGTGTGGCTGAGCAGTTTTCTCTCGAGAAAATCAAGACCATTGGTGATTCGTATATGATGGTAGCGGGCGTTCCTGTCATGCGTCCGGACCATGCCGAAGCCTGCGCCAGCGCTGCCCTGGAATTCCTTGAGGCACTGCGGGTCTTCAATCGACGACACCAATTGGATTGGCAAATCCGCATCGGACTCAATTGCGGCCCCGTGGTCGCCGGTATCATCGGCACCAAAAAATTCGCCTACGATCTCTGGGGCGACACCGTTAATATCGCCGCGCGCATGGAGTCGCATGGTCAACCCGGTAAAGTCCATGTCAGTGCCGCCGTGAAGGAAATGCTAGGCACCAAATTCAATTTTGATCCCGTCGGACGCATAGAGCTTAAGAACGTCGGCCCCATGGAGACCTTTTTCCTAACTCGACTGAAATAGTTTTAAGCCGACGTCAGGCGCCGGCAGACCACTTGAAAATGGAAGTCGATAGTGGCGGCAGGGTAAGTTTGAGCGACTGCGCGCTGCCGTGCGCTGGCACCGGTTCGCTCTCCCGGCTCCCCTCATTACCCAGCCCGCTGCCGCCGTAGTATTGGCTGTTGGTATTCATGACCTCATGCCACTGACCGGCACGAGGAACGCCGATGCGATAATTTTCCCGAATGGCGGTTGAGAAATGACAAACGACAGCAAACAGGGTTTTTTCATCAGCATCCAGACGCAGGTAAGCCGCGACATTGGCCGCACTGTCATCCGCTGAAATCCAAAGAAAGCCTAATGGATTCAAATCATTAGCACCCAAGGCAGGTTCCTTTGTGTAAAGACGATTCAAGTCGCGCACCAGCATGCGCACCCCTTCGTGATCGGGATATTGGCAGAGGTGCCAGTCCAAGCTGCCATTGTAATTCCATTCATGCGCCTGAGCAAATTCACCGCCCATGAAGAGCAGTTTTTTACCTGGCCAGGCCCACATATGGGCATAGAGCGCACGCAGATTCGCCGCCTTTTCAGGAATGTGCCACGCCCCCATCTTGTAGAGCAACGAGCCCTTGCCGTGCACGACCTCGTCATGAGAAAACACGGTCACGAAGTTTTCCGCGTATTGATAAAGCATGCCGAACGTCAGGTCATTCTGGTGCCATTTCCGGTAGATCGGCTCCTTCGCAAAATAGCGCAGCGTGTCATGCATCCAGCCCATGTTCCATTTGTAGTCAAAACCCAGTCCACCGGCAGATGTCGGCTGGCTCACGCCAGGAAAGGAGGTGGATTCTTCCGCAATCATCAACACGCCGGGATGGTAGTGATGCACTAATTCATTCGTCTGCTTCAGAAAATCAATCGCCTCAAGATTCTCACGGCCACCAAACTTATTGGGGATCCACTCCCCTTCCTTGCGCGAGTAATCCAAGTAGAGCATTGAGGCCACGGCGTCCACGCGCAGGCCGTCGATATGATACCGGTCCAGCCAGGACAGGGCATTGGCCTGCAAAAAACAACGCACCTCGTTACGGCCATAGTTAAAAATCAACGTCCCCCAGTCCATGTGCGCCCCTTTGCGCGGGTCGGCGTGTTCGTAGAGATGGGTGCCGTCAAATTCTGCCAGCGCAAAGCTGTCGCGCGGAAAATGCGCGGGCACCCAGTCGAGGATTATGCCGATGCCTCGTTGATGGAGATGATCCACGAGCCACGCAAAATCCTCCGGCGTGCCGAAGCGGTGGGTCGGAGCAAAGAAACCCGTGACCTGATAACCCCATGAGCCTTCAAACGGGTGTTCCGCCAAAGGCATTACCTCAATGTGGGTAAAACCCATTTCCTGTGCATAATCCGCCAACATGGGCGCAAGTTCACGATAACTCAGCGCCCGGTTCGCATCCTCCAATTTTCGCCGCCACGAGCCCAGATGCACTTCGTAGATGGAAACCGGCCGGTCCAACTGGCCGGCCTGTGCGCGCCGCTGCGCAATCCATGCCTCATCGTTCCATTTAAATTTGGTCGTATCAAAAACGATGGACGCATTGTTCGGCGGTGCCTCGAAATAGCAGCCATAAGGGTCGGTCTTCGCATGAATATGACCTTGCTGGTCGCGGATGAAGAACTTGTAGAGCTCGCCTTCTGTTAGACCGGGCACGAACAACTCCCACACCCCAGAAGTTCCCATCGAACGCAGCGGGTGATAGCGTCCGTCCCAGTGATTAAAATTTCCCACCAAGGCAACCTGTGAGGCATTGGGTGCCCAGACCGCAAATGCAACGCCACTCACGCCGTGTAGCGTGCGGCGGTGCGCCCCAAGCTTTTCGTAAATTCGGTGCTCATTGCCTTCGTTAAACAGATACAGGTCCTGCGCCCCCAGCGTAGGCAGGAAGGCGTAAGGGTCATAGAACTGGCGCAATTCGCCTGTCTGAGTTCTTACCCTCAATTGGTAAGTAAAAATTTGTGAACGCCGAGGAATGAACACTTCAAAAACCCCCTCCGGCGCCAGTTTTGTCATGGCCCAGGCCTCGCGCCTGTCCGCATCTACCACCGCGCAACTTGTCACGGCGCGCACGAACGCCCGAACCACAAGTCCCTTCACTTTACCCCGGACAAGGGGGTGCATGCCCAAAACCGCATGCGGTGCGGCATGGCGGGCGGTCAGTAGCTGCGAAAGATCGCTCGGAGTAATTATCACGCGGGTCTGATGTAAAGCTGGTTAGCCGATGGCTGCAGGTCTAGCACGTATTTCAAGTTCGCCGTTTCTTGCTCTTTGCCATCGCTTGCAGCAACTCGGTTTCAACGGCACGCGATTGCTTGGGAGCTTGCTAGCCTGCGACGCGCCGCCTTTGCTCCGCCCATCGTGACGCGCCGATTTATCATCCTTTTTCTGATGGGTTTTGCCTGGCAAGCTCGTGCGCAGGTTGAACGGTTGGTCAACTCTGACCTCACCGCACTCACCGTCACCACTGACTACAGCACTAAAGAAACCGTCTTCACCGGTGACGCGCGCCTAAGTGACGGAGAAACCTTGCTGGAAGCTGATGAAATCCGCTATCGACTCACCGACGGAATCGCCATTGCCACGGGTCACGTAAAATTTACGCGCGGTGCCCAACGAATTCTTGCGGATCGCATTACCTACCGGCGGGGGGATCGAAGCTTCACGATGTCAGGGGTCCGTATGGGGCATTATCCCTTTTACGTGACAGGCACAAGCGCCAGCGGCACAACGCAGAAAATTGAGATCGTGGATGCCACCGTCACGGTGCGTGAACCCGGTCCATTTCAACCTACCTTACAGGCCGAGAAGCTTACCTATTCTACAAATCAGGAAATCAGCACCGAAGGCGCCCATTTGGGGATCGGCAGTGTGCGCCCGCTTTCATTACCTAAGTTTTCGCACCGCCTTAACCTGCCGCTCGTCTCTTATATCTCACTTTCAGCCGGTTATCGTGCATCTCTCGGGGTCTTCGGCGAAATGGGTCTGCACGTTCCGATCGCTAACGACACAAAATTTGGCGGCACGCTCAGCGTCTTCTCCGCACGTGGCGTTATGGTCGGGCCCTCGGGACATTACGAGGTCTCGCACGGTGGTTTGGAAACCAATGGCGATCTTCGCTCCGGTTTCATCAATGACCATGGCAACAAGGCAACTGATTTACTCGGTCGCCCAATTTCCGAGGAACGGGGTTTTGTCCAGTGGTGGCACGCTCAGGAGGTCACCGACCGGCTTACCCTCATCGCCCAGTTCAATTATTGGAAGGATTCGGAAGTGCTCCGGGATTTTCGTCCGCGAGAATTTTTCATCGTGCAAGAGCCCGACAATTACGCCGAGTCAATTTACGCCGGAAACAATTATTTCGTGTCAGCCCTGGCTCGGTTCCAGCCCAATTCCTACCATCGCATGCAGGAACGCCTACCGGAAGTCCGCTTCGACCTCATGCCCTATGCTTTGGGCCATGGGGTGTATCAGCGCTTCAATGCCAGCGTAGCCGTGCTACGGGAGGATCCACCGACTGGCGGCACCACCCTGCTCAGTGATCGACTGGATGCCTATTACGCTGTGACGCGTTCATTCACGCCCCGGGAGTGGTTGGGCATCACGCCCGTGCTAGGCGGTCTTATAACCCATTACAGCCGCGCTACGGGAGGTCGCGACGAATATACCCGCACGTTGGGTGAAATTGGATTTGATGCAGAGCTGCACTCCAGCGCTGTGTATGATTACAAAAATGAAGCATGGAAAATCGACGGCTTGCGCCATCTCCTGACCCCGCGCATTTCCTACCGCTATGTGCCGCAAGCGGACCGCGGCCGAGCCTTCATCCCGGCCATCGATCGGCGCACCTTCATGACCTACCTTGCGCCGCTTGGTCTGGGCGACACGCGCAACATCGATGATTTGAGCCCGACCAACACCCTGCGCCTTGGTCTCGATAACACTGTGCAAACCCGTGACGCGCCATACGGTTCCCGTGATTTGTTTGTGTTCAATGCCGCCCTGGACCTGCGTTTTGATCCTGTGCCCGGCATGCGCAAAGCATCTGAGATTCATACCTCCCTCGCCTTCACGCCCGCTCCCTGGGTGGAGTTCAATCTCTACCAAAGCTTCACGCCCCAGGAATTCACCATGCAGGAGCTGAATACCGGACTGACCATTCGCGACGGGGATGCGTGGGTGCTACGTTTCAACACGCATTTCCTGCGCCGGCAAATCGAAGAGTATGTCACTAGCTATCAGATCCGATTCAATGAAGTCTACGAGGCAGTCGCCAAATTACACTATGATTCCCGCAAGCGCCGCTTCAATGAACAGGCCTTTGGCATGCGCCAGAACCTGCATAATACTTGGATCATCGAATACCTAGTGACGCTCTACGACGGACCACGCCGCGAAAGCAATTTCGGGTTTAACGTCCAAGTCGAAGCCCTCGGTTTCTGAGCGCACAATTTGCGCCTGCCCTACCCGAAGGCTTTTAGCGCGGAAAAACGATCCCATGCCGGGCAAAGATTCCCGCCCCTTCGAAACGCGCGTTCTCGCCCAGATTCCGAGCAATCCGTAAAACCTCGTTCCACTTTGCCATTCTTTCGCTGCGACTGAATGAGCCAACCTTGAGCTGTCCGGCATTGGTCGCAACCGCCAGATGGGCAATAAACGCATCTTCCGTTTCTCCCGAACGGGCAGAAATCACTGGCAGCCAGCCCGCCGCTTGCGTCGCACGGATTGCGGCCATGGTTTCGGTTACAGTGCCAATCTGGTTGAGCTTAATCAACACCGCGTTGGCCGTGTTAGCCGCGATCCCTCGTTCGATCCTCCTGAGATTGGTTGTAAAATGATCATCGCCGATTAACTGGCATCTATTACCGATCGCGTTGCGGACTGTTTGCCAGCCTGCCCAGTCATCTTCCGCCATGGGATCTTCGATTGAAACAACGGGATATTTATCTACCCACTCAATCATCAGCGCAGCAAACTGCTCGGATGTGAAACGCCGTTTTTCCAATCCGAACTGATAACAGCCGTCGTGAAAAAGATCAGTTGCGGCAATGTCCAGCGACAGTCCCACATCCTTGCCCGGTTGATACCCAGCCACCTCGATCGCTTCGATGATGAATGCTAAAACCGCTTCATTCGTATCAAAAACCGGCCAGTAGCCGCCCTCATCGGCAACCCCGGCAAGCAAGCCACGCGATTTCAACAACCGACCCGCGGCTTGAAATACCCCGTAAGTCATCTGTAAGGCTTCCTCATAATTCTGCGCACTAAGTGCGATGATCATGAAGTCTTGCACATCAATACGCCCCGCAGCGTGTTTACCGCCGCCCACTATTTGGATGGTTGGCAGCGGCAGAAGATTGCCTCGACCTTCACCCAGATAAGCATGGAGCGGCTGTTTGCTACTTTTGGCCGCCGCCTGGGCGGTGGCCATCGAAACGGCTAGAATCGCGTTTGCGCCCAAACGCGCTTTAGCCGCTGTGCCATCGAGCTCAATCAGCTTTTGATCCAACCCACTTTGGTCAAAAACGTTGTGGCCGCAAAGCGCCGTGGCGATTTCACCCCGCACATGTCCAATCGCCCGATAGACAGATTTTCCAGAAAAGCACTGCTGATCACCGTCGCGCAGTTCCAACGCTTCGTGCCGCCCGGTGGATGCGCCGGATGGCACCAAGCCATGCCCGCTGGTTCCATCACTCAGGGTCACGACGGCTTCTATCGTGGGCGAACCGCGTGAATCAAAAATCTGAAAGGCATCAATTGAGACAATTTTCATTTGGTGAGTGCAGTCATCCATGCAGTAGTCAGGGCGGAAAGCCTCCGCGGCAGGTCCAACAATCCGGCCGAAGCAAAATCAGTAACCGTTTGCTGCTGGTCCGTGCTGAGGTATTCGGCCGGAGATTTACCATGCACGCGTGCGAGCATGAGCATCAGTATCAGCCGGCATGTCCGCCCCTCCAGCGCGGCATCAGCCGCCTTCCCCAAAGTTGTGCAGTAGCGGTCCCAAAAGGTCGGAATCAGCGCATAAGTCGGCGCGGAATTCGATACATTCACCAAAATCTTTAGATGCAAATGTGTAAGTAAGAATGCCAGATCGAAGGCTGGATCACCGAACCACGCAACTTCGGCATCAAGCACGAACATGCGGTCCGTGGAAACCAGCATATTTTTAGGGCTGTAGTCACCATGCACAAGGGCCTGCTTGGATCCACCCAGCCGTTTGGCTTCAACCTCAAACAAGCTTTGCAGCGCCGGCAACCGCAGTCCTGTCGTGAGGAGATAAGGCTCTATACGCAAATCATGGAAATTTTTATCTGTCGCAAATTCGGTCCGGACTGCGGCATTATCCCACGAGGCGCGATGCACCTGACCGAGGAACGCACCTGCTAGTTTCGCAGAGGTAAGATTGGCGCGACCCGCCAACAGCTCGGTCTTCCAGTTCATGAACCCATCGTCGAGGTATTCCATTGCAAACCAAGTATCACCTGAATGGAGCAATTGCGGCACCATGGAGGGGACCAGTGTTGCAGTATAGGCAAAATAGGCCTGCTCCACGCGATTTCGGTCAGTATTGGCGAACCACGCAGCCTTCACCTTGAGTTTTGCCAGCGCCTGTTTGATGACAAATTGCCGGCCTGTCGTAGTGCGCACGCGCATGATATCGCTGGAAACCCCACCTGTCAGAGGTAGTAATTCGACCTGCTCGTTCACGCCAATGAGACCGGCCGCGCAAAGCGCAGCCCGCGGATCCGACTCAATGTCAGACGACATGGTCATTAAAGCGCGAAGGCTTGCGAAAACAGGAGAAAGTTGCGGCTTTAAACGGCGTGAACATGGTGGCCAATCAGCAGCAGATTTTTTTACGCCTTGCCGCGCAATTGCAACCGCATTGGCGCACCGATACCAGCCTGCCAGCGCGCATCCAGCGCTTACTGGCTGCTCATCGTAATTTTGGATCGCGGGATCGTCGCCTATACCGGGAGCTGCTCTACACGACGATTCGCTTTTTACCTTGGGTAGAATCATTGCTCCAAACTGAACCCCAGCAAGCCGCTGCGGTCATCGCATGGCTCGCCGCGGACCTGCCGGCCACTCATGCATACCGTTCCGCTCTACCCGATCCATGGCCCCCGTGTCCCGAATCAATAGCGGCTAAAGCCGCATGGCTTAATTGCGAAACCACCGCTCTGCTGCCGCCCTGGTTACAGCAACAATGTCCGGCAGCGTTTAGGTCGCTAGAGATGGATGCGCTGCATCGGCGGGCGTCACTTTGGGTGCGGGTGCAAACCGCCGACAAGGCTGCCGTCACCCGCGAATTTGAAACCAGAGGCTGGGCTTGGCGGAATTCAAGCATTCTATCCGATGCCATTGAAGTGCTCAGTGAAGCTGATCTTTCACAAAGCGAAGCCTACAGCACGGGTCGATTTGAGATCCAAGACCTTGGATCCCAACTCATCTTGGAGAGCGTTGGAGTCCAGTCTGGCGGTCGATGGCTCGATGCTTGTGCAGGCGCAGGCGGAAAGACCCTGCAACTTGCGCGTATGCTTGGTCCGATCGGACAGGTGGATGCCTACGACATCCGACCCTCAGCCTTACAGGAACTATCGCAACGGGCCGCACGAGCTGATTTGCATAATATCTCGATATTAAAACACCCCGCGACCGCACTCTATGATGGCGTGCTTGTCGACGCACCCTGCACTGGTTCGGGCACATGGCGGCGATCGCCGCATCTGAAATGGACCACCACTCCCGAAGCGATCGAGGTCTACGCCGAGAAGCAACTTGCACTTCTCCATCACCACGCCGCTAACGTGGCGGCCGACGGCTTGCTGATATATGCCACTTGCTCACTCAATCGCAGTGAAAACTGCGATGTCGTGGAGGCCTTTCTCCAGCGGAATCCCGAGTTCAGCGCGCTCCCTCCAAACCATGACTTTGGCTATACCCTCGGGGAATTTGGTCTCAGCTTGATGCCGGCAAGGCACAATACCGATGGGTTCCATGTCGCCGCTCTACGCCGCAGGTGATTTTGCCATTGCCGCGCCTCGTCCCGCCTCAACCATGGTCACTGTGGTTCCCGATTCCGATTATCGCATAAAACTTCAGGTCTTCGAAGGCCCCCTCGACCTGCTCTTGTTTCTCATTCGCAAGAATGAACTCGATATTTACGACATCCCCATCGAATCGGTCACACGGCAATACATCGAAGCCCTGCACGCCATGCAGCAGCTCGATTTGGAAGTGGCCGGCGATTTCTTTGTCATGGCGGCCACATTGATGGAAATCAAAAGCCGCATGCTACTGCCCAAAGGACAGCATGCCGTTGATCCCAATGCCGAGGACGAAGAGGTCGATCCCCGCTGGGAACTCGTGCACCAGCTACTCCAATACAAAAAATTCAAAGAAGCCTCAGCCAAGCTCAACGAACTGGTCACGCTGCGCCAAGATCTGATGGAGCGCTATGTTTCCGGACTGTTGGTCGAGGCCGCGGATCGTCCTTTGAAAAACGTGGACCGCATCGAGCTCTGGAATGCCTTCAACATGGTGCTGCGTCGGTTGGCTGAAAAATTAGTCGTAGGTGAAATCCAAGACGAGCAGGTCACCGTCGCCGATCAGATGGAATATCTGTTGCAGAGAATCCAGAGCGATAAAACCTTCGTGTTTTCCGCATTGTTTCCCGGCAAGGTTACCTTGCGCATGCTGGTGGCGACCTTCCTTGCCGTGCTGGAGCTCACCCGCTTGAACAAACTTCGCATACAGCAGGATGAAGCCTTTGGTGACATTGTGTGTGGTGCGATGGAAGAAATCCCACTTGAAACCGACGTCAACCCCAGCACGGTAACGGCGTGAGCAAACAGCCTAAACGATCTCCCAAAGCCGGCCTGATCGGCGTCGGACTGGATAACAAAGATGGGCATAAACGCATTACCACCGGCGAGCAGTTTGCCATCGTGGGTGGTTCGGAGGAAACTCACGGACGTATGACCGAAACGGTGGTAAAGACGTTTGAAGAACTAAAGGTCCGGGGCAAACACCTGCACCAGGTGGAACCCCATGAACTGGCCGAAATCGTTCATCGTTCAACTCCGCAGTGACCCTCCGGCTTGGACACACTTGCATCCTGCACATTTCCCCATCTCTTATCCTCTAGTCGCATAACATCATGTCTGAAAAAATCACCAACCTAACGAACGATACATTCAAAGCTGCCGTCACTTCAACCGCGACGCCCGTCCTCGTGGACTTTTGGGCACCGTGGTGCGGGCCGTGCAAGGCCATAGCGCCCATCTTGGAGGAACTCGCCGGCGAGCTCGATGGCAAGTTGCAGATCAGCAAGGTCAACGTCGACGAATGCGACGCGGTCGCCGCTGAATATGGCATTCGTGCCATTCCCACCATGCTGTTGTTTAAAAACGGCCAAGTCGTGGAGCAAATCGTCGGCATGATGCCAAAAGCTGCACTTAAGACCAAACTCACCGCCCATATCTAAGGCGCCGCCAGCACAAGTCCGACCGTGAGTAACAGCGCGTAAAGCGCCAAAAGTTTTCCGGTATCGCCCAGCAGCTCTATGAGCTCGCTGGGCGTTTTGCTTGTCCGCAATCGGACACAATGACGCCAACCCATCGGCAGCAGCGTCCATGGCAGCAGCAGCCAGCCATTCCTCTCATTCCATGCCACGACCGCTAAAACCGTAAACGCCAGGACGAGGGAGACCTCAAACTGGCGGCGGGAAAAAATCCGGCCGAACCTAACCACCAAGGTTCGCTTGCCGGCGTTGGCATCAGTCGCGATATCCCGGTAATTATTTACGACTAGGATATTAGTCGCAAGCAGTCCCACCGCGACACCGAAGAGCAGCACGTTTCCTGGCAAATCACCCGCCTGCACGAAATAAGTCGCTCCGACCGCCACCAAACCGAAAAAAACAAAGACGAAAACGTCGCCCCAACCGTGATAACCCAGAGGATATGGCCCACCCGTATAGGCGTAGCCACAAAGGATACTCGCGACCCCGATCAAAAGCAGCCACGGCCCGCCCCAATGGATGAGTAACAGTCCGAGGCAAAACGCCGCCACAAACGCTCCACTCATCGCCCGGCGCATGGCTGTTGGTGCCACTAAACCAGAAGCTACGGCGCGCCGAGGGCCCACACGGCTCGGAGTATCTGCGCCCTTGATAAAATCATAATAATCGTTGGCAAAATTTGTGCCAATCTGGATCAGCAAGGCAAACAGCAGACACAAAACCGCGGCACCTGGATCAAACCGACCGGCATGCCAAGCGAGCGCCGAGCCCACCAGCACCGGCGCAATCGCAGCGGTTAACGTCCGTGGGCGTGTGGCGGTCAGCCATATTCTCCAACGCGGGGGTGCAATCGCAGTCAAGATGCCAAGCGGTTATTTCATCCGTTTGTTGAATAATGCCAGTGAACGCCTCGCCAACAAACTGATCATCACTGGGAGAAAGCACACGATGCCGGCAAAAAGAACATACTCATCGTCGACCCCCAGGAACAACAGGCCAAGCATGAAAATAAGGAGGGCAAAAGCTGATAGAAACCCCGCCGGAGTCAGAGGCATCGCTGTATTCATGGTCCAGACAATGAGAAATGCCACAAAACCAGCACTGAAGCCGCACAAGGCAAAGCCCATACCGGCCAGAAAAAAAGTCGATGCATAAAACGTAATTTTTTTCTCGTAGCGCACGAATTGCACGAGCATTGCGACCAGCAAGATCGTCATGCGCAGGGCCATGATCAATCCGTCTTCGCCACCCGCGAGGACCTGATCCGGTGCCAGTTCAATACATGAACGAACGCCCCAGTCTGGGGCGCCGATGACTACAAGTCCGCCAGCTAAGGCTCGCAGAAAATCGATATAATTGCGGGGCTTCGTAAATTCCTCGCTGAACTTCAGGCGTGTATCACCGGGCTCGCGGATTTGCGTCGGATCCTTGGTTCTATTTCTGGAACGACGCAGCCAGCGCAGTCGTTTAGTCGCTTTGCGGCCCGCTCGTAGCCATTGCCTTGGAAACCAGAGCAAAAGGAGCGCGGTGATAAGCAGGTAATAGTCGATAGTCACGGCGTGGATTTGTGAAATTGCTAACACTGCAGGGCCCTGTGTCAAAGGCTATCAACATTGCAATTAATGAGTTACCGGATCATGCTCATTGAATCGTGAAGCCGCTAAATTGACGCGGCCGTAAAGCGCTTTGGCGTTCAATATTCCGGACGAAGCCATGCATGCGTTCCTCCACCGCATCGACGAAGGCAGTGATATCAGCCGCCGTTCCCTCAACCTCAACCTGCACCCTGCCATCGGGAAGATTCCTCACATAACCGGCCACCTCAAATTCTTTGGCTATTTGCAGAACCGCATATCGAAAACCCACTCCTTGGACATGTCCGCTGTAAAAAATCGTTCCATGCTGAACATGCGACATATTCACTACATTACCTTTCAGCGCGAAGACGTTTCAATGCGCAAAATGCCGGCGCTTTCCGGATCAAAGTTAAGGGGATGACTGATTTGATTTTTATTTGCACTTCCCCGCGGCAGGGGCTCAGTGTGCGGGCACAATCCATGAGTAATTACGATCCTGATGGCGTGCCCGAGAGCGAATGGGAAGACCGAGGCGACCTAGCTTGGAATGAATTCGATTGGGAACGTTATCTCCGCGATCAGGACGAGTTGATCAACCGTTACTTGGCCTATTACGAAACTTTCCGGGATCACCCTGAACGGATTGACGAAGTGGCCAAGAGCATGGAATGGGACGAGACTCAGGGTGAGAGTAACACCACGGCGGAGGTAGAGCCCAAGCAGGAGCAGTCCACCGAAACGCCCCCTGATGACTTTTCTGCAGATAGCGAAGTCTACACGCTGCACAAAAATCCCATATTTATCGCCACACGGGCACTTTACCTTCGAGTGCGGCGCAATTGGGAATTGTTGGCCACCGACTCGCAAAAGGTCCCGCAGGCGCTCGCCTTAAATTATCTCATCTCGCTGCACCACGGCGAGGATCAAGCTGTGCAGGCGATTCATGCACTAGAATTTGGTGATTTCGCCATGGCTATCAGTCTCTTTAAACGCGCCCTTAGCGCCCTGAATCAGACCCTCGCCTTGCTCAATGAGCCAGTGGCGCTGCGCCTGCGCGCAGTGTGTGCCTATCGCGACGAAGCGCTCACTTCCCTTTTTGATCTACGTGAGATCTGGCTGCGAGTCACCGCGGAATGCCGAGCCGAGTTGGAACGCCCAGTTGAGGACGACGAAAGCTAGAATCAATCCCGCAGGAAAACGGCCTTGCACTTTGCTGAAGGCGCGTTTGCCTCGGCTCTCCAATCTTCGGAGAGGTGGCCGAGTGGCTTAAGGCACATCTTTGCTAAAGATGCGTAGGTCTAAAGCCTACCGCGGGTTCAAATCCCGCCCTCTCCGCCAGCTT
>JAGNQV010000012.1 GCA_017988885.1 Opitutaceae bacterium | reverse complement strand
ATTTTACCTTCAAGGATTTTGGGAGTAATTCCGTTGGCTCTGGTAAACGGCGTCGAGAAATCCCCAAGACGCCTGAACAACTGATGATCGATGAAATCAGACCTATCGCCCAACTCGCTTGGAAAGGTGATGTCGCGGCCAAAGTGGAGCTGGCTTTCCTGATTTTAGAGGAACGCTACGCCCTATCCAATCCTTGGCGGGCGGAGTTGAGTTTCAAGGAGGGCATCGCCGCCGGCGTGCCGACCGCGGCGCGAGGCTATGCTGAGCTATTGCAAAAATGGAAACCGGCGACCGCCGCCACCACGCTGGCGGGGCTTTATCGAAATAGTGCTGAGAAAGGGGATGGCGCATCGATGGCGTGGCTGGCGCTTAACCTGCGCGCGGCGGCAGGTGGAACTCAGGCCGAGAGCGAGCGGTGGCGCGATGCCGCCCTGGCGGCCGATCCGAAATTCGCCGATCGCTGGGCTAAATATGAGATACTGGACGCCAATTTGAGCCATGCGCAGACGGGCAATTATGCGGCGATCATCAAGGTATTGCCGGTGCTGGTTGATGGCGATATCCGCCCGGCGGACTGGACCGAAGCCTTGAAGCTGGCCGATCTCGCCGCCGCCGATGGACAGCAGGAACCCTCCGCGTATTTGGTGAATCAATATCAGAAAAACTACCAGTTCGTCACCGCGAACTCGGTTTTTGAAAAAGCGGATTACCTGCGACTGATCGAACGCGGCGTGGCCGCGAGCTATAAGCCGATCGTGGCCCTGTATCTGGAAAACCTGATGACCGGATCCTTTGGTTATGTGACTAACCAAAAACTAGCCTTGAGCGAGGCCATGAAACTGGCCGAGCAGGGCGATGCCGATGGCATGTTTTACACCGCGATGATCCTGGCGAATAGCCGGGGTGAGCAAAAAGACGAAGCTGCGGCCATGACGTGGCTGAGCAAAGCCGCCGCGGCCGGCCAGGTGAACGCCCAGCGCTGGATGAAAGCGCAAGCGGCGAAGGCTGCACCCAAATGATGCGATGGAGGGCATCTCCCCGCTGCTGTGCACGCGGCCATTGAACCTGATTTCCTCTGCTGCTCTCTGTAAAACCCTCGGCTTTTTCGTTTGAATTGATTGACTGCGAAGACGTTGAAGTGACGTAAAAGCAGAATTGGTTCTGCACAGAGTAATTCTCCGTGAGGCAGGATTGGTTTTAACCACGAAACACTCTAAATACACGAAACCGGGCCAACACCGCAGGGTATTATTGTCCGGCAAATCATCTTTCGTGTCTTCGGTGTATTTTGTGGTGATCACTTTCGAACCGGTTTGCCGTAAAGAGGCGCAGAAGGCACAAAAAAGCCCCACGCCGTGGTGGGCGAGGGGCTGGAGAAAAATGCCGGGTCGTATCAGGGGGCGCGGCGACGACGGCGGACAAACCACTTCAGACCGAGAACGGCCAGTCCGTCGAGGAGGGCGGCGTAGGTCGAGGGCTCGGGGATGGCGGTGGGGACGAATACGATGCCGAACGGATCACTCAAACCCGAGAGGAAAGAGGCATTGATGACTGCGCCGGTGGTGGCGCTGTATTGGCCGACCGAGTTGGTGTCGTTATTCACCACAAACAGGTCGGTGCCGGAGATGGCGAGGCCGATCGGACCGCCCAAACCCGAGAGGAAAGAGGCATTGATGACGGTGCCGGTGGTCGCGTTGTATTGGCCCACCGAGTTGGTGCCATAATTTGTCACAAACAGGTCGGCGCCGAAAATCGCGAGGTCGATCGGGTCGCTCAAACCCGAGAGGAAAGAGGCATTGATGAGCGCACCGGTGGTGGCGTTGTAACGACCGACCGTGTTGGTGGCGGCATCCACGACCAAGAGGTCGGCGCCGAAAATCTTGAGGTCGCGAGGGGTGCCCAAACCTGTGATGAAGGAGGCATTAATGAGCGCACCGGTGGTGGCGTTGTAATGGCTCACCGTGCCGTCGCCGGCATTCGAGATAAAGATGTCGGAGCCGGAAATTACGAGGCCGCGAGGACTGCTCAAGCCGGAGATGAAGGAGACGTTGATGACTGCGCCGGTGGTGGCGTTATATTGGCCCACTGTGTTGGTGCCGAAATTTGTCACCAAGAGGTCGGAGCCGAAAAGCGCGAGACCGCGGGGGTTGCCCAAGCCTGAGATGAAGGAGGCATTCATGACCGCACCGGTGGTGGCGTTATATTGGCTCACCGTGCTGTTGCCAAAATTTGCCACCAAGAGGGTTTGGGCAGACAGGTGGCTGGAAAAGGCACCGAGCAGGAACATGAAGCCAAGGCAGAGTCGGGACCGCAAACCGACGCGAGGGAGACAGCTGCAGCGGGGTGCATTAGTCATGGCCCCTTTATCCGGGCTATACCCGGGGGTGGCAACGGTTTTTGCGTGGACACTTCGCGGCGGCATCATGGGCAATAAAAAACCCCGGTCTATGAGGACCAGGGCTTTGAGGGTGGAGAAGGCGGTTGAGTGCAACCGACCCTGTCGGGATTACTTTTTCGCTTTGGCGTCGGCAACCGCGGCCTGAGCGGCCGCGAGGCGGGCGACGGGAACCCGGTAGGGACTGCAGGACACGTAGGCCAAACCGATCTTATGGCAGAACTTCACCGAATCCGGATCGCCGCCGTGTTCGCCGCAGATGCCGAGCTTGATGTTGGGCCGGGTCTGGCGGCCCTTCGTGATCGCGATCTGCATGAGCTGGCCGACGCCGGTCTGGTCGATCGAGGCGAAGGGGTTCTTCTTCATGATCTCGGACTCTTGATATGTGCCGAGGAAGGAACCGGAGTCGTCGCGCGACATGCCGAGCGTGGTCTGCGTGAGATCGTTGGTGCCGAAGCTGAAGAACTCGGCGGTCTGTGCAATCTCGTCGGCGGTGAGGGCACCGCGCGGGATTTCGATCATGGTGCCGACAGAGTAGGCGATCTTCACCTTCTTCTCCTTCTGCACCTGCGCGGCGACCTCGTGGACGACGGCGACCTGCAGATCGAGCTCCTGCTTGAAACCGACGAGCGGGATCATGATCTCGGGCTTGGCCTTGAAGCCGGCCTTCGTCGCATCGGCGGCGGCCTCGAGGACGGCGCGGGCCTGCATGCGGGTGATCTCCGGATACTTGATACCGAGGCGGCAGCCGCGGAAACCGAGCATGGGGTTGAACTCGTGGAGGTCATGCACACGGTGCATGATCTTATCGACCGAGACGTTGAGCTTCCGGGCGAGGTCCATCTGAGCCTCCTTGGAGTTCGGGAGGAACTCGTGCAGCGGCGGATCGAGGAAGCGGACGGTGGCGGGAAAGCCTTTCAGCGCCTTGAAGATGCCGAAGAAGTCGGCGCGCTGGTAGGGGAGGAGCTTGGCGAGCGCGGCCTCGCGGTCGGCGAGATTGCCGGCGAGGATCATCTCGCGCATCGCGTCGATGCGGTCGCCTTCGAAGAACATGTGCTCCGTGCGGGTGAGACCGATGCCGACGGCACCGAAGGCGATCGCTTGGCGAGCTTGCTCAGGGGTGTCGGCATTGGTGCGAACGGAAAGCTTGGTGGCCTGGGCGCACCACTTCATCAGCTGGGTGTAGTTTTTGAATTTTTCCGTGGCTTGCGCGGCCTTGTCACCGTGGAGGAGACCGGCAATGATCTCGGAAGGAGCGGTGGGAATCTGGCCGGCGTAGACGAGGCCGGAGGTGCCGTCGATCGAGAGGAAGTCGCCTTCCTTGAAGGTCTGGCCGTCGATGGTCGCGGTCTTCTTGTCGTAATCAATCGTGACGCCGGCGGCGCCGCAGACACAGACCTTGCCCATCTGGCGGGCGACGAGGGCGGCGTGCGAGGAGACACCACCGCGGGCGGTGAGAATGCCTTCGGCGGCGATCATGCCGCGCAGATCTTCGGGGGAGGTCTCGACGCGGACGAGGAGCACTTTCTCGCCCTTCTCGGCGGCGACGACGGAACGGTCGGCATTGAAGTAAATCTGGCCGGTGGCGGCGCCGGGACCGGCGGGGAGGCCGGTGGCGATGACCTTGGCCTTCTTGCTCTCGGCGAGGTCGAAGATGGGCGCGAGGAGCTGCTCGAGCTGGTCGGCGGGATTGCGCAGGATCGCGGTCTGCCAGTTGATGAGCTTCTGCTTCACCATATCGATGGAGAACTTGAGCGCGGCGGCGGCGGTGCGCTTGCCGTTGCGCGTCTGCAGCATGAACAGCTTGCCTTCCTGGATCGTGAATTCGATGTCCTGCACGTCCTTGAAATGCTTCTCCAACGTCTGGCGGACCTTCAGGAGCTCGGCGTAGGACTTGGGCATTTGGTCCTTGAGCTTGAGGACGGGCTCGGGCGTGCGGACGCCGGCGACGACATCCTCGCCCTGGGCGTTGATGAGAAACTCACCGTAGAATTCGTTGACGCCATTGGCGGGATTGCGGGTGAACGCGACACCGGAGCCGGAGGTTTCGCCAGTGTTGCCGAACACCATGGCCTGCACGTTGACGGCGGTGCCCCACTCGGTGGGAATGTTGTATTTGGCGCGATAGACCTTGGCGCGGTCGTTCATCCAGGAGCCGAAGACGGCGCCGGCGGCGCCGCGGAGTTGGTCCCAGGGATTATTCGGGAACGCTTTGCCGGTGCGGTCCTTGACGAGGGCCTTGAAGCGCTTGACGAGTTCCTGCTGATCGGCCGCGGTGAGATCGGAATCGATGATGTCGCGGTGGTAGGTCTCGTGCTTGAAAGTGTGGATCGTGTGCTCGAAGGGATCGTGGTCCTCGCCCTCGCGCTTCTGGACGCCCATGACGACGTCGCCGAACATCTGGATGAAGCGGCGGTAGCAGTCCCAAGCGAAGCGCTCGTTGCCCGTGGCCTTGACGAGGGCGATGACGCTCTGGTCGTTGAGACCGAGGTTAAGGATGGTGTCCATCATGCCGGGCATCGAGTCGCGGGCGCCGGAGCGGACGGCGACGAGGAGCGGCATGCCGGTGGTGGCGCCAAACTTCGTGCCCATGATCTTTTCCATGTTGGCGACGCCGGCCTCCATCTGGGCCTGGAGCGAGACCGGGTAGGTGCGCTTGTTCGCGTAGAAATAGGTGCAAACCTCGGTCGTGATCGTGAAGCCCGGGGGGACCGGCAGTTTGATGCGCGTCATCTCGGCGAGGTTGGCGCCTTTGCCGCCGAGGAGGTTCTTCATGCCGCCGTTGCCGTCGGCTTTGCCGGCGCCCCACGTATAGACGTATTTATGGGCCTTGGCGGCGGATTTCTTCGGAGCGGACTTCTTGGTGGAGGTTTTCTTGGCCATGTTGGTTAAAATTTTTAACGAAAGGGCGACCATCGCAAAGGCTGGGCGCGGGGGTGTCAACGGCGGAGGCGGCTTACGACAGAGAACATGGTGGCAAAACAAGACGGAGGTTGCCGCGGGGCGCGGCGGTGTTAACCCCTGCGTATGCAATGGTTCATGCTCTCCCTGTCACCCCAACGGGCTAAACGCTGGCTGGTCGTGGGCCTCGTGGCGGGTTGGCTGCCGCTGGGGAGCCAGGCGACGCCCGATGCGGCCAAGGCCCGGCAGGGCGATGCCGAGGCGCAATACGAGCTGGCGGCAGCGTATTTCCAGGGTGAGCCGGGCTTTGATAAAAACGTGCCGCTGGCGCTCGAGTGGCTGGCGAAATCCGCCGCCCAAGGCAACGTGTCCGCTAACTACCGGCTCGGGGAGATTTATTTTCACGGCTACGGTGGGGTGCCCAAAGACCTCGCGAAGGCGGCCACGGGGTTTCAGGCGGCGGTCGATTACGAGGAAGCGAAGGTCTATCTGGGTTACATGTATTTCATGGGGCAGGGCGTCGTGAAGGATGAGGTGCGCGGCAAAACCCTGTTGCGCGAAGCCATGGCCAAAGGCCGGCCCAACGCGGCGAAACTGCTTTGGGAGGCTTATGCCGGCGGGAAGTTGACCCCGCAGAATGATGCTGAGTTGGCGCAACTGCTGGAGGCGGGACTGGCCGCGGGGGACGTGCGGGCGCGGGAAACACTGGGGGTGAGGCTGATGCTCGGGCAGGGCGTGGTGCAGGACGTCGCGCGCGCGCGCCTGCTGCTGCCGGAGGTCGCGGAGCGCGGCTCGGTGCTCGCGGCGAGCACCTTGGCGCAGGATATCGGCGAGCGGTTGACGAACCCCGACCGGCCCCTGACGCCCAAACAGCGCGATGCGCTCGACGTGCAGTTCAAACGCATGGTGCACCTCGTGGCCATATTTGGGGGAGCCCAGGGTCGTGAAGCTTATGTGCGGGTGATTACCCGGCTCAGTCCACTGGAGCAGATCGCACCCAAGGACCGGGACGGCAGCATCGTGGTGGGCGATGACGTGGTGGAGGCGATGGCGTGGGCAAGAATCTATCGCGGAGACGGGGGGTCGGAAAAACTCATCCTCGATTGGCTGGCGGCGGGGGAGGCATGGATCCGCGATTATGCCCGAATCAGCGGCCGGCTGGACGCGAAGGAACGGGTGCTTAGGTCGGAAATCGCCCGGGTCACGCCGCCGGCGACCAAGCCATAAGGAGCAGGGCGTTAGTGGTTCTCTTGCAACGGACTGTGGCGTTCGCGTAATAGATGAATACAATCGATCTTACCAAGCCATGGCATATGCCTGTTTCAATGAAAGCACCCGCTAAAGCGGTATGGCTGCTGGGGGTGGTATTAGTAGTGAGCTTGGGCGCGCAGCCTTTGCCGCCAGAGCAGAACTACGTGACGGATATCGGTGGCTCGCCCTTGGAAACGCCGGCGACGACTGATTTCGCGACCGGGGCCTCATTCACGATGGAAGGTTGGTTTTATCGCACGGGATTCATGCCGTATGCACCGCTGATGGGGAAAGCCCTCCCTTCACCAGGCGGTGATCCGTATCTTGGTTTCGGGATCAATTTCGATGGCAGTGGCACGGCGCTGCAGTTCCTAGTCTCCACCGGTGCCGTGGGAAGTCTGCGCCAAACCGCGCCAGCCGTCACACTCCCGCTCAACACTTGGATCCATGTCGCCGCCGTCTTGAATAACGGGGTGATGCGGCTGTTGATTAACGGCGCGGAGGTCGCGACCGGCACCGCACTCGCGGCCCCGGAGAGCGCGCCCACGCTGCCGATTGGCCTCGGCCGCATCGCGGGATATCCGGCTTTCCCTGGTTATGCGCGGCAAGTGCGCTTTTGGAATGTCGCCCGCACGGCGGCGCAAATCACCGCGGCGTTGGGTGAAACCCTGCCGACGGACAGGACTGGCCTCGTTGCGGCCTGGCCGCTGGATGAAGCCGGCGGGGCTACGGCGGCGGACCTCAGCGGAGCGGAACGCGTTCTGACGGCGCCGGGTGGGGGACGGCTGACCATGCGCACTGCGGTGCTTGAGGCCGGACCTTTCTTCACGGGTAATTCCCTGCTGCTCGCCGGGGGATTGGAGCTCCCTTCGCTCGACGATGGGGTGTTGATTGATTTCGATTCCGATGGTGATGCCGACCTGGTCTTGCTCCAGATCGGACCGGCAACCGTGCCGGAAACACGCACCCGGTTGCTGGCCTTTCGCAATGATGCCGGGGCATTCATCGATGTGACCGATGCCGTGTTGGGCGACACCACCATGGTGCACCCGCGCCACACGTTTGTGGGCGACTTCACCGGGGACGGCCGGCCCGACCTGCTGGTGGTGGGTCACGGTGCGGATACGCCGCCTTTCCCCTGCGAGCAGGCCAAGATTTTTATCCAAACCGCCGATGGCCGGCTCGTGGAAGAATCCGCCACGCGGTTGCCGCAGCATCTTGCCTTCACCCATAATGTGACCTCGGCGGACATCGATGGTGACGGTGACCTGGACATCTACACGGCCAATCTCGGGCTCTATGATCAAAGTATCGGTCCGCGGATATACCTTAATAATGGCACCGGTTTTTTCACGGAGACCACCGATCGCATTCCCGCTGAAATCGCCAATCACAGCGGAGGCCACGTTTACACGGCTTGCCTCTTCGTCGATGTGAATAATGACGGCCATCCCGATCTCGTGTTGGGTGGTGATGGTGATGCGCCGACGAATCTACTGCTGATCAATGACGGCACAGGACATTTTGAGCCCATGAGCGGATACGTCCTGCCGCCTAAAATTCATGGCGCCCGTGCGGTGACGGTCGCCATCAGTTCGGCCGACTTCAACGTGGATGGGAAACCCGACCTCGTGCTGGCGACCACCGGCGGCAGCATCACGCTGCCCAACCTTGGTGGCACGATTGACGGTTATGGCCTCCCCGGCCTGCAACTCCTGCTCAATCAAGGGAACGGCAGTTTTAGCGATGTGACCGCGACCGCCGGTTTCACGTGGAGCGAGAAAGAACGCTGGGTTATCTGGCCCCGGGTGATGGATTTGGATGGAGATGGCAGGCCGGACATTCTGGCCCAGGTGAAATCGGAGAATTCTCCCGGCCAGATCAGCACCGGCCTGCGAATTTTTCTCAACCGCGCCGGCGTGCAGTTTATTGACGCGAGCGCGGCCTTCGCGGGTAACCAGGGTCTCGTCTTTGGGTTGGCCGGCGATTCGGACCACGATGGGAACATGGACCTGATCACGGCTAATAAAACGGCCCTGACCCTGGCACGTGGCGGGCAAACCCTCGGGCTTTTCGGCAGTGTCCCGGTCATCGACACCCAGCCGACGAACCAGGCCGTGGTGGTCGGAAGTTCGGTCAGCTTTGCGGTGGCCGCCAGCGGCTCGCCGGCGTTTTTTTATCAATGGCAAAAAAACGGAGCGAAGCTCGACGGCGAAACCGGTGCCGTGCTGACGTTGAACAACGTGCAGCTCGCAAATACCGCCAGCACTTTCACGGTCGTGATCAGGAATATCGCCGGTGCGATCACGAGCAACCCGGCTACCCTCAGGGTGCTGACTCCGTTCGCTGCATGGCAGGCGGCTGCATTTACCGCCGATGAACTGGCGGATGCAACCAAGAGCGGCCCCAATGCCGTCTATGGTGCCGATGCACTGCCCAATCTCGTCAAATACGCTCTCGGGCTTGAGCCCAAGACTAATGCCACGGCTGGGTTGCCGCAGTTGACGTCGACCGCAACCGAATGGGTTTATACCTATACGCGGCCGAGCGCGACGACCGAGGTGAACTATGCCGTGGAGGTTTCGACTAATCTCACAACCTGGACGACCGCCGGAGTGGAACACGAACAGGTTCCATCTTCCGGGGGCAAACAAACCTGGCGGGGTCGTTATCCGCTGGGGTCCGGGAGCACGGTTTTTTTTCGACTTAAGGTCACGCTCTGAGCACGAATCGCCTGCGTTCAAAGATTTATCCAAACCGCACAACGCGCTTCCGTTTTTATTAAAACTTCCCAGCATCCGCCTTCCGCCTGCCCGTGAGTGATAACGATCCATTTCCCGAGGAGTCCCTGCCCGCCGACGAGTCCGCACTCGCGGCGCGCGGCAAGCCCATGGGTTTTTTCGAACACCTCGATGAACTGCGCGGCACGCTGATCAAGTGCGTGGTGACCTTCCTGATCTTCGCCGGACTCATCGGCTATTTTCTCCAGGAATTTAACGAAGTCCTGCTGTGGCCGCTGCATCATCTGCAGCAGGAATACCCCAAGCTCGTCATCGAACTCGGGACGACCTCGATCATGGAAGGCTTCAATGTGGTCATCCAGATGTGCTTCCTCGGCGGGTTAATGCTCTCGGCGCCGTTTCTGCTTTTTTTTATCGGCCAGTTTGTCTCGCCGGCGTTGACCAGAAAAGAGCTCGGGATGGTGCTGCCGATCTGCTTCGCCGCGCTGGCGCTGTTTCTCTGCGGCGCGACCTTCAGTTACTTTCTGCTGGTGCCGAGCACGCTGCGGGTGTCGGTCGAATTGAACGAACTGTTCGGCTTTGTGCTGCGCTGGACCCCGGGCAGTTACTACAGCCTGCTCACCTGGCTGGTGCTGGGCGTCGGCGCGTCATTTGAGTTTCCGCTGCTCATCGTGCTGCTGGTTTACATGGGCATCATGACGACGGCGTTTTTGCGCAAATACCGGCGGCATGCGATCGTGGTGATCTTCATCATCGCGGCGGTGGTGACGCCCACGCCGGATCCGTTCACGCAATGCCTGTTCGCGGCACCGTTGTATGTGCTCTACGAGGCCGCCATCCTCGCCGGCGCGCGGATTGAAAAACGCCGCGCAGCGGTTTGAGCAGGCGGCGGGTTCAGGCTGAGGCCGGGGCGAGGGGTAAAGACTCCGGGGCCTTCACGCCGTGGCGGTAGGTCGTGTAGACGAACACCGGGATGGGTAGGTCACCCAGGTGCTTCACGACCAAGGGCTGGACGTCCTTCCAATTCAGACCGCCGACTCCGGTGGCCAGGCGGGGCAGGGCAAGGCTGGTGAACTTTTCGCTGAGCACGAGTTGGCGCAGCGCCCGCAGCACATGGTTGACGTTCTCCAGCGTGGCCGCGCCGGGGTGCCCGCCGGCTTCCGGCACGGGCTCTTGCGTGAACAGGCACGCAATCCGCCGGCCACCGACGCCGGACCACGTCCACAGGGTGCCGGTCTTGGGCGCCGACTGATGGCAGTAATGGCGAAAGTCCTTATACATCGAAGGCCAGTCCCCGCGCAGGGCAAGGGCGAGTCCGCGATCAAAGTGATCGTGAGGGGCGACGCCATGGGCGATCGCCTGAGCTGCAGTGAGAAGGATGTCGCCGGTGACTTCGTGAATCATAAGGTCCACAGTCTACCGCAGCCGGCCCCGTTGCACTGTGCATCCGCTGGCGAAAGCCACGCGGATTTTGCGAGCGCTTTACTTGCGGGCGGCGAGCTGCGCGCGGAGCACCACGCGGAACATCTGCAGGGCAATCCAAAACACGCCGGTCATACAGGCGGAGCCCAAGGCACCCCAGAGCACGATCATCTTCGGGTCAGTCGAGGGCACATGCGACTTGAGCACCCAAAACATGAAGGCGAAGAACCCGACGACGAGCACGAGATCGACGGCAAGGCTGACAGGGGTGACGTGTTTTTTTTCGGGCTGGGCCATGGGGCGAAAGGAGACCAAGAAGCGGCGCTTTGTCCACGGAAAATTTGCTGATGGATACGTCCCTGTGCCACTGAGCCGCGCAGAGGGACCTGCGCGTCCACCTCGAACTGCCCGGAGCTGCTTCAAAGCTCCTTGGGGATCGCGGCGGTGAGGTTTTCGGGGCCGGCCTCGGTCACGAGGATGTTGTCCTCGATGCGCACCCCGCCCAGCGCGAGGTGCGACTCGACCAGCGGCCAGTTGACGCAGTCCCGGTAGCGTGCCCGGCGGGCGGGATCGTTCAGCAGGGCCGGGATAAAATACAGGCCCGGTTCCACGGTGACGACGTAGCCGGGGGCGAGCGGCAGATCCAGCCGCAACGTTTGCAGGCTGGGGCGCGGATCTTTGGGGCGGCCGGGCAATTGTCCGCCGGCGTCGCGCACGCCGAGCCCGACCATGTGCCCAAGTCCATGCGGAAAAAACAGGGTGTGCGCCTCCTGTTCGACGAGCGATTCGGGCTGACCGTGCAGCACGCCGAGGCTCACCAGACCGGCGGTCATTTCCACCGCGGCGGCGAGATGGAGGTCGCGCCATTCGGCGCCGGGCACGCAGCGCGTGATGGCGCGTTCTTCCGCCGCGAGCACGATTTGGTAAAGGTCGCGCTGAAAGTCGCCGGGCTCTCCGATCACGTAGGTGCGGGTGACGTCGGTGACGTAGCGGTCGAGCTCGGCGCCGGCATCGATCAGCACAAAATCGCCGGCCTGCGCGCGGCGGGCGCCGGGCTCGAAGTGCAACACAGCGGAGTTGCGGCCCAGCCCCACAATGGAGCCATAACCGGTGCGCGTGGCACCGTGCCGGAAAAACTCCGCCTCCAGTTCCACTTGCACGGCACGTTCCGTGAGGCCGGGCTGCAGCAGCGAAGGCAACCGGGCATAGCCGGCGGCAGTGATGGCGGCGGAGCGGCGCAACAGGCTTAGCTCAACGGCATCCTTGGGGCGGCGGGCATGCGTGAAGGCTTCACGGATCTTGAGGGTGAGCGTGGCATCGGCCATCACCCCGGCGGGCGGCGTGCCGAGCGCGGCGATGGGCCGGCCGTGGCGCGCGGCGAGCCACGGAGCCAATCCGGCCAAGGAGGTGCCGGGTGGTTGTTCCCGCCCTTCCCACACTCGCTCAGCTTCGGTGACGGTGGGCACGAACGAATGCCATGCACCGTCGTGCGGATCGTAAGCGACAACGCCGTGCGGGCATTCCAGCGCCGTCAGGTAATAGTATTCGGTGTGGGCCCGAAACGGATAGATCTGATCGGTGTTTTCGGGCAACGGCACCGGTGCGCCTGCGCCCACCACGAGGACGGCGTCACCCAAAGGCAATGCCGCGGCTACGCGCGCCCGGCGCTTGGCAAGAAAGTCACTCATGCCCGCCACGCTGACCCTGCGGTCCGCGGCACGCAAAAGCTAAACGCCGCGCGCCGCAATGACCGGCGCTTGGCCGAGTTATTTTCCCTTTAGGTTGAACACCTCGAAGCGACTGCCGGGAAACTTTACTTGCGCGCGGTCTTCTTGCGGGCCGGCGGGACGACGACGACGGGGCAGGGAGATTTTTTCAACACGCCGGTGGTGGTGCTGCCTGCGAAGAGTTCGTAGAGGGCGGAGTGACCGTGCGAGCCCATCACGATATACGCGGCAGAGTATTTGGCCGCCTGTTCCAGGATGTGCGGCACCGCGCCGCCGGTGACCAGCACCGTGGTCACCTTGAGGCCGCCGGCTTCCAACCGCCGCTGTTGGCGTGTCAGGGCGCGTGCCGCGACTTTCTCGGAAATGGCGATAATCTCCTGGATATTCGTCATGACCGCCCCGTATTCGCTGGTGATGATGGGCGGTTGCACGGCGTGCAGCAGGACCAAGCGGCCCTTGAGGGCCTTGGCCAATGCGACGGCAGCTTTGACGACGGGATTGCTGACAGGAGAGAAATCGATGGGGACCAAGACAGTTTTCATGGCCGCCAATATACCCATAAATCGGTAAAAGAACAGTGCAGGAATTGCCGGGTGCTGCGCGGATTTTGTGCTCCCTTGTGCGGTGGGGAGGCCGCGGGGTCACTTGCCGCTGGTGAGGCGCGAGACGGGGCGGAGCAGGCCGGTCGTGTTCATCGTGGCGACGAACACATCGCCGGCCGAACTATAGCCGGGATCGGTTTCGCCCCGGGCGGAAGTGATGAAGAGTTTTTTGCCGTCCGCACCGCCGAAGCAACACGAGGTCACGCGGGAGGCGGCGACGGAAATCTCGCTGAGCACCTTGCCGTCCGGCGCGTGCTGGCGGATGCGGTGGCCGTCCCAACGGGCGGACCAAAGGGTGCCGTTGACATCCACGCACAGGCCGTCGCAGGTGCCCTCATCCTCGGTGTCGGCGGCATAGAAAATCCGGCGGTTGCTCAGATTGCCGGTCGCCGCGTCGTAATCGAAGGCGAAGATGTGGTTGGTCGTCGAACACGTCCAATAAAACGTCTGGCCGTCGGGCGAGATCCCCATGCCGTTCGAGACGCCGGTGCCGCGGAAAAGCGGATGCACGGAGCCGTCGGGATCAAAGCGGAAAAGTCCGCCGCTTGCCTTGGTGCGGCCGATGGTGCCGGCGTAAACCCGGCCCGCCCCGTCGGCCATCACGTCGTTGAAACGCTCGGTGCCTTCGTCCGTGAAGGTGCGCACCGGCCGGCATTCGCCAGTCTCGGGATTGAAGCGGGCGAGATCGTTGATCCGGAAAAGCAGCAACGCGCCGTCGGCTTCCAACGTAAAGCCACCGACGGTCGGGCCTTCGTAAACCCGCTTGGTCATCGCGGTGGGCTCGTGCCACGCATGCAACTCACCGGCGACAATGTCGGTCCAAAACAAAGTCTGCCGTTGGGCGTCCCAGAGTGGATTTTCCCCGAGCTGGCAGCGGATTTGAACCAGTTGTTTGGCGGAAGGCTTGGTGGTCATGGGGTGAAAAATTATTCGAGCAGCCAGCCGCCATCGACCACGCAATTGTGGCCGGTCGAGGCCCGGCTGACCTCGCTGAGGTAAAACAGGATATGGTTGGCGACATCCTGCGGCTGGAGGCGCAGCGGGAGGGATTGCACCCCGGCGAGGTGGGCGAGGTGCTTCGTGGTGTCGGCGCCGGAGAAATATTCGGTGATCTGGCGCTCCGTGAATATCCAGCCGGGCGAGACGGTGTTGATGCGGATGAAGTCGCGGCCCAGCTCGCGGGCGAGGCCGGTCGTGAGACCGAGGATGCCGGCCTTGGTGCTGGAGTAGATGGAACGGCCGGGCAGCCCGAGCCGGTAGTTGATCGAGGCGACGTTGACGATGGCGCGACCGGTGCCGGCGCGCAGCAGTTCAAGGCTCTCGCGAATCACGAGGTAATAAGCGCGCAGGTTGAGATCGACGATCTGGTCCCACGCCGCGGCATCGCCGGCGGCGAGTGAGAGTTTGGGATCCACGCCGGCGACATTCACGACGTAATCGAGTCGGGTGGTTTTGACGCGCAGGGCGGTGAACGCCCGTTCGATGGCGGCGGGGTCGCGCAAATCACAGGGGAGGGCGTGAAAATCGGGGTGGCCCAGCGGTGAGGCTTCGAGGGCGAGGCCGTAGCACGTGGCGCCGTTGGCCAGCAGCGCTTCGATGGTCGCGCGCCCGATGCCGGCGGAGGCGCCGGTGACCAGTGCCACCTTGCCGCGCAAATCGGGCAGATGCAGCGCCGGAGCCGGAGTGGCTGACAATTCCGCGGCCATGGTGGGCTTACCAGTCAACCACGGAGCCGTCCGGTGCGAAGCTGCGCCGCGGGACTTCCTGCTCGAAGGGGTGCGCCGCGATGGCGGCCTCGTTGATCTCGACACCGAGGCCGGGCCGCGAACTGGGGCGGACGATGCGGCCCTTTTTCTCGACGGTGAAACCCCAGTTCACGATTTCCTCGCGCCACGGCACGTCCTGGTGGACCGCCTCGCAGATGAGATAGTTGGGCGTGGCAAAACCGAACTCGATTGAGGCCGCGGTGCTGACCGGTCCCTGGGGATTGTGCGGGGCGATGGCGACGCCATAGGCATTGGCCATCGCGGCGATGCGGCGCGCCTCGCTGAGCCCGCCGCAGTGCGTGATGTCAGGTTGGATGATGCTGGCGGCGCCGAGCTCAAGCAGGCGCTTGAAGGCGAACTGCGAGACCATGCGCTCGCCGGTGGCGATGGGCGTGGTCACGGAGCGCTGCACCTCGGCGATGCCTTCCATGTGTTCGGGCCAGCAGGGTTCCTCGAAGAAATAGAGCCCGTAGGGTTCGAGGGCCTTGGCAAAAATTACGCCCATGCGCGGCGAGGGTCGCGCGTGGCAATCCACCATGATGTCGATGCTGTCGCCGACTGCCTCGCGCATCGCGGCGACGCAGGCCTCGGCAAATTTCACCGGGCGCAGGCCCTCGATCATCATCTGCGACGGCACCGGCATGGATTTGAACGCGGTGAAACCATCGGCCACCGCCTGCTGGGCAAGGTCGCCGAAGCGTTTCGCCTCGTTGACCGGGGTCTCATAAAAATCCTCCATGCGGCCGCCGCCGAGATGGCAGTAGAGCCGGACGTAGTCGCGCACGCGACCGCCCCAAAGCTGGTGGCAAGGCACGCCGAGCGATTTGCCCAAGATATCCCAGAGCGCGAGGTCGATGCCCGCGATGGCCGTGCCGCGCACGACGTCGTTGCCATGCCAAAAGTGCTGGCGATACATCATCTGCCAGAGGTATTCGATGCGGAGCGGGTCTTCGCCGACGAGCAATTGGGCAAGATCCTCGATGGCGCCGACGACGCCGCGGGTGTGCCATTCGAGGGTGGCTTCGCCCCAGCCGAAGAGGCCGGGTTCGTCGGTGATGACCTTGACAAAAATCCAATTGCGCATGCGCGCGTGACAGACCCGGGTCTCAATCCGCAAAATTTTCATGGGGCGCAGAAGCAGGATGTCCGGACGGGTGACGGGTCAACGGTAAAGCGTTACAGCAGCCTGCACCCTTCGCGCTAGGGCTTTGCAAAAACGCCCAGCACGCCACCCATTTTTACGACGGTGCCGACCGGTGCTACGATTTGGGTGAGGCGGCCGGCGGACGGGGCTTCGACTTCGAGGACGGCTTTGTCGGTTTCGACTTCGGCGATGATTTCGCCGGCGGTGAAGGTGTCGCCGACCTGCTTGTGCCAATTGACGACCTTGGCTTCGCTGACAGTGAGATCGCCATGCGGCAGCGTGAGCCGTTCGCCTTCGATGGCGGGTGCTTCAGGGAGGGACGACCTCGGTGTCGTCCGGTTTGGCGTTTGGACATTGGTTGCGATCTGCGGACCGGACGGAGCCGGTCCCTCCACGGCTCTTCGGGGCGGGACGACCTCGGTGTCGTCCGGTTTGGCTTGGGGGCGGCGTTGCGGGCGCGGCTCGCCTTTGAGCACGGCTTGGGCGGCGGCGATGATTTTGCCGACATCGGGCAGCACGGCTTCCTCCAGCTTGGGGTTGAAAGGGTGCGGCACGGGTTCGAGATGCAGGCGGCCGACGGGACCATCGAGCAAGTCAAACGCCTGTTCACCGATGGCGGCGGCGATTTCCGCACCGAGGCCGAACGCGGCGTAGCCTTCATCCACCACCAGCAGCCGGCCGGTTTTGGTCAGGCTCGTGATGATGGTTTCGAGATCCAGCGGCACGATGGTGCGCAGATCAATCACCTCGCAGTGCACGCCGGTTTGGGCGAGGGCGGCGGCGGCTTCGAGGGCGAGTGGCACCATCCGCCCAATGGTGGCGAGAGTGAGATCGCGGCCCGTGACGGCGAGGCGCGCGACGCCGAAGGGCACGCAATGTTCGCCGACCGGAACTTCGCCCTTCGAGGCGAACAACGCCTTGGGTTCAAGAAACAGCACCGGGTTGTCGCCGCGGAGAGCGGTTTTCATGAGGCCCTTCGCGTCAGCGGGATTGGAGGGCATGGCGACGATGAGTCCGGGCAGGTGCGCCCAGAGTGTGTGGTAAGTGCCGCTATGCTGCGGACCGGCGCTCTTGATGGCGCCGCAGGGTGCGCGGACGACGAGCGGTGCCACCATCTGACCGTTGCTCATATAGCGCAGCTTGGCGGCTTGGAGCGGAATCTGCCCGCCGGTCTCGAAAAGAAAATCCACGAACATGAGATCCGCGACGGAGCGGCAGCCGGTGGCGGAAGCGCCAATGGCCGCACCGGTGAAACCGAGTTCGCAGATGGGAGTGTCGATGACCCGCCCGGCACCGAATTCCTGCCAGAGGCCCTTGGTGTGCGCGAAACTGCCGCCGCGTTCCCCGATGCCTTCGCCGAAATAAAGCACGTGCGGATCGCGCCGCATTTCCTCGGCGAGGCCATCACGCACGGCATCGAGCCAGCCTTGGGTGGTCGTCTTCCGCTCAGGATCACTGGCCGGCAGAGGCGGGTTGATGGCGTCGGACCAGCAGTTCGTAAAAACGGTCGCAGGATCGGGTTCGGCGGAGTTGCGCGCGAACTCGACCGCATCGGCCACGATAGCGTCAATGCGGGCATCGATCTGCGCGAGCTCGGCGGGTTTGGCGGCCTTGAGGTCAGCGAGAAGCCGGCGGCGAAAAGTCGCGACGGGACAGCGTTTTTTCCACGCATCGAGTTCGGCCTGCCCGCGGTAAACGCCGGTCAGCGGATCACCCTCATGATGACCGACGACGCGGTAGGTCTTGGCTTCGATGAGCGTCGGTCCGTCGCCACGGCGGGCGCGCGCCACGGCTTCGTGCGCGGCGGACCACACGGCGAGCACGTCGTTGCCGTCCACGGCGACGCCGGGCACGCCATAAGCGGCGGCGCGGGTGGCGATCTCGGGATTGCGCGTGACGTTTTTTAGCGGTGTGGCGGTGGCGTAGAGATTGTTTTCGCAGACGAAAAGCGTGCCGGCCTGTTGAGCGCCGGCAAAGTTCAGGCTCTCGTGAAACGCACCATGGTTCACCGCGCCGTCGCCAAAAAATGCCGCGGCCACGTCCCGGGTGCCGCGGGTGCGGGCGCTGAGGGTCGCGCCGACCGCATGTGCGATGCCGCCGCCGACGATGCCATTGGTGCCAAAGACGCCGTGCGCCTTGTCGTAGAGGTGCATGCTGCCGCCGCGGCCGCCGCAGCAACCGGTGGCCTTGGCGAAGAGTTCGGCCATGAGCAGGCGCGGCGGCATGCCCTTGGCGAGGGCGTGACCGTGTCCGCGATGCGTGCTGGTGATCCAGTCAGTATCGGACAAATGCGCGCAGACCCCCACGGCTACCGCCTCCTCGCCGATATAGAGATGAATGAAACCGGGCATCTCGCCGCGTTTGTAACAGGCCTGTGCCGCCAGCTCGAACTGGCGCAACAGCACCATGCGTTCGTAAAGCCGCAGCAGTTCCGCGCGGGTGGGGGAAGTGGGTGCGGATTTTTTGGCACCGGCAGAGGGGCGGGCCGGTTTCGCCTGATGGGGTCGCGGGGGCATGCGGCGCGGAGTATCGGCGGCGGCAAGGGGTGGCGCCATGTTTTTTTGGTAGTCTGAAAGTTTGCTGGATTGGGCTTGAGGTGGGCCGGCAGGTCCCTCTGCCGGCGGGCGCAAACGACGCGCAGAAGGACCTGCGCGTCCACCTCGGGCATCGCTATTGGGTGCTTTTTTCTCGCGAATACGGCGGGATTTGACGCGATCATGTCCACCCCATGAAAGCGGACCTCAAGGATCAGGTGGCACTTGTGACCGGCGCGGCCCGTGGCATCGGCCTGGCCACGGCCCGGTTGCTGGCGGAAAATGGCGCGCGGGTGGTCGTGGCAGACATTGATGAGGCTGAGGCCGGGCGGGTGGCCGCAGGCATGCCGGGGGCGACGGCGTGGCGGATGGATGTTTCTTCGGCCGAGGAGGTCGCGGCCGGGGTGCGCGAGCTGACGCAGCGCCTTGGGCGGATTGATATCCTGGTGAACAACGCCGGCATCAACACGCTGCGTCATCGCGTGACGATCGACCAGTTTCCGATTGAAGAGTGGGACCGCATCATGGCGGTGGACTTGCGGGGCGTGTTTCTCGTGAGCCGCGCAGTGTCGGCCGTGATGATCGCCCAAGGGGGTGGACGGATTGTGAACATCGCTTCCGTGCTGGGGATTGTGCCGGCGCGCTTGCAATGTGCCTACACGGCGGCGAAGGCGGGGGTGATCAACCTGACGCAGACCATGGCCATCGAGCTGGCGCCGCAGAAAATCTCCGTGAACTGCGTGGCCCCCGGCTCGACGCTCACCGCCGCGACCGAGCAGCTTTTCTACGGCACCGATGCCGTCATGCAGGAGAAGTCGCAGCGCATCATCAGCCACATCCCGGCCGGCCGGCCGGGCAAGGCCGAGGAAGTGGCGCAGGCGGTGCTGTTCTTTGCGGCGCCCGAGACCAGCTACATTACCGGACAAATCGTAAGCGTGGATGGCGGCTGGTCGGCCGGCGGATTTTTAAGGGATTTTTGAGCCAGCCAATGGCGTGCGGAACTTTGCAGCCTCATGAAGAAATTTAACGTCGGGATCATTGGCTATGGCTGGGCGGCGTCGGCGCACATCGACGCCATCAACCATGGCAGTGGCGGACAGGTGACCGCGATTTGTTCCTCACGGCCGTTGGCTGCGGCCGAACTGACGGCCAAGCATGGGGCGCCGATCAAGGTTTACCACAAGGTGGAGGAGTTGCTCGGCGATCCCGAGATTCAGGTGGTGGATATCGCGGGCTATCCTTGGGAGCATGCCGATCAGGCGGTCGCGGCGGCGCAAGCGGGCAAACATATCATCCTCGAAAAACCGATGGTGCTTTCGCTCGACGACCTGCGCCGCGTCGAAACGGCGGTGCGGACAGCGGGCGTGCAATTCTGCCTTTGCTTCGAATGCCGGTGGTCGAGCCAGTTTCAAGGCATCAAGGCCATGCTTGATCGCGGACAGTTGGGCCGCGTGCATTATGGCGAGGTGGATTATTATCACGGTTCCGGTCCGTGGTATGGCCAATACCGTTGGAACATCACGCGCCGGGGTGGTGGTTCCAGCCTGCTCTCCGCCGGCTGCCATGCGTTGGATGCCCTGTTGCTGTGCATGGGCGGCGAGGTCGAGGAGGTGATGGCCTACGCGACTCAGTCCACGCAGCCGGACTTTGCGAAATACGAATATCCGACGACCTGCGTGACGATCCTCCGCTTCAAGGACGGCCGGGTGGGGAAGTGCGCGTCGGTGATTGATTGCCTGCAGCCGTATTACTTTCACACGCATCTCGTCGGCAGCGAAGGCTCGATTCTCGATCAAAAATTCTCGTCAAACCAGCCGGGGGCCGACCGCAACCGCTGGGTGGAGACGAACCTGACGCCAATCGATTCCGGCGATGTGGCGGACCATCCCTACCGGGCGCAGTTCGATGCGTTTTTTGCCGCGCTGGCCGAAAATCGCGCCATACCGCTCACCGGTCTCGCCGAGGCGGTGGCGACGCATGAGGTCATTTTTGCGGCGGACCGGTCGCTGGCTGAGAAACGTCCTGTCAAACTGACGGAAGTTCGCTAACGCTTTCGCCATGCTAGCCGCCGAATTTTTCACCCTGCCACCTTCGCTCGCGCTGTTCGCTGGAGCTTTTCGGGCCGATGTGGCGCCTTGGGAGTGGCTGAAACAGATTGCCCCGGCCCTGCAGGCGCAGCGCTTTGACGCCCCGTTGCCAAAAGTGCCGGCGGGGGTGCATCTCGAGGGCTTTGTTTATCTGCACCCGTCGGTGAAGCTGCCGCCTTATGCGACGATCATCGGGCCGGTGTGGATTGGCGCGCGCACCGAAATCCGGCCGGGGGCATTCATTCGCGGCAATGTCATCGTGGGCGAGGACGGCGTGCTGGGCAACGCGTGTGAGTTCAAGAACTGCCTGCTGCTGGACCGCGTGCAGGTGCCGCATTTCAGCTACGTGGGCGATTCGATTCTCGGCAATGGCGCGCATCTGGGGGCGGGGGTGGTCTGCTCGAATCTGCGTTTCGATCAGCAGCCGGTGGTCGCCCGACTGCCAGCCGGTCCGGTCGAGACCGGACTGCGTAAATGCGGCGCCATCATCGGCGACCAGGCGGAGGTGGGGTGCAACGCCGTGTTGCAGCCCGGCACGCTGCTGGGTCCCCGGTCGATCGTGCTGCCGTTGACGGCCTTCGGCGGCTATCTGCCGGCCGGCACGATGGCGCGAGCGCGGCAATCCGTCACCACGCTGCCCCGCCGGGATTGAAAATCGTTCTCGTTCTCGTAATCGTTCTCGTTCTCTCTATCCGATCCTTGGAGAAAGATTAAGAGAACGATAACGAGAAAGATTCACCTATCCTCATGCCTCGCACCCTTACCGGTATCCAACCTTCCGGCACCCTGCACATCGGCAACTATTTCGGGGCGATGCGCCCGGCGATCGAGGCGCAGGCGCGCGGCGAATGCTATTATTTCATCGCTGACTATCATTCGATGACCTCGCTCACGGATGCGGCGCAACGGCGGGCCAACACGCTGGCGGTGGCGCTGGACTGGCTGGCCTGTGGGCTCGAGCCGAAGCACAGTGTGTTCTGGCGGCAGAGCGATGTGCCCGAGGTGACCGAGCTGATGTGGATCCTCGGCACGCTCACGCCGATGGGCTTGCTGGAGCGTGCGCACAGCTACAAGGACAAGACGGCGAAGGGTCTCTCGCCCAACTTCGGCCTGTTTGCCTATCCGGTGCTCATGGCGGCGGATATATTGCTGTTCGATACCCAACGTGTGCCGGTGGGTCGCGACCAGAAGCAGCATGTCGAGATGACCCGCGACATCGCCATCAAGTTCAACCAGACTTACGGCGAGAGCTTCGTCGTGCCGGAGAGTGAAATCCGCGACGACATCGCCGTGGTGCCCGGGCTCGATGGGCAGAAGATGAGCAAGAGCTACGGCAACACGATCGACATTTTCGGCGACGAGAAGGCGGTGCGGAAAAAAATCATGGGCATCGTCATGGATTCACGCACCCCGGCCGAATCCAAGCCCGATGCGGAAAAAAATCTGGCGGTGCAATTGCTTAAGCTTGTTGCACCGGCTGCAGTGGCGGCGGATTTCGAGCAGCGGCTGCGGGCAGGTGGACTCGGTTACGGTGACCTCAAGAAGGGACTCTTCGAGCATTACTGGAATTTCTTCGCCGCGGCCCGCGTGCGGCGCGCCGAGCTGGCAGCGAATCCCGATTACGTTGAGACCGTGCTGCGCGACGGAGCACAACGCGCGCGCGCCACGGCCAGCGCCGTGCTCAAACGGGCCCGCCGCGCGAGCGGGCTGGAATAATCCGGCGGCGGACGCGAACAAGCCGTCAGGGGCACCGGTGTGCCACCTGACGGCTGCGAGTGTCGCCACGCAAATCCGATCAGGATTCGTTGGTGAGCTTGAGTGGCAGGATCACGCGTTTCGCGACCGGCACGCCATTTTCCATGGCCGGGGTGAACCGCCACTGCGCGAGGGCGGGCACGAGGCTGTTGGCCAGACTGCGATTGCTGGAAGAAATGACTTGGATGTCATGCGGCTGACCGGTCTCGTCGACGATGAACGAGAGTTTGACCGTGGTGCCGAGGTATTGCCGGGGCAGATTGGAAGGAGCGACCACCGTGTCGGGGCGGGGCAGATCTCGTTGCAGCGCCGGATTGACCGCGACGGTCGAGGCGAAGGCGGAGGTTGCGAGCAAGGCGCTGACGAGGGCAGCACCGGTGAAGGATTTCATTTTATTCATGGCATTAACTCCGCGGGGCGGAGCGTTGAGGGTTGGTTTGATTGAACACCTCGTGTTGTGCCGGGGTCGTGAATGAAAACACGGCACGCCCAATAAAGTTACACCGGACGCGAAAGTTTTTTAGCGCCGCAAAAAAACGGCATCGATTGCCCCGCGACTGCAGCGCTCAGATGACCGGACGCACCGGTTCCACCAGCGCGGCGATGTGGGCGAAGATGCGCGTGCTGGCGAGCTGGTAGCGCTCCTTGCCCGCCGCGGGATCATCATAAGTCCCGGGCAAAATGGGCCGGCCGAAGACAACGCTCACCGGTGTGCCCAGGCGGAGGGAGCGGCCCTTGCCGAAAGCGGCATAGGAGCCGAAAATCCGCGCGGGCACGACCGGCACCTGTGCCCGGCAGGCGATGAGCCCGACGCCAGCCTTGGGTTCCTGCAGGCGGCCGTCGGAAGTGCGGGTGCCTTCTGGGAAAAGAATGAGTCCGCGATTGTCCTTCAGCGCCTTGAGCACGCGCTTGATGGCGCTGACATCCTGGCCGCCATCGCGATCGACGGGGATCGTGCCAACCTCGTCGAGCCACCACGAGGCAATGCCGGGCTTCCAAAGGGTCTTGCGGGCAAAATAGGCGATCTGGCGCGGCACTTGGCTGCCGATGAACGGCGGATCAAGAAAGCTCGCATGATTGGCCGCGATCAGGAACGAGCCCGATTGCGGGAGGTTCTCCAAGCCGGCCACTTCACCGCGGAAAAACATCCCATACACCACGGATGAAAGATAGTGAAAAAAACCATAGACCCGCTGCATCTCGACCTGACGGAAGGTGTAGCTCATACAGGGGGAAAGTTTGGCGCAATGATGGCGGCCATTTTTTCGACCACCTGTTCCAGGGTGAAATGCGTGCTGTCGATATCAAGGGCCCCGACGGGGCAGGTGAGCGGCGAAGTCTTGCGCGAGGTGTCGAGGCGGTCGCGTTCGGCGATGGAGTCCTGCCGGCCCTCGGCGGCGCGGCGCTTGGCCCGCTCGACCGGATCGGCGTGCAGGAAGAAGCGAAAGTCCGCCGCGGGAAAAATCACGGAGCCGATGTCGCGGCCTTCCATCACGAGGCCGCGAAAGCCGTGCTTTCGGGCCACGTCAACCTGACCGCGTTGATAGCCCAGCAAAGTGTGCCGCACCTCGGGTATGGCCGCGTAGTGGGAGACGTGGTCGTTGACGCGTTGGTCGCGGATTTCGTCGCCGGCCGGTTGGCCGTCGATCAGCATCTGGGCGGAGCGACCGTTGAGCCGGGTGGAAAATTGCAGAGTGGCCAGCGCGGTTTTCAGGGCGGGCAGATCGGTGGAAGGCACGCCGCGCTGCAGCAGTTCCGCGGTGATGTGCCGGTAGAACGAGCCGGTATCGACATGCAGCAGGTTGAAGCGGTCGGCGAGGACCCGGGAAGTGGAGGACTTGCCGGACGCCGCGCCGCCGTCGATGGCGATGATGATGAAAGGGGAGGAGGCCATCAGGCTGCCAAGGATTTTTGGCGCAAGGACTCCAGCAACTCAAAAAAGTGGGGAAAGGTCTTCGCGCAGCATGCGGGATCTTGGATGGAGAGCCACGAGCGGCCGTCACCATGCAGGTCGTGGCAGCCGAGAATGCCGAAACTCATGGCGAAACGGTGGTCGTGGTAGGTCGCGATGACCTGGCCGGCACGCAGGGGCTGCGGGTGAATTTCCAGCGAATCCTCGGTCTCGATCACGCGCTGGCCGAGTTTCGTGAGTTCGCGCGCCATGCCGGCGACGCGGTCGGTCTCCTGTTTGCGCGTGTGGGCAATACCGGTGATTCTGGTCGGACCATCGAGCAGTGGGGCAATGGCGGCAAGCGTGAGGAAGGTGTCCGAGAAATCGTTGAAGTCGGCAGTGATACCTTGGCGTTGGAGTCCGGTGCCCACGGTGTGGGCATTGGACACGATAACATTTTGGGTCGCGAGAAGGCGAAAGAAGCTGGCGTCACCTTGCAGGGCTTCGATGGCGAGATTCAGGCCGTTGATTTCCAGTTTTCCGCGGGTGACAGCCGTGAGGGCGGCGAAATAGCTGGCGGCGGTGGCATCGCCCTCAATGACGTAGTCGGACTGCGGTTGGGCGAATTGTTGCACCATTTGCTCGGTCATGGCAATGAACGGCTTGGAGACTGTCTCGCCCTTTAATTTCACCGTGAGCGGGGTGCGGGCGTGCGGAGCGACCATGAGCAACGCCGAGAGAAGCTGGCTGCTTTCAGCGGCATCGAGTTCCACGGCACCGCCGCGCAGACCGGCGGTGCGGAGCGTGAATGGAAAAGCGCGGGCACTGGCCTTGGCGCCTTGGCTTTCGAGGGCTTCGAGCAAGGCCCCGATCGGCCGGCGGCGCATGGCTTCGTCGCCGTCAAAGTGATAGATGCCATCAGGCCGCAGGCAGACGAAGGCGGTGAGAAAGCGTGCGGCGGTGCCGGCGTTGCCGACTTCGATCCTCGCCTCGCGCACGGGAATCTCGCCATTGTGGCCTTCAATGCGGATTGTGAGCGCAGCTTCGTCGGCTTCGACCTTGAAGCCAAGTTCGCGCAATGCCGCGATCATGATGCGGGTGTCGCGGCTGAACAAAGCGCCGCGCAAAGTGGTCGCGCCCTTACCCAGCGCGGCGAGAATCAAGGCGCGATTGGTGATGCTCTTGGATCCGGGTAACGTGACGGTGCCGCGCACTGGGTGCGTGAAGGGTTGGAGGGGAAGTGGATCAGGCAGCGACATGGACGACAGCAGCGTCTGCGAGCGGCCCATCGCCGCCAAGGTCATTTTTGCCTGATCGGCAAATAGCCGGTGCTAAGGACGGAATTCCCGGCGATAGGCCTGGCCGCGCTCGAGGCGGGCGGTCACGTCGAGATAATCGCGATTGCTCAGCGCGGCTTGGAAGTCGTGCAACTCATCCTGGTATTGGCGCAGCGCCCGCAGCACCTCGTCGCGGTTCTGTTCCAAAATGGTGCGCCAAAGCGCCGGATCGCTGCCGGCGATACGCGTGGTGTCGCGCAGGCCGCCGCCGGAATGGTTGCGCCAGCGCAAATCCTTTTGCGCGAGAAAAGCGCAGAGCGTGGAGGCGAGCACCTGCGGCAGATGACTGATGTGCGCAACGATCTCGTCGTGCTTGTCGGGATGTTCCGTCGTGACCTCGCAGCCGAGATCGCGCCAGAAACGCACGACGGTCTCCGCGGCCTTCGGGTCCGTTTTCGGCAGTGGCGTCACGAAACAGGCGCGGCGGGCAAAAAGTTCGGCGCTGGCGTGCTCCCAACCGGTTTTTTCCGAACCGGCCATGGGATGGGAGCCGACAAAATGCGCGGTCCGGCCGACGGCCACGAGGCCGAGCCGGCAGATTTCACCTTTCACGCTGCCGACATCCGTGACGATGGCGCCGGCGGCGAGATGCGGCGCGATTTGTTGCGTCAGCGGCACGATGCGATCCACGGGGGCGGCGATGATGACTAGATTGGCGCCGCGCACGGCGGCTTCGGGCGTATCTTCGACCGCGTCGCACCAAGGTTGCTCACGCAGCGCGAGCCGCGATTCCGGCCGGCGGGCCCAGAGCACAATCCGGCGGGCGAGGCCATGCGTGCGCACCGCCTTGGCCACGGAACCGCCGAGCAGGCCGGGGGCGAGAATGGTGAGTTGGTCGTGCACGACTCCTTGCAAAGGCCAAACGGCCATGGTGTCGAGCCTGCGCGGACGTCCGGCGGGGTGGGATCGCATTGCCTTTGCTTCGGTCCGGCGCTTCCCTCGCGACCTCTTCATGCCGCATGTCACTCCACGCCGCCGGCTCGTGTTTCGCTTGATCCTTGGGTGCGGCGCGGCCGTGGGTTTGGGTTGGGCGGTTTATCAACTGGGCACCCGTGGACCCAAAAAGGTGACGGATACGCCGTCGGCGGAAATCAGGATCAGCATGAACGCCGCGCAGCGGCAGATCGCGGATCAAGTCGCCGTGATTGAAAAAGCCTACCGGCAGGCGGCGGCCACCGGCACCGTGGATGAAGTGCTCAGCGCCCGACTGGGCCGTGCGGCCACCTTGCAGCGCCAACTGCTGGAAATGAACCACAACCTCGGACCGGCGGAAAACACCCGCCTCGAGTGGCTGGAGGGCGAGCGTGATACGTGGCACGCGCAACGCATTTTGGGGCGCATTGCGCCGCTGGAGCAAACCGCGGAAGCCGCGCAGCAGGCCGGGGATACCGCGGCGGCGGTGGCCGACCTGCGCGCGGCCTTGCAGCTCCAGCAGGAAATCAACCGCTCGGCCGCGGCGGCGCGCGACAAGGACTTCGTGCGGGAGACGCGGTTGACCCTAAAACTGGAGGCGGCCGAGGCCGCACCGTTGCGCGAGCAGGCCGATGCAGCCGTGGCCCTGGCGGTGGACGCAGCCAAACGGGAAGACTGGCCCGAGGTGCTGGCCAACAAGATCAAAGGCCGCGACCTGCTGGTGCGGTTAAACCAAAATTATCCCAATTCCCGCTTCGCGGATATACGCCTCCAAGCGGTGCTCGACGTGGAAATCACCTCCTTGGAAGCGGCGGGAGCGGTGGCAGAGATCGTGGCGCGGGAAAAAGGCGGCGACGCCGCCGCGGCGGCCGGCCGGGCGGCGATGGCGGCGGAGCTTTATCAGGCGGCCCGGAATGCGCAGACCGCGGTCAACACCAAGTATGCGGGGAGCCGCTTTGTCGCCACGCGGCGGGTCGAGGAGCTAGAAATCAAACGGCAGACCGTGCTGGCGGGCGAGTTATGGCAACAGGCCGTGGCCTTGGATCGCGCCGCGGGCGAATTGCTGGGCAAACGACAGGTGTTGAATGCCGCCGCAAAAGTTGCCGAGACCACGGCCATTTTGGAAAAAGTCGAAAAAGAATTTCCGAAGAGTCGGACGATCGATGGCACGCTCCGGATCAAGCTCGCCTATCTCGGCCTGCGCGAGGCGGATTTGCGGAGCCTGCAAGACGAGTGTTATGCGCTTTTACTGCCGGTGCCGGGCGAAAAAAACCTGATGATGTTGCGGACGGAATTGCCGCAGGCGCTCTACACCCGGGTGATGAACGCCAATCCGAGCCGCAATGCAGGCAGTGCGCTGCCCGTGGATTCGGTGGACTGGAATGGGGCGCAGGATTTTTGCCAGCGGTTGTCGTGGTTGCTGGGCGTGACGGTGCGCCTGCCGACCGAAAAGGAATTCCGCGCGGCCCTCGGTAGCGGCGAACAAGCGGCGTGGACGGCAGAAAGCAGCGGCGGGCAGAGCCGGGAGACCGGCCGGCTGGCCGCCAATGGCAACGGGTTTTATGACCTGCTCGGCAATCTGGCGGAATGGCTGCAGAACGCGGGCGTTGCGCCCGAAGCCTTGGTCGCGGGCGGTAGTTATCTCGATGCGTCGGAAGTCTTGCGGGCCGCTCCGGCGGTCACGGTGGCGAAGACCGCGCGGGCGCGGCACATCGGATTTCGCGTTGTCGTCGAGCTGGCGCTAGAGTAAGCGCGTGGCCTTTAACCGCCGAGTTTGGCGATGCGGGCAAATTCCGTCGCGCTGAGTGGGACGACGGAGAGCCGGCTTTGGCGCACGAGTCCGATCTGGGCCAGTGAGGGGTCGGCCTTGATCTGCGCGAGGGTGACGGGACGGGCGAATGGCGCCACGGCCTTGAGTTCGACGGCGACCCAGCCGGGCTCTTCCGCGGTCTGGTCGGGGAAAGCGGGTTTGGTGATTTCCGTCAGCCCGACGACCGCCTTGGTGGTGACGCTCTCGTAGAAGAACACGCGGTCGCCCTTCCGCATGGCGTTGAGATGAATGCGGGCCTGATAGTTGCGCACGCCGGTCCAAGCGGTGCGGCCATCGCGGACAAGATCGGTCCACGCGTAGGCCTCGGGTTCGGATTTTACCAGCCAGTATTGCGTTGTCATGGGGAGGGAGGTGGAGTGCAGTCATGGACACTGCAATGAACGAAACCGAGACTGAAAAGCTAAAAGCCGAACGCGCCACCCGGCTGCTTTATGTCCTGATGGCGGTTTTTATTTTTACGCCGCTGCTGCTCTTCTGGTTCACCCGCTAAACCCGCGCCTATGAACATGACCCTTTTCCCCATTCGCCTCGTTTTTATCCTGATCTGTGCGGCAGGGGGGTGGCTCGTGTGCTATTCGGTGGATGATTGGGATAAACACCGGGTGCTGGCCACGTTCATCGGCCTGTCCATCGGCATCCTGATCGTGCTGGTGGATATCATGCTCAAGGGATTTTCCCTGCGCGGGCTTTCGGCGATCACTTTCGGCCTCGCGATGGGCGTCTTGCTTTCCTACCTCGTGGGCACCTCGCCGCTGTTTGCGCGCGGCGATGAGCAGATCATCTTCATTGCGCGACTGGCGTTGTTTCTGGCCTCCACCTACCTTTGCTCGGTCATCGCGCTGCGGGGACGGGACGAATTTAACCTGATCATTCCCTACGTGCGCTTCGTGCCGCATGAGGTCGATGTGCCGTTGGTGGTGGTGGATACCAGCGTGCTGATTGACGGCCGCATCGCCCGGGTGTGTGAAACCGGCTTTCTCAGTTCGGCGCTGGTGATCCCGCGCTTTGTGCTCAGGGAACTGCAGAGCATCGCGGATTCAACGGATGCGCAGAAACAGGCGCGCGGCCGGCGCGGCTTGGAAGTGCTCAACGAGCTGCGTCGCATTAAAAATCTCGATATTCGTATTCCCGAGAGCGAGGTCTCGAAGCGGGAAGATGTGGATGCCAAGCTTGTTTTCCTCGCCCATTCGATGCGGGCGAAGCTGCTTACGACGGATTTCAACCTCGCCAAGATGGCGGAGTTTCAAGGGGTGCCGTGGCTCAATCTCAACCAGCTCTCGAAATCGCTGCGGCCCGAGTTGATGCTGGGAGAAATTATCAGCGTGGAGCTGGCCAAGGCCGGTAAGGAGGATGGGCAAGCGGTGGGTTACCTGGAAGACGGTTCGATGGTCGTGGTGGTGGATGGCCGCAATCATGTGGGCCGCCGCGTCAACGCCGAGGTCACCAGCGTGCTGCCGACGGCGGGGGGCAAGATGGTTTTCGCGCGGTATAACAGTGAGGAAGCCTGAGCGGGGCTGGGGCCGGGTTCTCCCCTCTCAAGGTTGACGGGCCAAAGGCCCTCCTGCGCTGACGCTGCGGCGGGCATCCTTCGGCCTCGCGCTGCGCGGCGAAGGATGGTGGAGCAGATGGGGATCAAACCCACGACCTCGTCGTTGCGAACGACGCGCTCTATCAACTGAGCTACTGCCCCGAAAGGGAGGGGCAGGTTTTGGGCAATCGGCCAGTGCGAGTAAACATCAATTTTCACGCTAACCCGGTGGCGGATGCGCAAAATCCACCTTAGGCTGGCTTTTGGCTTCATATTTGCTTCCCCGCACGGAACAACCGGGTAAAAATAACGCCCGGTTAACACCACCACACCATTTGCCATGAAAAAGAAAACCAAGACCACCAAGGCGCTCACCCCGGCGACCAAACCAGCGAAGACCGTTAAGAAGACGACCGTCCGGGCCACCGTTAAAAAAACGGCCCCGAAGGTCGT
>JAGNQV010000134.1 GCA_017988885.1 Opitutaceae bacterium | reverse complement strand
AGATCAATCAAGAGGGTGTGAATCTTCTTGTCCGCGAGGGCGGCGGCGAGGTTGACGGCGGTGGTGGTTTTGCCGACGCCGCCCTTTTGGTTGGCGATGGTGAAGATGGTGGTGGCCATGAATTGCCTTTCAGTAAGGGTGAATCTTTCCCTGCCGCAAGCGCGCCTTTGCCATCCCTAGCTTAACGGTCTCCACCCCAGCGCAGAAATATCCCGACAGGGTCGGCCTGCGATTGACGGTGATAGGGATACCGCACTCGATGTTCGCACCCCAATGTTATGCGATTGCTGATTGCTTATCCCGATGCGGCGCAATGGTCCTGGTCTTCACCCGATGCGGCCACTTGCTGCGGCTATTCCGCTGAGGCCATTGAGGCGGCACTGACCAAAGATACGGAGGTGCTCGTGACCGATGCGCTGCCGCGGAATTTGGACAAGTGCGACGGCATCAAATGGGTCCATCTCCTCTCGGCGGGTTACAATCAAGCCATTGCGCATCCCTTGACCACGCGGACGGGGATGCGGGTTTCGAATTCGGCGGGAATCTGCGCCGGACACATGGCGGAATTTGTGGTCGGACAAATGCTCCGGCACGTAAAACGTTTCGACGCGATGGGGCAGTTGCACCAACAGCGGGAATGGCCAGACCGCGCGGCGTTTTCGAGGCCGGCGTTGCGCGGTCGCCGGGCCTTGATTGTGGGTTACGGTGGGGTCGGTCGCGAGACGGCGCGCCTATTGCGGGCGCTCGGGGTGGCCGTGGATGTGGTGCAACGCACGACGGAGGTTGAAAGCTATGCGGGCTACCTGCCGCATCCCGACATGGGCGACCCGAAAGGGGTTCTGCCCGGGCGCAGGTTCACGTTGGAGACAATGGCGGCGGCACTCGCGGACGCGGACTTTGTTATCCTGACGATCCCGCTGAGCCCGCGCACGCAGCACTTGATCAATCGCGAAACCCTGGCGGCGGTCAAACCCGGGGCCGTGATCATCAACGTGGCGCGCGGGGGACTGATCGATTTGGCCGCGCTGGGCGAGGCACTCTTGGCGGGTCGGGTGGCTCACGCCTACCTGGATGTTTTTGAAAAGGAGCCATTGACCCGGGATGATCCGGTCTGGGCGATGGCCGGGGTGACCGTAACGCCGCACATTTCCGGAGTGATGCCGGATGCCATGCGCTGGCATGAGGATTTGTTGCGACAAAATATCCACCGCTATCAGTCTGGCGACTCGCTGTTGAACGAAATCAACCCGGCTCATCTCGCCGCCTAGTTTTTTTCCGGCCATGAAAATCTCCGCAGTCACCTGCCACCTTTGCTCATCCGCGACTTCATTGGGCGATGCCGTGGGCTCGGCCATCATCCGCGTCGAGACGGACGAGGGGATTTGCGGTCACGGTGAGCCGCTGATGGGCATGTTTTGCGGCGAGGCGGCGCTGGCGCTGGTCAATTATTATGCGCCGCTGTTGATCGGGCGGAATCCGCTGGACCGGGCAAGTATCTGGCAGCGCATGTTTGATTCCAGTGTCTGGTGGGGGCGCAGCGGCCCGACGGTCAGCGTGATGGGGGCGATCGCCAACGCGCTGTGGGACATCGAGGGCAAGCTGGCCGGCAAACCCTGTCATCAGTTGCTGCGCGAAAACGGTCCGGCGGAGATGCCGGTTTACGCGAGCCTCGGGCCGTCGCCGCAGGCCGTGGAGGTGGCCGAATTGGTGGAGCGGTTGCAGGGCCGGGGATTTCGCGCGGCCAAGATTGGACCCTATTTTCGGCAGGGCGGCGGAATTGCCGGACCGCGCGGCGCGGCGTTACTGGCGACCATGGAACCGGTGCTGGCCGCGATGCGTGAGTCCGGGGGCGTGGACTTTGGGCTGATTGTAGACGGACACATGGGCGGAGTGCCCGATCCGTTTACGCGGGAGGAAGCGCTGGAACTGGCAAAGCTGCTGGAGCGCTACGGGTGTCTGTTTTTTGAGGAGCCGCTGAGCTACATGGACCCCGAGGGTTATGCGTGGCTGCGGCAGCGCACCCAGGTGCGCATCGCCGGCGGCGAGAGCCTGTGCCTGCGGCGCGAGTTCGAGCAATTCGTGAACCTGGGTGCGCTGGATGTGCTGCAGCCGGATGCAAATTTTGTCGGCGGCGTGGACAATTTCATGGCGGTGGCAGCGCTGGCCGGGGAGCACGGGCTGCCGGTGATCCCACATGCGTGGACGGCCGGTCCGGGCGTGATGGCCAACCTGCATCTGGCGTTTGCCGCGACTCAGACCGAGATGCTCGAAATGGGGCAGCACCTGACGGAGTTGCAACGGGCCACGATGCTCGATCCGCCGCGGATTCAGGCCGGCCGGTTGCTGGCCCCGACCGCGCCCGGCCTGGGTATTGAATTTGATCCCCGGCTGACGGAGAAATTTCCCTATCCCGCCGGAATTGCGGAACGAGCCTCGGGCCTGATGAAAGCCTAGGCGGATTACCGATCTTGTCGCCCTCGTGCGTTTCTCCCTCGAACAACAACCCGTCCTCGAACCCTTTTCGGACTCAGTTCGCCAACGTTTCGACGCTTGGCTCGCCCAAAGGTCCGCCTCTCAGGTCTCAGCTCTCAGCCCTTTACTGCGGAGCAGCGCTCTTGGCTCGAACTCATCCGCGACCACATTGCCACGACCTGCAGCATCGAAACCGACGATTTCGAGTTTGCGCCTTTTTCGCAGCGCGGCGGATTGGGGAAAGCTCATCAGCTATTTGGCGCGCAACTTCCCTTGCTGCTGGACGAACTCAATGCGGTGCTCGCGGCTTGACTTGCCGAATTAGTAGCTACCATCTGTAGCTATGCTCACTGCCAAAATCTTCCGCCACGGAGGCAGTCAGGCCGTCCGTCTCCCGAAGGCCTTTCGTTTTGACGGCACCGAGGTCTTGATCGAAAAGCACGGCGACGACGTGCTGCTCAAGCCCGTGCCGGCGAAAAAATTTCGCTCCTTCACCGAAATCGCCCACCACCTCGCAGCCGCGTTCCCCGACGCCGGAGACTTTCCCGCGGCACCTCCCCGGCCGACGAAGCATGAGCGGGCCGCCCCCGTGTTTTGATTTCGCCGCGCCGTGAACCCCTCCTATCTGCTGGATAGCAGCGTGTGCATCCCCGTGCTGCGCAACCAAGCCGGCCTCGGTAAACTGCCCGACCCCGCGCTCACCGGCATTCCGGTCATTGTTGCCGCCGAACTCTGGACCGGCGTGAAGAAAAATCTTTCCACGCATTCCTCGCAGGCCGCCAAGCTCGAAGCCTTCCTCGGCCTTTTCCTGATAGCCGACTTCACGCTCGATGCCGCGATCCATTACGCCGACATCCGCGCCGCCTTGGAAACCGCCGGCACGCCCATCGGCCCGCTTGATCTGCTCATCGCCGCCCAAGCCCGCAGCCTCGGCGCCACGCTCGTGACGGCCAATGCCGGCGAGTTCAAACGAGTCAGAGGCCTGAAGGTGCTCGCTTGGAAATGACCGCCCGCCCCAAGTCTGCCTTCGGAAGGAGAAGCGGTGTCTCGCCGCTTTCCCCTCCCCGTAGCGAAACGTCGGAGCCGTTTCTGCCGGTATCCGCTTTCAATTTCTCCGAGCTGCAAGTTTCAGGCCTCAGCTCTCAGGTTTCTGATTCTCGCCCATGACCGCCACGACCGAACCCGCATCGAAGGTGGAGCGGGTTGCCCCAACGCGTCGTGGCCGATGGTTGCCTAAATTGTTACGATAACGCCAAAATCGAATCGTTCTGGAGGGTCCTCAAGACCGAGACCGATCTGGAGATCGGCATCCCCGCACCCGCCGGGATGCCGCACTTGCCGTCTTCGATTATATCGAGACGTTCTGTAACCCGAAGAGATGCCACAGCTCTCTCGGTCAAATCTCGCCTGTGGCTTTTGGACAAAACTACGAAAAATCATCCGTTCCCGTTGAGCCAAAACCAGAGACATGGGAATCGGCCCGGGATATTCAATTGCCACGGCATGGATTCCGGGCTTTATCAGCGGTATGAACTGTAGCCGTTTTCTGCTTTCAGGACTCATAGCGTTTACGGTTGGAGAACTCCGGGCCGCCACTCCTGAAGTTACCAACATCAGGGCCAGCCAAAGAGCCGGCACCAAACTGATCGACATCCTGTATGACCTGGCCGACTCAGACAGCGCCACGGTGTTTGTTTCGGTGCAGCTTTTCGATAACACCACCTCCTTGCCTTCCTTCGCAGTCACGGGCGACGTCGGCGCCGGGGTAACACCGGGGGCCAACAAGCAGATTGTCTGGAATGCGGGGCAGGACTGGAATCGACGCTACACGGTGAAGGGCGTTGCCCGCATCATCGCAGACGATTTATCACCCACGCCACCATCTGCAGCCCTGACTTATGTGCCTGCCGGTTTCGGCAAGCCAGAGGGAGCTAGCAATGAGGTATTCACCAGTGGGTTCTTCATGGACAAGACCGAGGTAAGCCAAGGGCAATGGTCCACGGTTTACAATTGGGCGATGGCGAATGGCTATGCCTTCGACAACCTAGGCGTGGCGACCAACAGCACGCACCCCATCACCGGCATCAATTGGTATGACGCTGTGAAATGGTGCAATGCCCGGTCTGAGATGGAAGGACTGAATCCGGTTTACTTCACGGATAACACGCGATCCACGGTTTACCGGACTGGCCAGGTGGTGCTGAACAACGATTTCGTGGCTTGGACTTCCAACGGCTACCGGCTCCCGACTCGCGCAGAATGGATCAAGGCCTATTGGGGCGGGAATACCTCCGGTTTCTTCCCTTGGCCCAGCTACGGTGGTTCAGCCGACGATCACATCAACGGGGGTATGGCCAACTATCGACAAAGCGGGGATCCTTTTGAGTCTTCGGGAAACAGTTATATCGCGACTACTCCGGTGGGTTACTACAACGGCTCACAATCGCCAGCTGGCCCTGACAACAAGAACGGTTACGGTCTCTATGATATGGTCGGTAATGCGGGTGAGTGGTGCTGGGATCGAACATTAAGCGGTTGGTATTCACTGGTTGAAGCCAAGGACGACAACTCCAAGGGACCCTCTACGGGTGTTGGGACGACGCGGTGTTTCAGCGGGGAGGAATCTAGTAACAGCAGCACTGCTCATTCTCAGTCATACGTGTCAGCTTCAGACGCCTACTACAACCCTAGTCACGCCTATACCGGAAGCGGTTGGTATACCGCCGTCGGTCTTCGCACCGTAAGGGGTCTTTAACGCCACGCCGGGCAATGAATCGGCCCGTCCTAAAATCAAAGGCACAGCGCTGGTATGCCGCATTGGGGCTGTTGGCGATCGCTGGCCTTCTGTTTGCCTACTACACGGGCGATCAGGCCAATAGCGTAGGCTCATCCGTCGCCTTCAACATCGACACCCGTGATGCCGACGCGGACGTATTGGAGCTCTCCCTGTCTGCCGCCAAGAATTCAGGGTTGTTTACCATCGACACCCGCGACCCCGATGCAGTGAGCCAAGCAACGGCCCTGGCCTCAAGCGAGGCATCGGGATTTTTCACTATTGATACCCGTGATCCTGATGCGGCGGTCTATGCCGTATCCCAGACGGCCTCGGCTTGGTCAGGCTTCTTCATCATCGATACCATGGCCGATAGCTCCACCCGGGCGGTATCCGGCTACTTCACCATCGATACCATGGACCCCGACAGTCTCACCCGTGACCTGTCGCTCTCCATGAGTGCTGTGAGTGCTTGGTTCACGATCAACACCCTGGCCCCGCCCCCGGAGGACAACGATGCCGACTCGCTGCACGACCTGTGGGAAACCCTCCATTTTGGCAGCATCCTGACCTATGGTGCTACGGACGATCCCGACGGCGACGGTCTCAGCAACTTCGCGGAGTTCGCATTCGGGATAGACCCGTTGAAAATGGACAGCCTGTCCTATGTCGAATTTTCCATTGAGCCGACCCAAACGGGCAACCGCCTGGTCCTGCGGCATACCAAAAATATCCTCGCGGAAGGCATGGTGGATTACGCTTACGAGATCAGCGCCGACTTGGTTTCCTGGACTGACAATACAGCGAGCTGGGTCGAGATAGCGGCTCCGCAGAGCAAGGGCGACTATGCAGAATGGTTTACCATGGCCTACGATGTTACGGATCTGCCTCCGGTTATTTTTGTCCGGATCAAAGTCACGCCCAAGCCGTAGAGACAAGCCACGGGGTTAGGTCTAGTGAATTGTGGTTCGGCTTGGGTCGGGTGGGCTGCTTGGAATTTGACGCGCGGGGCTGCGGTTGGCTGACTGGGGCCACGCGCCGGGACCACAGCGATTCCGCCGCCGTCCCATGCCTGAGTCCAAGCTGATTGTTCCCCAGACTTATGCCGACCTGAAGAAGGCGGTAAGCGTGGCAATGATTGAGGGGCAGCGGGCGGTCGAACAAACGAAGCTACGCACCTATCACGAAACGGGCCGGCTCATTGATGGGCACCTGCTCTTGTTCAAGGCACGCGCCGACTATGGTGCCCAGCTGATCCCGCGGTTGGCGCACGACTTCGATCTGGATGAAAGCGTCCTCTACCGGTGCCTGCGCTTTGTCCGCTACTTCCCGATTCTGGCCGCGCGGCAGGAATTGACCTGGGCGCATTACCGCGTCCTCTGCCAGGTGACGGATGCGGCCCAGCGCAAAGCCCTGACGAAGGAGGCCGTCCGCAACGAATGGACCTCGCGGGAGCTGGAAGCGCGGGTGGCGGCAATCAACGTGGCCGGGAGGGAGATTTCTGCCCCGGTGCCGGGTGATCCCGTCGCAGCCAAGCCGATCCCGCTCACGCCGAAGCGCGGCACGCCGGGCGTGTGCAAGCTGATCGCCGTGGGCGAGGGCACGGTCGTCGATCTCGGTTTTGCCTGTTATCTGGACTTGGTCCTTCGGCCCGGCGCAGGGCAAACGGACGACCGCGGGCTCAAGCCCGGGGCGTTCGTCCGGCTCGACGCGGCGGGGCGGGCCACGCTTGAGCCGGCAGCGACGAAGGCGGACCTCTTCACCTACCGGGCCGAAATCCTCAAGGTCGTGGACGGCGACACGCTTTGGGTGAAGGTTTATCTGGAGCCGCGGCGCTGGGTGAAACAGAAGCTGCGGCTGCGCGATCTCGACTGCCCGGAGCTGCCGACGTCCGAGGGTAAGGCGGCGAAGCGGTTCGTGGACACGCTGCTCACGTCAGCGGAGGGCGTCACGATCTGCACGACCAAGCCCGACAAATACGACCGGTATCTGGCGGATGTATTTTTGCAGGTGGCCGGCGCTGCGACGGGTTCGACAGGCTCACTGCAGGCAGGGACAGGGCAGGCGGAGGAAATTTTTCTGAACAACGCCCTGCTGCAAAACGGCCACGCGGTGCGGAAGGGCGCCTACGCGCCGGCGGACTGGGAGGGGTAGAACGGTTTAATACCAATTACGAAATGAAATGAGACTATAGCCGCAAAGTTGCCGGTGCCCTGGGAGCGCGGGCGGCTCGCCCGCTCCGAAGGCGGGCCAGCGGCCCGCGCTCCCAAACAGCCTCACTCCTGCGTGAATCTGAACGCGATTGGTAATTGGTATAAGCGGAAAGGCGGGGTTTGGGAATCCCGCCCTACAAATCAGCGGCAAAAAAAGGGCGGCCGTTGCGGGCCGCCCTGAAAAAGTGAGGATGCGGGCGAGCCGCCCGCGCTCCCGGGAGTTACTCGCCGACGAGGTGTTCGATTTCCTCGCGGGTGAGGGTCTGCATGTCGATTTCCTTCTTGATCGCGCCGAGGCTGATGAGGCACTCGGTGAACAGTTCGCGCGTGCGCAGTTCCAGCGCCTTGGCGTCGAGCTTCGTCATGATGTCGAGGATGTGCGTGCCTTTGCGGACGTGCGTGCGTTCGTCGGCCCGGATGTAGTCCGAGATGTGACGCAGCAGCTCGTCGTTGCGGTTGGCGGCGGTGTCGATGAGGTCGTTGATGGTCTTGAGCACGCCGACTTCGCCGAAGAGGTTGATCTCGGCCATCGCAAAGGCCGGATCCATCGGGCCGCG
>JAGNQV010000133.1 GCA_017988885.1 Opitutaceae bacterium | reverse complement strand
GCGCCGACCAATCCGGCGGTGCTGACGAGATCGCTGCCGAGCATCCACAGCGTGGCGAACCCGACGCCAAGGGTGAAAAACACCGTGGGGCCGTTGAAGAAGGTGGCTTTGAGGCCGAGGTGCGAATCAGGAGCAGGCGCCTCCTCATAAACCTCGATGGTGCCGTTGACGGGTTGGGCGTGGCGAATGGTGCGCCAGAGATTGTAACCCAGCAGGAGCCAGCCGGTGAAGTAAAGACCGCCGCCGATTACCCGCATCAACATCATCCAGCGGATGGTGCTGAGGGTATCGATAAAATTTGGGTAGGCCAGCACCGTGCCGTTTTCGGCGGTGGCGTTGAGCATGAGGCCCTGGGTGATGCCGCTGGTCCACATCGCGGCGACGTAGAACAGGATGCCGACGGTCCCGATCCAGAAATGCAGGTTGGCCAGAGCCTTGGAATAAAGCGGTTTATTCCAGAGCCGCGGGAGCAGCCAATAAATCATACCCGCGGCCATGAAACCGTTCCAGCCGAGGGCGCCGGCGTGCACGTGGCCGATGATCCAGTCGGTGTAATGCGCGAGCGCGCTGACCGATTTGATGGAGAGCAGCGGCCCTTCGAAGGTGGCCATGCCGTAGAAAGTGATGCCCGCGGCGAAAAACTTGAGCACGGGATCGGTGCGGAGTTTGTCCCAAGCGCCGCGCAACGTGAGCAAGCCGTTGAGCATGCCGCCCCAAGACGGGGCCCAGAGCATCAGCGAGAAGGTCATGCCGAGGTTCTGCAACCAGTCGGGTAGGGCGGTGTTGAGGAGGTGGTGCGGGCCGGCCCAGATGTAAACAAAGACGAGCGACCAAAAATGCACGACCGAGAGCCGGTAGCTATAAACCGGGCGTTCCGCCGCCTTCGGCAGAAAGTAATACATGATGCCAAGGATCGGTGTGGTCAGGACGAAGGCCACGGCGTTATGCCCATACCACCACTGCACGAGGGCGTCCTGCACGCCGCTGAACACCGGGTAGCTGTGCAACAGGCTGGTCGGGATTGAGAGGTGGTTGACGATATAGAGCATCGCCACGGTGATGATGGTTGCGATGTAGAACCAGATGGCGACGTAGAGCGCAGGTTCGCGGCGGCGGGCGAGGGTCCAGAAGAAATTCACCGCAAAGACCACCCAGATGAAGGCGACGGCGAGGTTGAGGGGCCAGATGAGCTCGGCGTATTCCTTGCCGCGGCTGAAACCGAGCGGGAGCGTGATGGCGGCGGCGACGATGATGAGTTGCCAGCCCCAGAAGTGCAGCGCGGAGAGAAAATTGCTCGCGAGCCGGGCTTTGACGAGCCGTTGGGTCGAGTAGTAGATGCCCGCGAACATCATGTTGCCGACGAAGGCAAAAATGACGGCGTTGGTATGGAGCGGACGCAGCCGGCCGAAAGTCAGCCAGGGCAGGTCAAAGTTGAGCCGCCAGAAGTTGAGCTGGGAGGCGATGAGCACCCCTACCAGCATGCCGACCGCACCCCAGATGACGGTCGCCAGCAGAAATTGGCGGACAATTTTGTCGTTATACTCGATCGTGATTTTTTGCTCGCTCATGGAAAAAGGGCTCAGGCGTGCCGGGAAGACGATTGCTGGCAGCCGGGGCAGGGGGCGTGCCGTCCGCTGTGACAGCCGCAGCCGGCGGGTTTGTGATCTTGATCCGCCACTCGCCGGGCAGGGTCTGCGAGTTGCGGGGTTTCCTCTGCGAGCGGCAACAGCGCCTCTCGCTCGGCGCTACTAAAACGTTGCCGGGAGTTTTCCCGCAAGAAAAAGATGACAAAGGTAAAGACGAGGCAGAGACTGATGGTCAGCGTGAGCGGGATGACAGACATGGGGATCAGTTGTGGCCGGAGGCCGTGGCGCGGGCGGGCGTTGACTTGCGGGGCCGCCGGGCGGCGGGCTGAGCGTGACGATGTTTAAGCAGTTCCTTGGCGGCAAGCCAGTTGTCCAGCTCGACCCCTTCGAGGCAACCGCCCTCGACCCAGAGGTGATAAGCCTGCTTTTGGATTTCGGCCTCGCCGGGGACGCCGGCCTGATGCGGGAGGGTGTTTTTTCTCATGACGGGAGTGGTGGTTGAATGGTTCGCGACAGCCTAGGGCCGGCAGGGAAAATGAGCTCCGCGAGCCTTGGCGATGGCTGCGCATATTTTGTCATTGGCCTAGATTCGGATCAAAAGATGCGCAATCTTCCGCAAGGCCCGCGCAGCGGGCCGGCCGGCGTCCGGCCATCATGGACCCCATGCCCCAGCGCGTAGCCAAGTCGCAATTGCGACTCGAATTCCTGCGTCCCAGCATCAAGCGGGACTGGGAGCGGCGTTTGCGCACAGAGCCCCCTCTGTCTCCCCTAGGGCATCCGGATGTGTTGGTGTTTCTGATGGATGAGACTTTGGAGCAGCTCAGGGCCGGTATGAAAGACCCTGGGCTGTCTGCCCGGTCTGATTTGGGCAGTGAGTTGGCTCCGCTATCAAACCTCTGCCGGTGCAGTTTGAATCCCTTGGTTCGATACTATGTCACGGGAGAACAGGCCATCCGGGCCGCGGTGGATTCCGTCCCGGCCGCTGAACTAGAATTGGCGCTCCACTGTTACCGACGGTTGGCGCGGCGGGAGATTCGGCTTTTATGCAGCCTCTGCCGCAAATGTGAAACGACGGAACCGTGCCCGGAAAGTCTGGTCACGCCCAGCCGTTAGCCGGGGATTGTTAACTCCCGGATATTTCGCCACAACGCCAGTATGACGCTCAGCCTCAAGGAAGCCGCACGGTATAATGGGCGCGTAATCTACCTTGAGCTACTGGTGCTCATCCTCTCCCTGTATGCGCTGGGCGTGTTGGTGGCGGAACTGGTGTTGAAGCTGGACGCGGAAACGTTGCGATTGTTGCGAGGCATCGATGACGGCCTGTGTGTGATTTTCCTGTTGGATTTTGGCGTGCACCTCTGGCGTGCGCCCTCACGCCGGCAATTTCTGCGGACCGGCTGGATTGACCTGATTTCCAGCATTCCCGAGATCAGCTGGCTGCGTTGGGGGCGGGTTTTCCGCGTGCTGCGCATCCTGCGGGCGCTGCGCTCGTTTCAAGTGGTGCTGGATCATTTCCGGACCGAACGCGTGAAGGGCACCTTTGTCGTCGTGGGCCTGCTTTCGTTTATCGCGGTGATCTTTGCCACGATTGCGGTCTTTGCGTTTGAGCGCCACGCGCCGGGAACGAATATCCGCTCCGGCGGTGATGCGTTGTGGTGGGCGTTTGCGACGATTACGACGATTGGCTTCGGCGATCATTATCCAGTGACGGCGGGCGGCCGGATTGTCGCGGTTATTCTCGTGGTTTTTGGGCTGAGTTTCTTCGGCACCTTCACCGCCTATGTCGCGAGTTTTTTCTTGGAGAAGGGCCAGATCAAAGAAGGGTCAGAGATTCATCACCTCGTGCACGAAGTGCGGCACTTGGGGGAGAAAATCGAGCAACTGGAAGCGCTGGTCCGCGAGAAAAACAAACCAACCGCGCGGGAGGATTGAGAACCCGCGGCGTCAGGCGGTCTTGCGCGCAAGCTTGGCGCGCCAGACGGTCGGGGCCTCGCCGGTGATTTTGCGGAAGACGCGGTTGAACTGGGACAGCGACTGGAAGCCGGTTTCGAAGGCCGCTTCGCTGATCCGTTTGTGCGGGTTCAGCAGGAGGTTTTTCACTTTTTCGATCCGCAGGCGTGCCAGATAGTCAGTAAAGGTGAGCCCGGTCGCTTGCTTGAACATCTTGCAAAAATAGAAAGCGCTGGTGTTGACCGAACCGGCGACCTGATGGAGTGAAAGCTCCTCGTCCTGATGCTGCGCGATAAAGAGCTTGGCCCGCGACACCATCGGCGAGTCGACCCGCTCGGCGGAGACCATGAGCTGGTTGCTGAGCGACGCGAGGTGCTGCGCGAAAATGCTGAGCAGCCGGAGCACGGCTTCGTATTGTTTTTTCTCCAGCACCCGGGTCTGGAAATAGGCTTCTTCGAGCCGCTTGAGGTCGGTGTCCACGCCCCAGTTGATGAGATCCCGGGTAAACTTCTTGAATTCCTTGCGGCTGGGGCGATGGAGCAGGATTTGCCCGGTTTGCAGAAATGCCACGAGGTTCTCGCCGACCCGCACGGGGACGGCAGAATCACACAAGCCGGCAAAACATTTCAGGGTCTTGGGCTCCATCTGCGCCTCTTCCTCGACCTTGCGCTGCAATTGCAGGCAGGCGGCGCAGCTCTGGTTGGTCTGGGCCATCAACGCACAGAACGGATTTTGATTCGGATCGGTGTGATGCGGCAGGTCGAAGGACTCGATGGGGCGCAGGTTGATAGGCAGCCCGGTCGTGTCACGAAACGCCTTTTCGTAGTCGCGGTAGATTTCCGAAGCGCGCAGTCGAGCGACCAGAGCGTGGCTGTGTTTGCGCTTAGCGGAAGGGTCCATGGTGGCAGCGTGAGTAATCTGGGTTTGACTGCAATCCTGCCAAGGCAGCGCAATAAATTTGAATAAGTGAACCCGGAAATCAGGCAAAGTGGGGAAAGGCTGGGAAAGCGGTTCCTGCGTTGCGGGTTTTACGCTGGGGGAGTGCCGGTCTGCCGCCCAGTTACGCTGGGCTGACTCAAATCACGCCGGCCTCGCGAAAACTGTAGTAGCCGCGCCCAGTGGGATCAGCCGTTGGTTGGCCGATGATGACGTGGTCCAGCAGCTCAATATCGACCGTCTTGGCGGCGTCGCGGAGTTGGCGGGTGACTTGGATGTCGGCCGCGCTGGGCGCAGGATCGCCGGAAGGATGATTGTGCACGCAAACCACGGCAGTGGCTGAGACCCGCATCGCCTCGCGAAAGACTTCGCGGGGATGGGCGAGGGCGGAAGTGGCCGTGCCCGAGGTGACGGCCGTGCACTTGATCAGCCGATTTTTGCGGTTGAGGCTGAGCACCCAGAATTTTTCCACCGCCAGTCCCTGGGCGAGGGGCTGCAGATAACCGGTGATGAGTTCGGGGCGGTTGAGCAAAGGTGATTCGCCTTTTTGCTGCATCAGGACGCGCCGGGCGACATCGGCGACCGCGACCAGTTGCAGGGCCTTCACGTGGCCGATGCCCTTGAAGCGGCGGAAGTCACTTTCGGTCCAGCCAATCAGGCCGGCGAGCGAACCGGCTTCCTTGATGAGCTGCTGGGAGAGAGAAAGCACATCCATCCCGCGGGTGCCGCTGCGCAGCAGCATGGCGAGCAATTCGGCGTCGGACAGGACCTGGACTCCGTCGCGCTCCATCCGCTCCTGCGGCCGTTCGCCGAGCGCAGTGGAGCGCAGGCGGTTCTCGGGGTAGGAGGCCGGCTCGGTCATGGCGGATTTGTGTCTGGCTGATTATGCACAAACGTGCAAACCCTCTTCTCACCTCTCATGAATCCACTTCGTATCACGGTCTGGGGCGAAAACACCCATGAACACAAGAATCCGGTTGTCGCGGCGATCTATCCCAAGGGGATGCACACGACGATTGCCGAGGGGGTGCGGGAGTATTTGCCCGATGCGCTAGTGACCACCGCAACCTTGCAAGAGCCGGATCACGGTCTGACCGAGGAACGGCTGGCGCAGACCGACGTGCTGACTTGGTGGGGCCACATGGCGCACGACAAGGTTGAGGATCGGATCGTGGACCGCGTGCAGAAACGGGTGCTCGAAGGCATGGGGCTGGTGGTGCTGCACTCGGGGCACTACGCGAAGATTTTCAAGCGGTTGCTCGGCACGACGTGCTCGCTGACGTGGCGCGAGGCCGACGAGAAGGAGCGGCTCTGGGTGTGCAACCCCGGCCATCCCATTGCCCGCGGTATCGATCGCTATTTTGAACTGCCACAAGAGGAGATGTATGGTGAACCCTTCGCCATTCCCGCGCCCGACGAACAGGTGTTCATCTCGTGGTTTGAAGGCGGGGAGGTTTTCCGGAGCGGCTGCTGCTGGACGCGCGGCAACGGCAAGATTTTCTACTTCCGCCCGGGGCATGAAACCTATCCGACCTATCACGACAAGAATGTCCGCCGGGTGATCGCCAATGCGGCGGAGTGGGCCCGGCCGCAGGGCGTGTGGGTGGATTCCTGTCCCAACGCGAAGCAGGCGCCGGAGAAGATCGCCCCCAAGTTGGGCTGAAGCGCGCTGCGCCTGTCTTGACCGGGGGGTGTGGTGGGTGGGCCGCCCGTGCGGCCGGACTTAGAAGTGCTTGATGTAGCCGTTGCGGCGCAGGCGCTCGAGCCAGCGCTCTTGACTGACATTGGTCATTTGCTGGATGAGCATGCGCTCGATCGTATCACGCACTTCATCAATCGGCTGGATACCGGCGTATTTGCGGTCCTCGGCAAAAAGCAGGAACGCGCCGTCGGGCAGAATGATGGTGTCGCTGATTTCGCCTTTTTTCAGGGCAAAAACCGGGTCGCTAAATTCCTTCTTGAGGTCGGAGCGTTTCATCCAGCCCCAGTCGCCGCCTTTGTTGCGCCGTGAGTCCTGGCTGTATTCCTTGGCGAGATCTTCGAATTTCTCGCCGTGCGCAAACCGGCCGATGACTTCCGTGGCCTTGGTTTGCAGTTCCGTGTCGGTTTCGCCGTCGCCGCGTTTGAACTCAATCAGCCGCAGGTGGACGCCGTCTTCTTGGAAAAAGCGGTCCTTGTTCTCCTTGTAGAAGGTTTCCATGCGCACCGGACTGACGATGGTGCTGGATTTGCGCTGCTGCTGGCGCATGTAGCCGTAAATGATTTCGTCTTCCACTTCCTTGCGGTATTCGCGGAGGGTGGTGCCCCGGGCGCGCAGGTAGGCGAGGAACTTCGAGCGGTCGTTGTCGAATTGCTCGGCTTGGATGTCGGCGATGTGTTTGTCGATGAAGCCTTCGGGGATGCGCTTCTTCTCGTCCTTGCGGAACTCCTTCACGATCAGCACGCGATCAATGAGGTTCTGGATGACGTCGTCCTGCAGTTCCTCGATCTTATGGTTAAACTCCTGCTCGCTGCGGGCTTCACGCTGGATTTGCTGGATGAGCGGAGAAATTTCCCGCCGGATATCGTCCACGGTGATGACCTTGTCCTCCACGATGGCCGCGATGCCATTGGAGAAGCGCATGTTCAGGCCGTCATTGGGCGCCGGAGCGAATTGGGCGAAAACGCGGGTGCCGCAGGCAGCGGCAAAAAGGGCGAGGGTTACGCAACGACTGAGCGTCATGAGTTGGGCAGATTGTTCAGAAATGAGATAATTTCGCGTAAACGTAGAAGCGGCTTGGGGGCGGTCAACCTTGGAAACCGGGTGCCGACCTGCACCCAATCATCGCGGCGACCGCTGTTGCGCAGGCATTTTAGCCGGCTCAACTCCGATTCGACGGAAATGAGGCCCTTTTGTTCCGCACGAACGCGGATTTCTGTCACCAGCAGCAGGGCTTTCACTTCGTCGCCAAATTTGCCGAAACGGTCGCGCAATTCGGCTTCGATTTCCTTCAGTCGGAGGGTTGACTCGGCCAGCGCCAGCCGGCGGTAAAAATCGATCCGCAAGCGGGTCTCGCCGATGTAGGTGCCTGGGATACGCCCTTGAATACGAGGCACTTCCACGATCGCGGCGTCTTCCTGGGCCTTGAGCACGGTATAGCTGTCCTCGTAACGCCGGCGCGTGGAGTCAGTGCCGGTGCCCTCGCCGATGAAGACAAAGTCGAGTTTCACGTTGGCGCGAATGGCCGCGGCCTGTTTTTCGCCTTTCAAGCGTGCCACCGACTGGCGCAATAATTGGCAATACAGCTCGAAGCCCACGCCGACGATGTGCCCGCTCTGCTCGGCCCCGAGCAGATTGCCGGCGCCGCGCAGTTCGAGATCGCGCATGGCGATGCGAAAACCGGCGCCGAGTTGGTTATGCTGCCGCATCGCGGTCAGCCGCTGGCGGGCGACCTCCAGCAGGCGCGTGTGCCGGTGCAGGAGGAGATAGGCGTAGGCCTGATGCTTGAAACGGCCGACCCGGCCACGGAGTTGGTAGAGTTGCGAAAGGCCAAAACGATCCGCGCCTTCGATGATGATCGTGTTGCAATTGGGGATATCGAG
>JAGNQV010000132.1 GCA_017988885.1 Opitutaceae bacterium | reverse complement strand
ACGCGGCTTACGACGCCTTGCTCGCGCGCGCCAACCTTGCCGCCGACGCCAATGCAAGGCTAGCCCTCCTCGCGCAGGCCGAGGCCCGGTTGACGGAGGCGTGCCCCGTTGCGCCGTTATATTTTAATGCGAAGAATTTTCTGCTGCGTCCGGGCGTGCAGGGCTGGCGGGAAGACGCGCTCTGGACGCGTTTCTACAAACACGTCTCATCCGGGCCAAGTCCGTAGGCGACCACGGCTGGTCTCGCTAGAGGTAGGAGCGGCTTTACGCCGCGATGACGCGCCCCAGCGCGCCTCCCGAAACGCGGCGTAAAGCCGCTCCTACCTCCGAACCTGCCGGCGCTTGGCAAAGCGCGCAGAGGGACCTGCGCGCCCACCTCGATCCGAACCCGCCACAGCCTTGGCCTTGCTCACCGGTATTGCCTTGAGGTAAATCGCCATCTGGCACGGCATGGACTTGTCGGACGCCCTCCCCACCGGCAGTTTAACACCCATGATCCCACGTCTTTCTGTCCTTCTTCTGCCTCTGCTCGCCGCCGGCCTGCTGACGGGGTGCGGTAAAAAATCAACCGGCGCAGGCGCCGCAGCCACAAACGCGGACGGCTCCAAACGCATGGTCTGGCGGGTGGGCAATGGCTCCGAACCCCAGGACCTCGATCTCCAGACCATCACCGGCGTGCCGGAACATAAGATCATGATGGCGCTCTTCGAAGGACTCGTCACCGAGGATCCGAAAGACCTTCACCCCGTCCCCGGGCTCGCCGAATCTTGGGAAATATCCACCGACGGTCTGGTCTATACCTTTCATCTCCGGACCGATGCCAAATGGTCCAATGGCGACCCCATCCTCGCCGGCGACATCGTCGAGTCCTTCCGCCGCATCCTCACGCCCGCCCTCGCTTCGGAATACGCCTACCTGATCTACAATTTCGTGACCGGTGCCAAGGACTACTACGAAGGCCGCCTGACCGACTTCACGCAGGTCGGCCTGAAAGCGACCGACGACCACACCTTCCAAGTCACCCTCGCGCACGCCACTCCCTACCTCCTCAAGATCATGGCCAGCCACTACTCATGGTGGCCGGTGCCGGTGAAAGTGATCACCCGGTTTGGCCGGCTCGAACAAAAGCGCACCGACTGGACCCGCGCCGGCAATCTGGTCGGCAACGGACCGTTCATGCTGAAGGAATGGGCGCCCAACCAGAAAATCGTCGTGGTGCGCAACCCGCACTATTGGGACGCCAAGACCGTGAAGCTCGACGAGATTAATTTCTACCCCACCGAGGACATTTCCACGGACGAGCGGATGTTTCGCACCGGCCAAGTGGACATGACCTACGAGCTGCCCAACGCCAAGATCGACGCCTACCGCCGCGACAATCCCGCCGCGCTCCGCATCGATCCCTACCTCGGCATCTATTTCTATCGCTGCAATGTCGCCCGCCCGCCGCTCAACGACAAGCGGGTGCGCCAGGCCCTCGCCCTCGCCCTCGACCGCGAGTCCATCGTGAAGAACGTCACGCGCGGCGACCAGGAATCCGCCTACGCCGTGAGCTACCCCGGCACCGCCGGCTATACGCCCCTCGCCAAGTTGTCCGGCACACTCGCGGACGCGCGGCGCCTGCTGGCCGAGGCGGGTTACCCCGGCGGCAAGGGCTGCCCGCCCATCGAACTCACATACAACACGTCCGAAAATCATCGCGCCATCGCCGAGGCCATCCAGCAAATGTGGAAGAAAAATCTGGGCGTGGACGTCGTGCTGCAAAACCAGGAGTGGAAGGTTTACCTCGATATGCAGCACACCACCAATTTCATGATGCAGCGCGGCGGCTGGATCGCCGACTATGTCGATCCGCATGTGTTCCTCGAAATCTGGGAGACCGGCAACGGCAACAACGACACCAACTGGGGCAACCCCGAATACGACCGCCTCCTCCACGCCGCCCTCGCCGCCAAAAACGACACCGAGCGCTACGCACTCTACCAGAAAATGGATGCCATCCTCGTGGACGAGTTGCCCGTCATCCCCATCTATTACTACACCAAGGTCGCGGCGCTCAGCCCGCGGGTGAAGGGCTTTTACCCCACGCTCCTCGACAACCACCCCTACAAATACATTTACTTGGAGGACTGAGCCGGTGGCGGCTTGCACCCGGCGTCCGTTTCATTTGGGCTTTCACCGCTGATGTTCCGCTTCATCCTCCGCCGCCTCCTCGAGACGATCCCGGTCCTCTGGATCATTGTCACGGCCACCTTCTTCATGATCCGCTTTGTGCCGGGCGGACCGTTCACCGCGGAAAAAGCCGTCACCCCCGAGGTGTTGCACAATCTGGAAGCGCACTACGGGCTGAACAAACCGCTCTACCAGCAGTATTTCGACTACCTCGGCCGGCTCCTCCACGGCGACCTCGGCCCGTCGTTCAAATACGCCAACCGCACGGTTAACGAAATCATCGCCGACAAGGTGCCCGTCTCGCTCGAACTCGGCCTCATCTCCCTTTCCATCGCCCTGGTCTTCGGCCTGACCCTGGGCGTCCTCGCCGCCATCCGGCGCAACACGTGGATCGACTACCTGTGCTCCTCCGTCGCGATGGTCGGCATCTGCGTGCCCACGTTCGTGCTCGGCCCGATCCTCGTGCTGATCTTCGCGATCCACTTTGGCTGGTTCAACGCCTCGGGCTGGTTCTCGCCCATCGACCGCGTGCTGCCCTGCGCCACGCTCGGTTGCGTTTATGCCGCCTACGTCGCGCGGCTCACCCGTGGCGGCATGCTCGAGGTGCTCAACCAGGATTTCATCCGCACCGCCCGCGCCAAGGGTGCCAGCGAGACCCGCGTTATTTTCCACCATGCCATCCGCGGCGGCCTGCTCCCGGTCGTCTCCTTTCTGGGCCCCGCCATCGCCGGCATCCTCACGGGCTCGTTTGTCATCGAGACCATTTTTCAAATCCCCGGCATCGGCCGCGAATTTGTGAACTCCGCCTTCAACCGCGACTACACCCTCGTGCTCGGCACTGTCATCCTCTTCGCCACGCTGATCATTTTTCTCAACCTCGTGGTGGATGTCGTGCAGGTGTGGCTCAACCCGAAACTCAAATTCGAGTGACCATGGTTTCCCCGACCAATCTGCCCGCCGCCGACCTCACGCTCGACCAGCTCGAGCAGGGCACCTCGCTCTGGTCTGATGCCTGGCACCGCCTGAAGAAAAACCGGCTCGCGCTCGTCGGCGGCATCATGCTCGTCACCCTGACGCTGTTGTGCGTCCTCGGCCCGTTTTTCACCCAGTCCTACCAGGAGCAGAATCTCGACCTCGGCGCCGTCGGTCCCAACGCGGCCCACTGGCTCGGCACCGACACCCTCGGCCGTGACCTCTTCGCCCGCATCCTCTACGGCGGTCGCATCTCCATCATGGTCGGCCTCGTCGCCACCTTTGTCGCGCTGACCATCGGGGTGGTTTATGGCGCGGTCGCCGGTTTCTTTGGCGGCAAAATCGACACGCTCATGATGCGCATCGTGGACATCATGTATGCCCTGCCCTTCACCATCTTTGTCATCCTGCTGATGGTGTTTTTTGGTCGCAACATCGTGCTGCTCTTCGTCGCCATCGGCGCGGTGGAATGGCTGACCATGGCGCGCATTGTTCGCGGCCAGATCATGTCGATCAAGAAAATGGAATACATCGAGGCCGCCCGTTCGCTTGGCCTCGGCAAGCGCCGCATCATTTTCCGGCACATGATCCCCAATGTGCTCGGCCCCATCATCGTCTACACGACGCTGACCATCCCCGCGGTGATGCTGCTTGAGGCGTTCCTGAGTTTCCTCGGCCTCGGCGTGCAACCGCCCATGAGCTCGTGGGGCGTGCTCATCAAGGACGGCGCCGAGAAGATGGAGGAGTTTCCCTGGCTGCTCATGTTTCCCGGCACGGTATTTTCCCTGACCCTCTTCTCGCTCAATTTCCTCGGCGATGGCCTGCGCGACGCCCTCGACGTGCGGTCTTCCAAAGATTGAACCCGGTCGCCGTTTAGCAGTCATTTCCTTCTGGCCAGTCCAGTCTGGTTTCTGGATTCTCGTCCCGCGCATGACCCTCCGCCGCTATCGCCCTTATTTTCACTATGTGCGCGCGGTGCGTGGCCAGATCACCGCCGCGATTGTTTATGGCGCCATTTACGGACTCACCAGCGGCTTCGGCCTGCCCTCGCTCATCAAGTATGTTTTCCCACCCATCTTCGACCATGAGGGGCCGCCGCTGGACAACGTCACGGTCTGGTTGATTGCCGGCAGCGTGCCCTTGATTTTTCTGCTGCGCGCGGTTTCCGGCTACCTGAACAGTTACTACGTGCAGCTCGCCGGCGTCCGGATTCTTGAGGCGCTGCGCCTGGATTATTTCAAGAAGCTCCAGTTGCTGCCGCTTTCCTTCGTGCAGCGCAAACAGACCGGCGACCTCATTTCCCGCGGCCTGTCCGACACCGCCCAGCTCCAGTTCGCGCTCACCCAGGTCGCCAATGACGGCGTCAAGCAACCCATGGCGCTCATCGGTGCGCTGATCTTTCTCCTCAGTCAGGCGTTTTCCTCACACGGCGTCACGCTGGTGCTGGTCAGCCTCGCGGTGGTGCCGCTCACAGTCCTGCCCATCCGATACGTCGGCCGCAAGGTCCTCAAGCGTGCGGACGTGATGCAGGCCCAGCTCGCCGGCGTCACCTCGCATTTTACCGAGAACCTCTCCGCGGCGCGGGAAGTCCGCGCCTTCAGCCTGGAGCAGCACGAGACCACGCGCTTTGCCCGCGCTACGGCTGCGCTGGTCGATGCGCAGATGAAAATCGTGAAATACGCGCAGGCGCTCAGCCCCGCCATCGAGGTGCTGTCCGCCATCGGCATTGCCCTCACCCTGATCGCGGCGCACGCCAGCCACGTGCCTTGGGAGGTCTTCCTTGCGGTGCTCACCGCGCTTTACGTCTGCTATGAGCCGATCAAAAAAATCGGGGCGCTCAACAGTGAACTCAATCGGGGCGAGGCCTCGCTCGCGCGGCTCGAGTTCGTCTTGCACGAACCCATCAGCATCGCCGATCCCGCCCAGCCCGTGCCCGTCGCACGGTTGCGCGGCGAACTCGCCTTCAACGCCGTGGGCTTTTCCTATGGTGGCGATGCCCCCGCACTGGAAGCCGTGAGCGTCTGCATTCCCGCCGGCACCGTCTGCGCGTTGGTCGGGCCCAGCGGCGCCGGCAAAACCACCTTCGCCAACCTCGTGCCGCGCTTTTATGAAGTGGGCCAAGGCGGCGTGACGATCGATGGCACGGACGTCCGCGCCATGCGGCTCGCCGATCTGCGCCGCAACATCGCTATCGTCTCGCAGGAGCCCGTGCTCTTCAACGACAGCATCTACCAGAATCTCCTGCTCGGCCGGCCGGAGGCGACCCGCGACGAAATCATCGCCGCCGCGCGTGACGCCCACGCCCATGACTTCATCACTCAGATGCCGCAGGGTTACGACACCGCCGTGGGCGAGCGCGGCCTGCTGCTCTCCGGCGGCCAAAAACAGCGCATCGCCCTCGCGCGGGCCTTTCTGCGCAATGCCCCCATTCTCATCCTCGACGAAGCCACGAGCGCCCTCGACTCCGACAGCGAAGCGGCGGTGCAGGACGCGCTGCGCAAGCTCGTCGTCGGCAAGACCGTCCTCATCATCGCGCACCGTTTCAGCACCATTCGCGACGCGTCCCTGATCCTCGTTTTTGAAAAGGGGCGCATCGTTGCGCAAGGCAACCATGCCGCGCTTTACGCCGGCAATCCGCTCTACCGGTCGCTCTACGACCGCCAGAATACCGCCGCCTGAGGCCATGTCCACGCCGGCCCCGCGCATCCTCGTCATCCGCCGCCGCTACCTCGGCGATCTCGTGCTGCTCGGCAGCGTGTTTCGCAACCTGCGCCTGCACTGGCCCGACGCCACCCTCTCCCTGCTCGCCGAGCCCGGCTACGCCAGCATCGCCGCCCTCAATCCCGACGTGGCGGAAATCCTCACTTTTCCCCGCCGGCTGGCCGAATGGCCGCGCCTGCTCCGCCGCTTGCGGCAGGCACGGTTCACGCACGTCCTCGATTTTGACAACACCGACAAGACCGCGTGGCTCACCCGCTGGACCGGCGCCATCCATCGCGTGACCTATGATCGCGAGACCAACCCATTCCGGCACCGCTGGGCCTACACTGCGTCCGCGCCGGTCACTAACGCCTGCTACACTTCGCAGCACATCACCGAGACTTACCTCGCATTGCTCCAGCCCATCGGCGTGCCCGTGGTTTCGCGCGAAGTCCGCCTTGTGCCGCGCGCCGACGATCTCCGCTTCGCCGAGAAACTCACGGGGGGACCTAGATCAAAAACCGAAAGTCGAAAGTCGAAAGTTCTCCTGCATCCCGGCAGCCGCAGTCCGTTTCGCCTCTGGCCGGCCGCGCGCTTTGCCGCCATCTGCGACCGGTTGCAGGATGAACTGGGCGTCCAGGTTTTTGTGGTCGCCGGGCCCGCCGAGGCCGCGTTGGTCCGTGAAATCCGCCAGCACGCTCAAGCCCACTTGGTCGCCATCGAGCAACGCCTGACCACCGGCCAGTTCGCCGCGTTGCTCGCCCAGTTCGACCTGCTGCTCTGCCACGACAGCGGGCCGATGCACATCGCGGCCGCGGTCGGCGTGCCGGTCGTCGCGCTCTTTGGTTCGCAGAACGCCACCATCTGGCGGCCCGTCGGCGGCCAGCACACCGTGCTGCAAACCGCGCTGCCCTGCACCTGTCTGCCGGATTTGCCCGCACCCTGCGTGCAGACCGACTCCTACCGCAGTTATTGTGTGCGCCAGCTTGGCGTGGACGAGGTCTATGCGGCATTGCGTCGACAACTCGTCCCGCAAAACTGAACCCATGTCGTCGCTGCCCAGTGTCACCATCGCCATTCCGACTTACCATCGGGCGCGCCTGCTCACGCAGACCTTGGCGGGATTGACCCGGCAGAATTATCCCGCGGCTTTGCTGGAGATTCTCATCATCGACAACAACTCGCCCGATAACACGCGCGAGGTCGTCGCCACGTTTCAAGCTGCCGCGCATCCGCCGCGCCATATTCTCGAAACCCAGCAGGGCGCCAACTTCGCCCGCAACCGCGCCCTCGCCGAGGCGCAGGGCGAAATCATTGTTTATGGTGACGACGACATCCTTATGGAACCCGACTGGCTGCAGGAGTTGATGCAGCCCTTCGCCAACGATCCCACCCGTCGCATCGGCGCCGTCGCCGGCGAGGTCGAGCCGATTTTTCCCGATGGTTGCCCCGCTTGGGTGCGCGGCTTTCACGGTTTGCAAAATCTTCGCGCCGACCCCGGCCCGACCGCCGACCGCGCCGTGCCGATGAGCGCCAATCTCGCCTTTCGCCGCGACGCGCTACGTGCGACTGGCGGCTGGGACATCAATCTCGGGCGCAAGGGCGGGCGTGTTTTCGGCGGCGAGGAAAACGGCCCCATCCGCCGGTTGCGGCGGGCGGGTTACGAGGTGTGGTTCGCGCCCAAGGCGAAGGTGCTCCACCAGATGCCCGCCAGCCGCACCACTCTGCGCTACGTGAAACGCCACGCGTTTGACTCGGCTTGCTCGCGTGTCGTCGGCCGCGTCAACCTCGACCGCGAGGCAGGCCGCTCCTCTACCGGCTACCTGTTGTCCCGTTTCGTGGGCAATCTTGGCAAAGCCGTGGGGTTCACGCTCATCGCCGTGCTCAACGCCCTCGTCCTCCGCTCCGGTCCCGCGAAAAAATCCCTCGTCCGCGCCTGGCGTTCCTGCGGCTACCTCTGGCAAATCCCGCGCTCGCTGTTCGGCTGATTTTTTGTCCACATCCCCGCGTGCCCACCGTTCTTCCCATCAGCGTTGTCATCGTCGCGCGCAACGAGGCGCAGACTTTGCCGCGTTGCCTCGCCAGTGTGCAAGGCTGGGTCGCCGAGAGCGTCGTGGTGCTGAACGCCACGACGGACGATAGCGCAACCGTGGCGACCAAGTTCGGCGCGATCGTTTCCCAGACGGAATGGCGCGGTTTTCGCGACACCAAGAATCTCGCGCTGGACCGCGCCAGCCAACCGTGGGCGCTGTGTCTCGATGCCGACGAGGAAGTTTCTCCCGCGCTGCGGGCCG